>CALAGR010000355.1 GCA_937891735.1 uncultured Pseudomonadota bacterium | reverse complement strand
GCAGGTGGCGGTGCTGGACGACGCCGCGCAGCCCGACCTCGCCCGCGGCCTGGCGCAGCTGATCGCGGTGCTTGACCGCAAGCGACCGGACCTGGGGCCGCGGCTCGGCCGGAGCCACACCGAGAAGGAGGGGGGCGCGCCGGCGTGGCGCGAGCTCTTCATCGCCGACGCGTGCAACCTCAAGTGCTCGTTCTGCTGCGAGTCCCTGCGCATCGGTCAGGGCACGTTCATGGCGTGGGAGAAGATCGAGTCGAACCTGCGGAGCTTCGCCGCCGACGGCGTCCGTGTCGTGCAATTCATGGGCGGCGAGCCGAGCATCCACCCCCGCTTCGCCGACGCCCTGCGGCTCTCCCGGGACCTGGGGCTGCGCAACTACGCGATCACCAACCTGTTGCGCTGGAAGAGCCGCGCGTTCGCGGAGGAGGTCGGGCCCCTGCTCGACGAGCTGATGATCTCCATGCACGCCGGCGGTGAGGAGTCCGGCCGGCTGATCACGGGCAAGGCCGGCTGGTGGGACGCGTTCCAGGCGGGCGTGACCAACGCGAAAGAGACACTGACGGGGCGCATCTACGGCGCGACCGTGCTGAGCGTGCACAGCGTGGCCGATCTGGAGGCCATCGCCGACGCATACATCGCCCTGGGCTGCCAGAAGTGGGTGATGGGGAACTCGGTGCCCATCGACGGCGCGCCCAAGACGTCCCTGGACCTCAACCTGAGCATCAGCCAGCAGCGCCACCTCATGGACCGCTTCAGGGACCTGCACGGGCGCTGCGCGGCGGGCGGCGTCGAGCTGATCTTCTTCTGCGTGCCCGACTGCGTGCTCGCCGAGGAGCTGTGGCCCTGGAGCCACGACCGGATGCTGCACGATCAGGACCTGTCGGGGGTCACCGGCGGCGACGCGGTCAACTTCTGGTCGCGCACCGACTTTCAGGCGGAGGACGTGCGGGCGGTGCAGCTCGGTCGGCGCTTCGGGGAGCCATGCCAGACCTGCCCGCGCATGGGCACCTGCGGGGGCTACTTCGGCGAGTACCTCGACGCGTTCGGGGACGGGGAGCTCGGCCGGTCGTGATCTCCGCGGTGGAGGTGGTCGACCGGTTGCCGCGGGAGGTCGACGGATGGCTCCGCGCTGGCACGGAGCTGTCCGGCGACGGGCTGGTGGTGCCCTGGCGGCGGGCCGGGCTGGACGCGCTGGTCCGCCTGGATCGCGCCCTCGTCTGCCAGGGTGATGTCCCTGCCACGCTGGCCGCGTCGATGGTCCCTCCGCAGCGCGCGGCGTGGCCGCAGTGGCACGATCCGTCCCTCGTGATCACCTCGGGCGTGCCGCGCTCCGGCACGTCGTGGCTCGACCGCATCGCCCGCGCCCTCGTGCGCTCCACGGGGACGACGCTCTCGTCGGGCCGCTTCCAGGGGGGGCGGGACGACGACTTCCCCACGAACACGCCCGGCGATCCCGAGGAGGAGCGGCTGCGTGCGTTTGTGGCGACGGGCCGGGACGGGCACTGCCTCAAGACGCACTTCCTGACGGAGGTGGGGAGTGGACCGATGCTCTATGCGTGGCGCGATCTGCGCGATGTGGTGCTGTCCACCTGCTGGTATGCCCTCGCCGGACCGGCGGCGTCGGCGTTTTCGGGTCTGGACCAGCAGGAGGCGTTCGCCCGGGTGACGGCGATGGTCCTGCCGCCGGCGACGCGGTCGCTGCGGGCGGCGGCCGCGGCCGGTCCGAATGTGCTGCTGGTGCGGTACAGCGCGCTCGTGACGGAGCCCGAAGCTCAGATCCGGCGCGTCGCTTCGCACCTGAAGATCTCGCTTCCTGCGGGTTTTGATGAGGCCGCGGCCCGCGCGGTGTCCTTCCGACGGGAGTCCGGTCGCGAGATCGGCGACGAGGATCGGAGCAGCTACCACCGCAAGGGGGTGGTCGGAGGGTGGCGGGGCTCCCTTCCGGCGAAGCAGCTCGCGGCGATCGACGCGGCGGTGCCCGGCTTGGAGGGGTTGATGGAAGAGCTGGATCGGCGGAGCAGGTGACGGAGCGGTCGGAGCGGTCCAGCGTGGCGAACCAGCAGGGGGGACCTGCGGGATCGCTCCCACGCAATGGGCCGACCGTGCCGCCCCTGCACTGCCGACCGTGCCGCCCCTACACTCCGGGGCCTGCCTGGAGATCCCATGAGCGACCCCTGCGCCCTGTGCAACAGCGACGAGTCGACGTCGTCCTTCGCCGTCCCGTCCCGAGGCGAGTCCGTCACGCTGTGCGGCGTGTGCGCGCCCCAGGTGGCGGGCGCCGAGCTCGATCCCAACCACTGGTACTGCCTCCAGGAGACCGCCTGGAGCCAGGAGCCCGTCGTGCAGGTGGTGGCCTGGCGGCTGCTGAAGCGCCTGCCGGATGACGCCTGGGCGCGCGACCTGCTCGAGCAGCTGTACATCGAGGACGACGTGCTCGCCTGGGCCCGAGAGGGGGAAGCCGCCGAGGAAGGCCCGACCGTCCGGGACGTCAACGGCGTGACGCTCGCCGATGGAGACTCCGTCACGCTGATCAAGGACCTGGACGTGAAGGGCGCGGGGTTCACCGCGAAGCGCGGCACGCTGGTCAAGAACATCCGCCTGGGGGACGACCCCACCCACGTCGAGGGCAAGGTCAACAAGGTCGCCATCTACCTCAAGACGGCGTTCCTGAAGAAGGTCTCCTAGCAGCGTTCGCGACTGTCCGTTTGGGAACCTCTTCGTGCGGCCTCCGTGGAACGTGCAGACGCCCCACCGGAGACCCGAATGCTCGATCGCCCCCTGACCCTGCTCTCCGCCGTCCTCGTCGCCGCCAGCGCCGTCGTCGCCGTCGCCCTGTTGGCCGATCCTGCCGCAGTAGGGGCCATCCCTGCGGTCGGCTCGGGCCCGTCCCTGTTGCCCCCGGCGCGCGTCGGGCCGCTCTCGATGACGCTGCGTGCCGAGCGCTCCGTGCTGTCGCCGGACGAGTCGGACAGCCGGGCGATGGTCGAGATCCAGGCGGACGAGGGCGTGGGCGACGTCGTGCAGCGGCCCGCCGCCATCACGATCGTCGTGGATGTCAGCGGGAGCATGGCGGGAACCAGGATCGAGGATGCGCGCGCCGGCGCCGCCCGGCTGGTGGAGCGGCTGGGCGACGACGACCTGCTGTCGATCGTCAGCTTCGAGTCCGAGGGGCGCACGGTGTTGGCCCCCACGAGGTTGGGCGATTCGCGGGCTCTGGCTTCGGACGCGGTGGGCCAGCTCGCTCCGCTCGGCGGGACCTGCATGAGCTGCGGCCTGGAGCTCGCGTACGAGCTCCTCGCCGAGGCGCCGGCGACCCATGACCGGCGCGTGGTGGTGTTCTCGGACGGGCACGCCAACGAGGGCATCTCCACCCCCGAGGGTCTGGCGGCGGTCGTCGGCACGGGATGGGACCTGCACCGCGTGGCCTCGACCACCGTCGGCCTGGGCGCGGACTACGACGCCCCTCTGCTCAACCTGCTCGCGGAGCGCGGGATGGGGAGCCACCTGTTCAGTCCGGGCCCGGGCGCCCTCGTGAGGATCCTGGACCGCGAGGTGGAGCGCATGCGCGCCGTCGTGGCCCGGAACGTGGTCCTGGAGCTGGTCCCGAACCCCGGCGTGCGCATCGGTGAGCTGGCCGGTGAGCTCGCGCGCCGCGCCGACGGCACGGTGCGTGTCGCGCTGGGCTCGCTCAGCGCGTCGGACCGCCGTCGGATGCTGCTGCCGCTGTCCATCGGACCCGGCGGTCCGCGCGACGTAGTCACCGCCCGGCTCGTGACCGACGCCGGGGCCTCCCCGGACGCGCGCCTGCACTTGGGGCGGTCGCCCGACCCGACGGTGGTGAAGGCCAGCTTGGACTTCGAGTCGGCGGGCTACTTCGCCGCCATCGCTGCGTCCTCGGCTCGCTCGGAGGCGATGCGGTCAGCTGCGGCCGGAGATCGGGACGCGGCTCAGGTGACGCTGGAGTCAGCCTGGCAGCAGCTCAGCGAAGTCCACGCCCAGACGGGGCTGTCGGAGCTGCAGATCGAGCTGGACGAGGTCGCCAAGACCCTCGAAGGGCTCGAGCACTGGACGGCTCCGGAGTTGAACTCGATGGTGAACAACACGGCAGCGTGTGACCTCGAAGTCCGACGCGGGGTGAAGGCCGACGGCCGCTGGAACACCGCCGAGCTGCTCGAGCAGCACACCAGCTACTGATGGGTACGCCCCTGACGATGGAGGGCTTGCTGGCCGTGCTCGGGCTCGCCGCCGCTGCGGTCGCGGTCTTGTTGGCCTGCGTGCTGTTGAGCCTCGAGCTGCGGTCGGTGGCGCCGGTGTGGGTGCCCTGGGCGCTGGCCGCGTTGAGCTTCGGGCTGGGGGTGTCGCTGGCCCGCGCCCTGGCGCTGATCCAGAGAAGTCATCCACGTCCCGGCCGGGACCAGCAGCTCTCGGAGCGCATCGCGGTGGAGGCCGAATTGGCGGTGATGCGCCTCGCCCGGGAACAACGGGCGCGCGTTGACGTGTAATGCACAGATGAGTTTGCCCATGCCCGCGCCGCCCCCCAGCCCTCCGGCCTACGCCGAACTGGACGACGTGACGTTCGAGCGGGCTCGGGATGGCGACACAGCGGGTTGCCGGGCCCTGGTCCAGCGGTACGAGCGGCCGGTGTTCGCGCTGGTGGCGCGCATGGTGGTTCCGGAGCGTGACTGTGTGGAGGACCTGGCGCAGGAGACGTTCCTGCGGGTGTTCACCGCGCTGTCCCGGTTTGATCGGAACGGCACCGCAAAGCTGAGCAGCTGGATCCTCACCATCGCGACCCGGGTGACGATCGACCACCTGCGCAAACGGAAGGACGCGCTGTTCGTGGATGCGTCGGTCGTGCCGCTACAGGCTTCGAACAGAGCCGACGACGGAGCCCGTCGCCGGGAGCTGGGGCGGGCGCTGCAGGAGTCGGTCGCGGAGCTGGCGCCCCCGTTTCGGGCGGCGTTCCTGCTCCGGGAGTACCACCACCTCAGCTACGACGAGATCGCCCAGGCGTTGGAGTGCGACGCAGGCACGGTCAAGTCGCGGCTCAACCGAGCGCGCCGATCACTCCGAACGGCGCTGCAGGAGCGGGGATTCGATGCCTGATTTCGACCGCGAGCTGCTGGAGGCCTGGGACGATCCGGAGGTCCCGTCGGGCTTCGCGGACCGGGTGGTGACTGCCGGAGCGGTCGCGAACCGCCTCGACGCTGCGCCGAGGCCCTGGAGCGTGTACGTCGCCGTCGCTGCGCTGATCGTGGTGGGGGCGAGCATCCTGTTCGTGCGTCACGCGGCTCCCCCGTCTGCGACGCAAGGGGCCGTCGAGGCCTCGGCCCCGATGGCGGTCCTGTCGGGGGATGCGATGGGGGCGCCGCCGCCCATTCAGTGCACGGGCCCGGACGAGGTCGACCTCGCTGATCGGGGGCGGGCCACGCTCAGGGGGTCGGCGGTCCTCGAGTGGACCCTGGACGACGAGGCGCGACTGAACGTGCACCAGCGCGCCGGTCGGGTGCAGTACGACCTCTCGGCGGGGGAGAAGGTGCTGCTGACCACGCCCCGAGCGGACGACGCGATGGAGCTGGAGGGACGGTTCGAGGTCGATCTCGAGGTCGGAGACGACGAGGCCATCCTGGCGTATTGAGCAGGCCGGCCGGCTGTCGCTGAAGCCAGGTGGTCAGTGCAGCGGGCGCAGGACGGTGGGGGAGGCCATGTGGCCCCCCTCGGGCAGGTCGGACGAGCGCAGGCTCGGGGTCTCGCCGACGGTGGACAGCCCCTCGAAGGCCGCCACGTCCACGATCTGGTTGATCGAGGCCCGCACGAACGCCGTGCCCACGCGGTAGGGGGCCAGGGACACCTGTTCGCCCATGGCGAGGTCCACGTAGGCCATGGGCAGGTTGTGCCCCGCGCCGGCGGACAGGTCGCACCACGCCGGGAAGCGCGGGTTGATCTCCATGAGGTGGAAGCCGCCCTCGGGGTCGCGCATGACCTCGAGCTCGCAGGGCCCGCGCCACTTCAGCGCGTCGATGGTCTTTTCGGCCATGGCCATGAGGCCGGGGTCGTTGATGGTCACGCCGGCCCAGCCCTTGCCGGACTTGGTCAGCATCAGCTTCTTCATGGGCACGGCCCCCACGATGCCACCCTCGCCGTCGCCGATGACGCACACGTTCAGCTCCTCGCCGGACACGTACTCCTGGACGATGACGGGCAGACCCCACTCGGCGGCCTGCTTGTGAAAGCCCGCGACGGCCTCGCTGACGTTCCAGGCCACGGTCGCGCCGTAGAACACCCCCTTGACCACCAGGGGGAAGCCGCCGAGCTCTTCGTGGATGGTGTACAGCGAGGACGCATCGGAGACCGCGATGGCCTTGGGGACGGGCACGCCGTGGGCCCTCAGCTCGTCCAGACGGGCCTTGCTGCGCATGTCGTACTGGGCCCGGGTGGGCAGGAAGGTGCGGATCCCCATCCTCTCCAGCAGTTCCTCCTGGTCGCACAGGGCCGGGAGCTCCGAGTCCAGGGTGGGGATCAAGACATCAAGGCCGAAGCGTTGCTGGCACCACGCCAGCCGGGCGAACAGCGCCTCGCGGCCCGCGGAGGGGTAGGGGATCAACATGGCGCCGTCGAGCACGTCGGGGGTGTACAGCCCCGGGTCCATGGCGTCGTAGGGCAGGCCGATGATGCGGCCCGCGAAGCGCGGGTCCGAGCGCAGGGCCCGCACGACGGCGAGGCCGGGCCCGGGGTTGTCGGTCGCGTTGAGGCCAGTGACGCCTACGGTTCCTGTGAACTGCTTCATGGTCTTGTTCCTCGCTGCGTTCAGATGAGCTGGAAGTCGGCGGGCAGCAGGCTCTGGTCCCGGAGCTGGCGCACGTACTCGAGGGTGTCGCGCCGCAGGTCGGCGCGGTCGCAGGCGAAGCCGTCGTCGAGGGCGGACACGATGGCGTCCAGGCCCGATCCGTCGCGGATGCCCTCGATGATGGTCTTGCCGGTCTCGTTGACCGTGAAGGTCACCCCCGAGCGGGGGTCGAAGATGAAGCCGCTGGCCGAGATGGCGAGCTGGCGGAGGCGGTCGGTGGCTGCGTCCATGATGTGCTCCCTGGGGGGTTCAACTCTCTAGAGGATGGCGCGGGCCGGTCCCTCGAGATACGGCGGGGTTGTCTGCGTTTGTAAGCGCACGTAAACGGGGCCGCGGGCTCCGAGGTGTTCGCTGTCAGGGACAAGTCGCGCCTCCCGGCCAACCATGGGCGCCCTGCATGCTTGGAGGAGCTCCATGAGGGTCCCGATGTTCGTCCTGTGCGCCGCGTTCGCCGCGGTCGTGGTCTCGAGCGGCGCCGCCACCGCAGCTCCCTGTGACGCCGTCCCGGCTGGCCAGCGGGAGGACTGCAGCACGATGATCGAGCAGAAGTGCGCCCGGTACGACTCGCCGAGCTCCCGTTCGCGCTGCGAGGCCCAGGTGCTCGACCGCTTCGCCGAGGCCGAGTCCGCGGGGGGCCTGTCCTGCGCGGACGTACCGCCCCACCGTCGCGCGGCGTGCGACGCGCACATCGAGGAACGCTGCCAGTCCACCTCTCCGGACAGCCACGCGCGCTGCGTGGACCGGGTCGTCGGCGAAGACTTCAACGCCTGCACGGATCCGGCGGTGGTGGACCTGTGCCGGTCCATCCTGGACGACTTCATCGGGACCTGCGCCAACGCGGCCGGGCGCCCCCCGGTCAAGGATCCCGTGGCCATGGCCCTGTGGCTCGACATGGTGGCCGCGATGCCGGAGATCCTCGGCCGGATCGACTCCTTCGAGCGCGACTCGGGCGCGTGCATGGAGCCTGAGCCGAAGGTGCCGGGCTGTGATCTCGGCGCCCACCAGGTGATCGAGTGCAAGGAGGCCGCGGGGCGCTTCGCGGAGCAGTGGGAGCTGGCGATCGTCGGGCTGGCCTCGAGCGAGCACGTGGACCGCGAGCTCGACACGATCGAGGTCACGGCCCAGCGGCCCTCGTTCATGCGGGTGGCGGCCCAGCGGGCAAAGGCCCGCGCCGACCAGCTGCGGGAGATGCTGGAGTTGAACCAGCGCAGCCCTGCCCCGGGGGCCGACACGAGCGCGATCACGGCGGCGATCACGCGCTACGAGGCCAAGCGCGCCGAGATCCTGAAGCGCCACGCCGCGATGATCGCGGCCGCCCGCTGTCCCCAGGGTGCCGGTGGCGCGGCAGATCGCCGGTCCGAGCTCGCCACCGTCGCCACCAGCTTCTACGAGAAGGCCGAGCCGGGGGACAGCTTCGCCAAGAAGCTCAGCGTGTTCCGCCTCGATGGCGCGGCCTCCTTCAAGGTCGAGCCCCTGAGCCGGATCCGCCACGAAGACCAGCCGGCGGTCGCCTGCGTGAAGCAGAGCTACCCGGACGAGGCCGTCTGCCGGATCTTTCGGGTGACGATGCGCCGCACGCAGCCGCTGGACGGCTCCTGGGGTCCATGGAGCTGGTACTCCATCGGCGGCGGCGACGAGCTTCTGTGCGAGAACATGCGCTAGCCCGTGATGGAATACTGACCCACCGCCCTGTCCGACCATGGGGCCCGCGGAGATCGCTCGATGTTCGGAGCCAACGGCGTCCTGCTGGACGTGGACCTGACGACCCGCACGACCACGCGCGTGGCGGTCGATCCGGACGACCTGCGCCGCTTCGGCGGGGGCAGCGGTCTGGCCTGCGCGCTGATGCTGCGGGAGCGGGATCCCGCCACCATCGATCCCCTCGGCCCCGAGAACACGATGTACTTCATCGTGGGCACGCTGGTCGGCACCGGGGCGCCGGCCACGCCGAAGCTGCTCGTGTCCGCGAAGTCCCCCCTGACGGGGATCTGGGGCGAGGCGGCGGGGGGCGGCAGCTTCCCGGCCCTCCTCAAGAACTGCGGGATCGACGGCCTGATCGTGCGCGGCGTCGCCTCGGGGCCCGTCTACTTCGCGGTGGACGAAGACGGGCTCACCATCCACGACGCCGACGATCTGTGGGGCGTCGACACGTTCGACACCCACGATCTGCTGATCGAGCGGCACGGCAAGCGCGGCCGGGCCTGCTCCATCGGCCCCGCCGGGGAGCGCGGCGTGCGCTTCGCCTCGATCATGATCGACGGCGAGGACGCCCGGGCGGCGGGCCGCTGCGGCATGGGCACCGTCATGGGCTCCAAGAACCTCAAGGCGATCTACGCCTCGGGCCGCACCAAGCCGGAGCTGTTCGACGGCCCCGCCCTCAAGGCGTCGATCAAGGAGCACCGGGACGGCATCCTGGCGGCCACCAAGGGCCTGACCGACTGGTCCACGGCGGGCGGCGTGGAGGCGGTGGAGTACCACGGCGATCTCCCCGTCAAGAACTGGCAGCTCGGCTCCTGGAAGGAGGGCGCCCAGAAGATCGCGGCCCAGGCCTTCATGGGCAGGTACCCGACCAAGCACGGCACCTGCAACCTGTGCCCCATCCGCTGCCACAAGCGCGTGGACATCGAGCCGCCCGAACAGGACCGCAAGCCCGCCTACAGCCACGGCCCCGAGTACGAGACGTTGGCCGGCTTCGGCAGCAACCTGCTGATCGACCGCCCCGAGGACATCATCGTCGGCAACCAGATCTGCAACCGGCTGGGCATGGACACGATCTCCGCCGCGGGCGTGGTGGGGTTCGCCTTCGAGATGTACGAGCGGGGGCTGATCACCGACGAGGACACCGCGGGCCTGCCCCTGGTGTGGGGCAGCGGCGAGGCCCTGACCACCCTGCTGACCCGCATCGGCAACCGGGACGGCGCGCTGGCCACGCGGCTGGGGGAGGGCAGCAGGAAGGCGGCGGCGGCGTTCGGGGGCGAGGCCTACAAGTACACCATCGAGGTGAAGGGGCTGGACCTGCCCTATCACGACCCCCGCGCCCACGTGTCCATGGCCCCCAACTACGCCACGTCGAGCCGGGGGGCCTGCCACCTGGACTCGCTGAGCTACTTCATCGGCCGCGGCGTGCCGGCCCCGGATCTGGGCTACACCGAGCCCTTCAAGGACCACGAGTCGAGCAAGGAGATGGCCGCGCTCTGCTACACGGCCCAGAACTACCAGGCGATGTTCAACCCCCTGGGGCTGTGCAAGTTCCTGTTCCTGGGGCGCGCCGGCCCCACGCTGCTGACCCACTGGCTGCACCTGGCCACCGGCATCGAGCTGGACCGGGACGGGTTCATGGAGACGGGCGAGCGGATCCTGCAGCTCAAGCGGATGTACTCGGTGCGCTGCGGCGTGTCGAAGAAGGACGACACGCTGCCCCATCGCCTGCTGAACGAGGCCCAGCCCGACGGCATGGCGGCGGGTGTGCTGCCCGACCTCGACCTGATGCTGACCGAGCTGTACCGCCTGCGCGGATGGGACGCGGACGGCCTGCCCACCCCCGAGACCATCGAGCGCTTCGGGCTGCAGGAGTTCGCCCTGAATGGCTGAGGCGACCCTGCGGATCCTGCTGCACGCGCACCTGCGCCACTACAACGAAGGCCGCGAAGAGACGAGCCTGCCGTTCCGTGATGGCGCGACGGTGGCGGAGTACCTGGCGACGCTGGCCATCCCGGGGCACGAGTTCGCTGGCGTCGTGCTCGACGGCGAGCTGACCGGCGACACGGCCCAGGTCCCGGGGCCGGACTCGGTGCTCGAGCTCGTGCCGGCGATGTCTGGAGGCTGAGGTTGAAGTTCTTCCGGGTGGTGTCGCTGGACGACGCGCTGGCCCATCGCGGGCGCTTCGAGGTCGTGGGCACCGAGCAGCTCGCGCTGGGCGCTGCCTTCGGGCGGGTGCTGGCCGCCGACTTCGTCTCGCCCGAGGACCTGCCGGGCTTCCGCCGCTCCATCGTGGACGGCTTCGCGGTGCAGGCGGCGTCGACGTTCGGGGCGAGCGAGACGGCGCCGGCCCTGGTCGATGTGCTCGGCAGCGTGAGCATGGGCGCGGCGACGGATCTTCGGGTCGGCCGGGGACAGGCCGCGCGCATCCCCACCGGCGGCATGCTGCCGGGCGGCGCCGACGCGGTGGTGATGATCGAGCACACCGAGGCGTTGGACGAAGACAGCGTCGAGATCGCCCGGGCCGTGGCGCCGGGCCAGAACGTGGTGGAGCCGTCGGACGACGTGGCCATGGGGGCGGTTCTGCTGCGGCGCGGTCGGGTGCTGCGGGCGGCGGACATCGGCCTGCTCGCGGCCCTGGGCGCCACCGGGGTGT
Organism: uncultured Pseudomonadota bacterium; assembly: GCA_937891735.1. Taxonomy (GTDB): domain Bacteria; phylum Myxococcota_A; class UBA796; order UBA9615; family UBA9615; genus JAGSHC01. Next base: position 10,611 of record CALAGR010000355.1, on the reverse strand, counting down.
CCGTGTTCCGGCGCCCGCGCGTCGCCATCCTGTCCACCGGCGACGAGGTGATGCCCCTGGGCGCGGAGCTGGGGCCGGGGCAGGTGCGGGACGTGAACGCCTGGACGCTGTCGGCGATGGTGGAAGCGGCGGGGGGCGTGCCGATCCGCCGGGGCATCGTCGCCGACGACGAGGGCGCCCTGCTGGACGCGGCCCGCGGCGCGCTGCAGGTGGCCGACATGGTCCTGATCTCCGGGGGCTCCTCGGTGGGCACCCGGGACCTGACCATCGACACGCTCGAGGCGCTGCCCGACTCCGAGGTGCTCCTGCACGGCGTGGCGATCAAGCCCGGCAAGCCGACGATCCTCGCCCGGGTGGGGGGCGCGGCGGTGTGGGGGCTGCCCGGGCACGTCACGTCGGCGATGGTCGTGTTCGAGGCCCTGGTGCGGGCCTTCGTGGAGCGCATCGGGGGGGTGCAGGACGGGCTGCTGAGGCCCACGCGGGCGGCGCGGATCAGCCGCGACCTGCCGAGCGAGCACGGCCGCGTGGACTTTGTCCGGGTGCGCCTGGAGGAGCGGGACGGAGCCTGGTGGGCGGCGCCGCTGCGGGGTGGATCGGCGCTGATCCGCACGATGGTGCAGGCCGACGGGCTCGTGCGCATCGAGCGCGACACCGAGGGGCTGCGGGAAGGCGAAGTCGTGCAGGTGCAGCTGTGGCGCTGACTCGGGGAGACGGCGGCGACTGCGCCGACGGCGGCGCGCACCGCAACGTCTATCTGACCATGACCTCGTTGACCGAGGCGCGGGAGCGGTTCCTGGGACGCTTGCCCTGGAGCGGCTTCCTGGAGGCCGAGACCGTGCCGGTCGGTGACGCCGTGGGCCGGGTGCTCGCCGCCGCGGTCCCCGCGAAGCTGTCGGCGCCGACGTATCACGGCGCGGCCATGGACGGCATCGCGGTCCGCGCGGCGGACACGTTCGGGGCCAGCGAGACGGCGCCCCGGGAGCTGTCGGTGCCCGGCCAGGCGCGGTTCGTGAACACCGGCGAGCCCCTGCCCGAGGGCATGGACGCGGTGGTCATGATCGAGCGCGTGCAGATCGTGTCGGACGCGGCGGTGCGCATCGAGGGGCCCGCGTTTCCCTGGCAGCACGTGCGCCGGGTGGGTGAGGACATCGTCGCCACCGAGCTGCTCTTCGTGCGGGGGCGCCAGCTGGGGCCCTACGACGTGGGCGCCCTGATGGCCGCCGGCGTGTTCGCCGTGTCCGTGCTGCGGCGCCCGCGGGTGCTGATCGTGCCCACCGGCGCGGAGCTGGTGGCGCCCGAGGACGTGGACGTGTTGGCGATGCCGCCGGGCCGGATCATCGACTTCAACTCGACGATGCTGGGGGAGGCGGTCAAGCAGCTGGGGGGCGTGTACGTCCGGCACGCCGCGGTGGCCGACGACCTGCCCCGGCTCACCGAGCTCGTGCGGACCGCGTGCAGCGGCGCGTACGACATGGTGCTGGTGCTGGGGGGCTCGTCGGCGGGGTCCCGGGACTTCACGCGGGCGGCGGTGGCGGCGGCGGGCGAGGTGCTCGTGCACGGCGTGACGATGATGCCGGGCAAGCCCACGGTGCTCGGGGTGTGCGGGTCGCGGCCGGTGATCGGCGTGCCGGGCTACCCCGTGTCCGCGATCCTGTGCTTCGAGCAGTTCGTCACCCCCGCGCTGTGCGCCATGCTGGGGGTGCCCGAGCCCCGGCGCGAGCGCATCCAGGCGCGGCCTACGCGCACCATCGCCAGCAAGCTCGGCATGGAGGAGTTCATCCGGGTGCGGCTGGGCCGGGTGGGGGATCGGATGGTGGCGACGCCCCTGCCCCGGGGCTCGGGCACGGTGTCGTCCCTGGTCCGGGCCGACGGGATGATCCGGATCCCCACGGAGCTGGAGGGCATCGCCGCGGGGGCGGACGTGGACGTCGAGCTGCTGCGCCCCCGGGCCGAGATCGAGGGGAACGTCATCGCGGTGGGCAGCCACGACCTGCTGATGGAGCTGCTGGCGGACCTGCTGCGGGGCCGTCCGGGCGGGTTCACCCTGTCGTCCACCCACATCGGCAGCCTGGGGGGGCTGCGGGCGCTGCGGGACGGCGGCTGCCACCTCGCGCCGAGCCACCTGCTGGATCCGTCCGATGGGTCCTACAACCGCAGCGCCCTGGCGCGCTACTGCAAGGGCCTGCAGGTGCGGCAGCTGCACCTCGCCCAGCGCGAGCAGGGGCTGATGGTGCCCCCGGGCAACCCGGCGGGGCTGACGGGCCTGCCGGATCTGCGGCGGGAGGGGCTGCGCTTCGTCAACCGCCAGGGCGGCTCGGGCACGCGGGTGCTGCTGGACCACGAGCTGGGGCGGCTGGGGCTCGATCCTGCGCACATCGCCGGGTACGGCGTCGAGGAGACGACCCACATGGGCGTCGCGGTGGCGGTGGCCAGCGGGGCGGCGGACGTGGGGCTCGGCGTGCGCTCCGCGGCCCGGGCGCTGGGGGTGGACTTCGTGCCGGTGACGACCGAGGACTACGACCTGCTGATCCCCGAGGCGTTCTGGGAGCACCCGGGGATCGTGGCGCTGCGGGAGGTGATCGGGTCGGCGGAGTTCCAGGCGGAGATGCACCGGCTGGGCGGCTACGACGGCGCGCGCACCGGGCACGTCACGCGGCTGGGGTAGCACCGGAGGTAGACTCCGACGCCAGCCATGGCCTCCCGCAAGCAACTGCAGCTCTTCGACGATCACTACGACATGCTCGCGGACGGCGTGCGCATGACGGCCTACGCCGAGGCGATCCGGCGCACCGTGCGCCCGGGGGACCGGGTGCTGGACCTGGGAGCGGGGCTCGGGATCCTGGGCTTCATGGCCCTGAAGGCCGGCGCCGCCCACGTCTACGCGGTCGAGAAGAGCGACTCCATCGAGCTGGCCCGGAAGCTCGCCGCGCGCAACGGGCTGTCCGACCGGGTGACGTTCTTCCACGGCAACAGCCGTGACTTCACCCTCGATGAGCCCGTGGACGTCCTGCTGTCGGAGACCCTGGGCAGCTTCGGGGTCGAAGAGAACACCCTGGACTTCACCCTGGACGCGCGCACCCGCCTGCTGGCGACCGGGGGGCGCATGATCCCCGGCGCCCTGCGGCTCTGGCTGGCGCCGGTGTGCCAGGAGGAGGCCCGGGCCAAGGTGGCGTTCTGGCAGCAGGTGCAGGGCCTCGACTTCAGCCCGGCGGCGTACGAGCTGCTCTCACGCATGGCGCCGGCGGACATCGGTGTCGCCGACCTCATGGCGCGCCCCCAGGTCTTCCACGACATCGACCTCGCGTACAACGAGCAGGTCGCGCTCGACAACACCCTGGTGTTCCCCATCCTGCGGCCCGGCACGCTGTACGGAGTCGCGGGCTGGTTCCAGGTGGAGCTGTGTCCCGGCGTGCAGATCTCCACGGCGCCGGGTGCGCCGCCGACCCATTGGCGCCAGGCCGTGTTCCCGCTGCGGGAGCCGGTGCAGGTGGTCCTGGGGGACTTCCTGGAGGTGACCCTGCGCATCCGCCCCGAGGGTCCGCGCTCCGATGACACCGTGGTGCAGCTGGAGACCCGCTGCACGCAGGTAGGGAAGTAGCTCCGCCTACTCCAGCTCGCTGTGCACCGCGGCGATCTTGGCGTCGATGCCGGCGTCCTTGTCGGTGCGTGTGCCCAGCCGGATCGTCGTGCTCAGGCGGGGCACGCCGTCCGCGTGCAGCTCGGTGTGGATGCGCTTGAGCGCATCGAACACGTCGTCCCACTCCCCCTCGATGTTGGTGCCGTAGCCGTGCAGGTTCGTCTTCAGGCCCGTCTGCACCAGGATGGCGTGGGCGCGCGCGACCTCCTTGCGCACGCTGATGCGGCCGGTGAGGGGGACGACGCAGATGTCGGCGATGACTTTCATGTGGGTCTCAACCTCCGTAGTAGAACGTCTCCTTGACGATCTTGCCGTTCTTCCACTCCTGGTGGGCCCACTGGTCGCGCTGCATGCGCTGGCCCTGGAAGGACAGGTCCATCCAGCAGCGGTAGCCGGTGTTGTCGCCGTCCGCGATGACGGGGCCGACCTTCATGCCGTGCCACTCGGCGTTGTCCACGAAGTACTGCTCGTAGCCGCGGTTGGCGTCCTTGCCCACCCGGGCGGGATCTTCGGCGCCGTTCTCGCTCATGACGACGTCGTCGGCGTAGTACGTCTCGAAGACCTCCATGAGGCGGCCGGTGGAGATGCCCTCGAGGAGGGCGGTGAGGTTGGCGTGGTTGGTCTCGGTGGTGGACATGCTGGCTCCGGGGTGTGTGCGGGAGGTGCCCGCGTTCGCAAGGAACCTAGTCGGCACCGAAAAGCTATACAATGGAGCGTATTGCGGAATTACTGTTGCGTGATTGGGACAGTAGGCAGGGAGCCGCGGGATGTTCGATGTCCAGGCCTTCGTGGCGGTCATGCAAGCCGGGAGCTTCACCTCCGCGGCGCGTCAGCTCGACGTGCCGAAGTCGACCGTTTCGCGCCGTGTCGCAGCCCTGGAGCAGCGCCTCGGCGTGCAGCTGCTGGTGCGCACCACGCGGTCTGTGCGGGCAACGGACCTGGGGCAGGCCTACTTCGAGCGGGTGGACGGCATCGTGTCCGACCTCGCCGAGGCCGAGGCCGCGATCACCGAGCTGACCGACGCGCCCCAGGGCTCGCTCCACGTGACCGCTCCCACGACCCTCGGCCACCTCTTCCTGAGCTCCGTCGTCGTGCGCTACGCCGCCACCTACCCGGACGTGCGGGTACGCGTGCACCTCGCCGACCGCATGGTGAACCTGGTCGAGGAGGGCTTCGACGTGGCCCTCCGCGGGGGGCCGATGCCAGCCTCCACGCTCATGGGACGCCGGCTGTCCACGACCAGCCCGCTGCTGTGCGCGAGCCCGGACTACATCGCGCGCCGGGGGCCCGTGACGAACGCCGACCAGCTCGACGAGCACGACTGCCTGGCGAACGACGCCGTACCCTGGGGCTCCCGCTGGCCGCTGGGACCCGGCCGCGTCCTGCGCGTGCGCCCCCGCCTCACCTCCAACAGCTGGGAGGTGGTGCGGGACGCGGCGCTGGCGGGTCTGGGCATCGCCCTCGTGCCCGACCTGCACGTCACCGCCGACCTCGCCGCGGGCCGCCTCGTGCAGCTCCTGCCGGGTCAGGTCTCGCACCCTGGCGGCCTGTGGGTCGTCTACCCGCCCAGTCGGTACCTGCTGCCCAAGGTGCGGACGTTCGTGGACTTCCTCACGCAGGCCTTCGCAGAGCGCCCGCTGAGTCTTCCGCCGGAGTAGCGCGCCGGAGTAGCGCGACCTCGCTCAGACCACCACCACGCTGAGCAGCACGCCCTCGTGCTGCACCACGAACCCGCGCTGCAGCAGGGCGCCGAGCCCCCGCGCCGCGCCGATCCCGTCGATGGGCGCGGGCTTGTGGAGCCGCAGCAGCAGGGCCGTGGCGTCGGCCGACAGCAGCACCTCCGGCTCCATGGCGATGCGGCGCGTGTCCCGCACCCGCAGCCGCCCGTCCTGCAGCTCCCCGGCCAGCTCCGGCGGCCCCGCGTCCCAGGCCTGCAGCCACACGTCGAGCCCCTGGTGGGCCCGCGCGGCGAGGTCCGGATCGTCCCGGTAGGCGGACTTCATCTCCCCCGTGAAGTGGTAGGAGATCGTGTCCAGATCGGCGCCCTCGGGCCACGCCCAGGCCATCCCGGGGAACGGCTTGACCCCCCAGATCCCGTACTTTTCGGGGTTGGCGTGGTACGGGCTGAAGCGGTCGATGCGCACCGGCACCACGCACACCGGCGGGCGCAGGTGCTCGATGAAGGGCATGAGCCGCAGGATCGCCTCGTAGTCCTCCGCCTCGTCGTCGGGGAAGCTCACCATCCAGTTCCAGAGCGGATCCACCCCGGCGCCCCGCGCGTCCCGCAGGAAGGCCACGTTCATGGGCCCCGTCGTCCCCTTGCGCATGCGCTGCAGGGTCGCGGTGGACAGGGACTCCAGCCCCGCCTGCACCTCGAAGACCCCGGCCGCGGCGAGCAGATCCAGGTCGCGCCGCCTCAGGTGGCTCTTGATCTCGTAGAAGAAGCGGAGCGGTCGCTCACGCAGCGGCTGCCGTCGCGCCAGCTCGGGCAGCACCTCCCGCTGGATCCGGATCGGCATCAGATCGTCCGCCGCCCGCAGCTCGCGGACGCCCCACTTCGCCGTCAGGGTCTCGATGTCCGACAGCACCCGCTCCGGGGTGTGCGCGCGCTCGGAGATCTCCGGGCCCACGAGCCCGCAGAACGTGCAGTGGGATCGCTCCCCCCACCAGCATCCCCGGGCCGACTCGAAGGGCAGGGCGATGGGCAGCCCCTCGGGGAGGGCCCCGGAGGCGATGAGCGGCGCCACCTGCTCGAAGTAGTCGTCGAACTCGGGCGTGGGGGACTCGGACAGATCCGGCAGCCGCTTCCAGACCAGGAAGCGCTCGGTGGGCCGCCACCCCGTGAGCAGACGCCGCACCAGCTCCGGCAGCTCGCGCTCCGCCTCGCCCGCCACCACCAGGTCGAAGACCCGCGCAGCGTCCGCGATCCCGGCGCCCATGGGGGTCAGGGCGTTGGCGCCCCCGAGCAGGATCGCGACGTCGGGCATGCGGGCCCGGATCGCGGTGGCGAGGGCCACGCTGGGCACGTTCTGCTGGAACACCGAGGAGAAGCCCACGACCCCCGGCGCGCGCTCCGCGATGGCGTCCGCCACGGCGTCGATCCAGGCCGGCAGCGCCGCCCGGGCGACGTGCCAGTCCTGTTCGGTCACCGCGTCCACCCGCGGGCCGAAGATCACTGCCTCGTCCGGCACGGGCCGGCCCCAGGCCGCCTCGGCGAAGAGCAGATCGCCGTGCATGCGCCAGGACGACAGCGTGAAGCGCCGGTAGCGGTCGTAGCCGATGCGGGCGGCGAGCTCGAGGTTGGCGTACCAGGCGTGAGCATCCAGCCCCGCGCGCCGCAGGGCGGCCACGAGCACCGACGGGCCCAGCACCGGCAGCGCCGCGCTCGCGAACGGCGGCACCACCAGCAGGATGTCGGTCAGGGCGCCGTGATGGTCAGGCCGACGGTGCCCTCATCGCCAGCGGCGAAGCTGTCGAGCACCAGGAAGTGCACGCCCGCCTGCACCGTCGCGGTCAGCGTGCCCTCGGTCGAGCCGAGCCCGGCGTCCAGGCACACGGCCTCGGCGCAGGTGCCGTCGTCGGCGAACAGGCCCATCTGCACGTCCCCGTCCTGGGTGAAGTCCACGGTCAGGGTGCCCGCGGCCGTCACCTCGAACCGGACCATGGCGTCCCCGCCCGCCACATCCGAGCAGGTCAGATCCGGCAGGGTGTCGCCGCCGGCCTCAAGGGTCACGGAGTGGGTCGTCGTGCTGCCGGACGCGAGCACGCCCAGGTCGTCGTCCGCGTCGTAGGAGCACACCGGGGTGATGGTGCAGTCGTTCTCGCAGCCGTCCCCGGGGGTCTGGTTGCCGTCGTCGCAGCTCTCGTTGATGTCCACCGTGGTGTCGCCGCACACCGGCACGCTCAGGGACATCTCGTAGGCGCCGCTGGCGTCTCCGTACCCATCGATGACGATCGTGTAGGTCACGTCCTTGACGGCGTCGAAGAACAGCACCGAGGACAGGCCCTTGGGGCCGTCGTCGTTGCAGGCGATCTCCGAGCCGGGATCGAGGCACGTCTGCCGCACGTACATGATGGTGTCGTAGTCGGTGCCGGCGTTGTCCAGGCTGACGATCACCGGGCCGTCTTCGGGCATCGTCAACTCGTACGCGGCGTCCGGCGCGCCCTCCGAGTCCCCGCAGGTGGTGGGCGCGTGCGCGTCCGCGCCGGCGGCCGTGCTGCCCGTGATGTTCGAGCCGTCCACGTTGGTGGTCGCGTCGCCGTCGATGGGGCAGGTGGCGTCCTCCAGCTTGCAGGTGGCCGTGCAGCCGTCGCCGGGGGTGACGTTGCCGTCGTCGCACTCCTCGATGCCCGTCTCGTCGCCGTCACCGCACACCGACGTGCCGATGTCGACGTAGAGCGCGTAGTCCTGGGGCCCGGTCGTCTGGTCGCCACCGAAGACGGCGATGAGGTAGGTGCCGGGCTCCTCGGGCTCGGCGGCGGCGGCCGCGCAGGTGCCCTCGGTGGTGTCGCCGCCGCCCAGGTTGTTGATCTCGGCATCGAGGATGGCGAGGCTGAGCACCTGGTCGGCGCACTCCGTGGTGAGGCTGGCGCCGCCCTGCACCTCGACCTCGAGGTACTCGCCCTCGGCGACGGTCACCTCGAAGAAGTCCACGAAGACCTGGAACTCCTCGTTCAGGTCCGCGGGGCAGAGCACCAGGTCCTCGGTGGTCTGGGGCCAGGCGTTGCCGGTGAGCGGGGTGGCCTCGTCCACGGTGGTGTTGGGCTCGTAGGTGTCGTCGTCGCACTCCCAGGCGCACGAGCTGTCGCAGCCGTCGCCCGACTCGGTGTTGCCGTCGTCGCACTGCTCGCCACCGGCCACGTCGCCGTCCCCACAGATGACCTGGGCGATGCTCAGCTCGAAGTTGCCCGCGCCGTCGTAGCCGTCCACCACGATGAAGTAGGTCTGCCCGGCCACCGCGTCGAAGCTGACCACGGAGGGGCCCTGGCCGCCGCCGTCGTCGTCGCAGGCGATCTCGGTGGACGCGTCGTCACACGCCCCGAGCACGTACACGACCGTGTCGAAGTCGGTGCCCGCGTTCGCGGTGGACGCGATGATCACGCCGTCTTCCGGGGCGGTGAGCTCGAACACCACCTCGGGGGCGGAGCTCTCGGCGGACCCGCAGCTGCCGGTGAGGGAATCGGTGGGGCCGGACGTGTTGCCCGACACGGAGGCGCCGTTGATCGAGCCCGTGACGTCGGTCACGTCCGCGCAGGGGCCCGCCGCGTCATCGTCGTCGTCGTCGACCGCGTCGTCGTCATCGCCGCTGGGGGTGGGACACCCGACGAGCAGGGACGGGGCGAGCAGCGCCAGCAAGGTCGACAGAAGCAGCGTGAGACGAGACATGGGGGTGGGCTCCAGAGCCGTGGGGTCACGGGCGCGAGGAGGGTACACGATCAGGGTGGAGCGTCAGGCGACCGATCCGGGCTACGCTCCCCGCCGATCACATGTTGGGACGAGACCTCGAAAAGGAGCTGCGCGAGGCGGCAGAGGGCGCTGCGGGGCAAGGCTCGGCGGACGACCTCCAGCCGGTGGCGTTGTTGCGCAAGCTGGGGTTGACGCTGCCTCCCACCCTGTACTCCGCCGACATCGACGCGTCCATGCCGCCGGGGGCCTCCCTGCCGGGCAGCCTGCTGCCGGTCGACACCTCCTCGTTGGGGGTGGATCCCTGGCAGGCCGCGGAGCGCCTGGGGTTCGCGCCGACCCTCGACATGGACGAGGCCGCGGACACCATCCCCCCGGACGTGGCTCCCTCCGGGGGGGCGGACGCTCTGCCCACCGAGCGGATCGGCCGCTACGACATCGTGTCCGAGCTCGGCGCGGGCGGCATGGGCCGGGTCGTCGAGGGCTTCGACCGGGACCTGGGGCGCCGCCTCGCCATCAAGGTGGTGCGCGATCCGGGCCGCCTGACGGAGGCGCGGCTGGCCCGCTTCGTCAGCGAGGCCCAGCTGACCGCGCAGCTCGAGCACCCCAACATCGTGCCGATCCACGAGCTGGGGGTCACGACCGACGGACGCCTGTACTACGCCATGAAGCGGGTGGAGGGCGTGTCCCTGGCGGAGGTGCTGAGCAAGCTCCTCGACGGCGACGAGGGCACCCTGCGGCGATGGACGCGGCGCCGCCTGCTGGGGGCCTTCGTCAAGGTCTGCCTGGCCGCGGGGTACGCCCACCGGCGCGGCGTGGTGCATCGGGACCTCAAGCCCGAGAACATCATGCTGGGGGAGTTCGGGGAGGTCCTGGTGCTGGACTGGGGCCTGGCCCGGCTCATCGACCACCCCGAGGCGGAGGGGGCCCAGGAGCCCGCGGAGGTCGCAGGTCCTGCCTCCCGTCGGCCCCTGACGCGGGACGGCGCCGCCACCGGCACGCCGGGTTACCTCAGCCCCGAGCAGGCCCGGGGGCGCAGGACCGAAGTCGGCCCGCACTCCGACGTGTGGAGCCTGGGGGCGGTCCTGTACGAGGTGCTCACGGGAGCCACTCCGATCCCGGGCCAGGATCCGTTCGACTACCTCAGGCGGGTCGGCAAGGAGGTGATCGCCGATCCGCGGGATCGCGCTCCCGACGCCCACATCGGCGACGAGCTGGCCGGCATCTGCATGCGTTGCCTGCACTACGACCCCATCGAGCGCTATCTGGACGGCCGGGAGCTCGCGTCCGCCGTGGAGGACTGGCTGGAGGGCGCGCGCCGGCGTCGCGAGGCCCGGGCCCGGGTTCGGGAGGCGGGGGAGCACTGGTCGGAGTTCCGCACCACGCGGGACCGGATGGAGGGGCTGCAGAAGAAGATCCGGGTCCTGGAGCAGCAGGTCCAGTCCTGGACGCCGGTGCACGAGAAGGCCGAGCTCATCGCCGCCCGGGCCCAGCACGCCGACCTGGGCCTCGCCCGGGCCCAGGCGTTCGGCGCCGCACATCTGAATGGCCTGCCAGATAGATGGAAGGC
>CALAGR010000354.1 GCA_937891735.1 uncultured Pseudomonadota bacterium | reverse complement strand
CCGGGCCGTGCGGCGTTGCGTCATCGGGGGGAGACAGAGTGTCTGGTGGCGTTGATGCGCCACTTGCGGGGGCCCTGCGCCCCCCGGCGTTGCGTCATCGGGGGGAGACGGAGTGTCTGGTGGCGTTGATGCGCCACTTGCAGAGGCCCCGGGCCGTGCGGCGTTGCGTCATCGGGGGGAGACAGAGTGTCTGGTGACGTTGATGCGCCACTTGCAGAGGCCCCGGGCCGTGCGGCGTTGCGTCATCGGGGGGAGACAGAGTGTCTGGTGGCGTTGACGCCCCCATCAGCACCTACTCGTCGCGGTAGAGCTTGAACTCGACCCGGCGGTTCTGCATGCGCCCCTGGTCCGTGTCGTTCGACGCCACGGGCTGGGTCTCGCCGTAGCCCCGGGCCCGCAGCCGGTCCGGGTCCACGCCGTGGGCGATCAGGTACTCGCGCACCGTCTCGGTGCGGTCCTGGCTCAGCGTCAGGTTGTACTCGTCGTCGCCCTCGGAGCTGGCGTGCCCCTGGATCTCCACCGCCAGGTCGGGGTACCGGTTGAGCGCCCGGGCGGCCTTGTCGAGCACCGGCTTGGCCGTCTTGAGCAGCTCCGCGCTGCCCACCTTGAACTGGATCGCGGGGATGGCGCCCGCGAACTCGCGAAGGTCGTCGGGGATCTCGTCGGGGCAGCCGTCCTGGTCCAGGTAGCTGTTCCAGGTCTCCGGGGCGTTCGTGCAGCGGTCCTCGGTGTCCATGAAGCCGTCACCGTCGTTGTCCAACTCAGGGCAGCCGTCCATGTCCTCGAACCCGTCCGCGTCCTCCGGGTTGTCGCGGCAGCGGTCGTCCTTGTCCAGGATCCCGTCGCCGTCGTTGTCATCGTCGGGGCAGCCGTCCTTGTCCTCGAAGCCGTCGATGTCCTCGGCGACCAGCCGGCACTCGTCGTACTCGTCCTCGATTCCGTCCTTGTCGTCGTCCAGATCCGGGCAGCCGTCCTCGTCCTCGAACTCGTCCTTGTCCTCGGGCTCCTCGGGACAGGCGTCCTTCTGGTTGGTGATGCCGTCCTGGTCCTTGTCCGGGCCCGTGCCCCCCCCGAACGCGACCCAGATCCCGCCGCCCAGCTCCAGGTGATGGAAGTTCCCGGTGTAGTTGGGCTGCCCGTCCGCGTTCACCGGCTGGAGCGTGGGCACGCCGTCGTTGAGCGTGGCGGGGCCGAAGGAGACCTTGTACCGGCCGTCCAGCCGGATCCCGAACTGGAAGCCCAGGCGCGGATCCGTCGTCTCCACCAGGATGAACTTCGCGCCGCCGCCGATGTCGAAGAGGAAGTCCCCGTCCGCCGACCGGTAGGTGTAGGGCGCGTCCTGCGGGCGCTCGGAGTAGGGATCCCGGACCGCGTCTTCGGTGGCCGGGCCCAGCCCCTTCGAGTAGGTCTCGCGGATGTTGTAGTGCTGAAACCCCGCGCCGATGGCGAAGTACGGCGACACGAACGGGAACGGCGCCTGCAGGATCAGGTCGTGGTGGTTGGCGATGTAGGTCGCCTTGCGGAACGTGTCGTCCGTGCTCGTCTGCAGGACCAGGAACGTGCCCTCGTAGGCGATGAAGCTCGTGAAGTTGATGCTGAACCGCCCGCCGATGTTCAGGCCGTCGTTCAGGTTTTCGAGCTTGACGGTCTCGTCCTGCGAGAACCCGCCGCGGGACATGAAGCTGTAGTACCCCGCCTGGAAGTCGAGCTCCACGGAGCGGGGCAGCACTTGTGCGTGCGCGAGGCCCGGCGCCGCGAGGGCCAGGGCCGTGATGAGTCCGGGGATCCAGGTGAAGGCGCGCATCACTTCTTCCCGAACCGGCCGAACAGGCCCTTGAGTCCTGCCTTGGAGTCCTCCGACTTGTCCCCGTCCTTCGTCATCTCGTCCACCCGCTTGTACTCGCGCAAGGCCTCGGGGTTGTCGGCCTTCATCTTCAGGGTCTTGCGCAGCCACTTCTTCGCGCTGAGCCAGTCCTTGCGCTGCATGGCGATCTTGCCCATGAGGTGGGGGAGCGCCGCCACCGTGGGCTTCGCCGCGATCGCCTCCAGCAGCATCTCTTCGCCCGTGAGGGCGCGGGGGTAGTCGGCGTGCTGGTTCGCGCGGAAGAGGGCGAAGCCGAGCCAGCCGCGGTACTCGGCCTCGTCGGGGTCCCGGGCCACGGCCTCCTCGAGCTCCTCCACGGCCTTGCCGAGCTTGCCCTGGTTGAGCAGGCGGACCCCGTTGCGGTAGGAGCCCTCGGCCGCGAGCAGCTCCCGGACCCGCTCCATGGCGAGGTCGTTTTCGTCCTTCTCGCCGTGGATGTACTTGCGCGTGTACTTGTCGCGGGACTCGTCCTCCGACAGCACCTCGTACGCCTCGGAGATCACGGTGAACACGGACTCCGCCAGGCGCCGGTACACGTCCCCCTCGTCCACGAGGGCGTCCGGGTGGAAGCGCCGCGCCATCTTGAAGTACGCCTTCTTGATCAGCGCCGGCGCCGCCTCGTGCGACAGGTCGAAGCGCTCGTAGAAGTTCTGCTTCTCGAAGTCGACGAGCATCGTGCGGAGCCCGCGGATCCGGTCCTTCTCCTTGGTGGGCAGCCGCGCCCACTCGAAGTCCTCGATGACGGGTCCGGGTCCCTTGGGCGGCGCATCGTCGGGGGACGCGGCGACCGGGGCGGGCCGCTTCGCCGTGGGCCTGGGGCTCGATGGGGTGGAGCCGGTGCCCGCTGGGCCCTTGGCTGGCCCGGGGGCCGGGATCGAGGCGGTGGGAACCCGACCGGGGGCGCGTCCAGGTCCGGCCGTGGGGCGCGCGGGAGCGACCACCCGCCGGGGCGGGGCCTTCGCCGTGTCCCCCAGATCCATGCCCTCGAACAGGCTCGACAGGCGGTGATCCGGCATCGGCGGCCCCGCAACGACCGCGTCGATCTTGCCCTGGGTCACGGCGTCCTCGGGCTCCGGCGCGCTCCGGCGGCCCGCGCCGAGCTCCTCGCGAAGCCCCGCGGTGACGTGATAGGTGCTCGATGTCGTCGCGCTGCCGGTGGTCCGGCGGAACCCGATGCTCGACAGGTCCACCCCCGTGCGCGAGGAGTGCGGGGCGGCCGGCGGAGCGGGAGGCGGGGCCGACGGGCGCATGCGCATGCGCGGCGAGTCCGCCAGTTCCTCGTCCTCGGGCGGCGGCGGTTCGTCTTCTTCGTCCGGCGCCGCTTCGGCGGGCAGGTCGCCCAGGTCGTCCAGCCAGCCGTCCAGGTCCATGTCGTCGTCGTCGAAGCCGAAGTCCGCGAGGTCGTCGTCCACGTCCGACACGGCGGGCAGCAGGTCCAGCAGGCCCGTCCGGTGGAGCAGGTACACGCAGCGCAGCGCGTCCTCCTCGTGCAGGTCCGTCGCGCGCAGGGCCGCGCGCACCGAGGGTGCCTGGCGCAGTTCCTCCCAGAAGCGCAGCCGATCCGGGGGCAGCCGGAGGTCGGTGACCCTGAACGCCGGGCTGCTGCCCGTGCTCGCGGCGAAGTCGAGGTACGGCGTCACCAGGGCCCGCACCTCCTCGCTCGGCATGCGGTTCCACACCCCCTGGGTGATCACGGAGCCCAGGGTGAGCTCGTACAGCGTCTCTGGCGGGGCCTGGTCGGGGGACTCGTTCAGCAGGCGGAAGGACCCGTCGGTCCAGGCGAAGGCCTGCACGAGCAGCAGGGTGGTCCAGCCCGACAGCTCCTTTGCGAGCTCGGGGATCGGCAGCATGCGGTCCCGCAGGATCACCTGGGCGGGCGTGAGGCCGTCCTGGGCCGCGACGGTCTGCACCGACTGGCCCGTGCCGGCGGCGAGCTTGCCGCGGCGCACGAGGAAGGTGGTCAGGCCCTCGCGCACGTTGTCGGTGGTGAACGCGACGATGGTGCCGTCTCGAAAGTAGAACCGTCGGTTGGTGTCGCCGCGGTTGAGCTCGAGGATGGTCGGAGTCTGGCTCGCGCGGGCGATGAGGATCAGGTCGAGCAGCGGCAGGTCCCGCATCGCGCCCTCCTGGAGAACTACCTCGCTCATCGATCTGCTCCGTGGTTTGCCGCCGCCACGCCGTCCAGCCAGCGGTCGGTCAGCTCCGACACTGCGGCCCGATGCGCCCTCAAGGCCCCGGCGAGTTCTACACGATCCCCCAACCCCACCGCCGCTGCAACCCGGTCCGAGAGCGGGTCCTCCAGGTTCAGATGTGCCGCGTCGGTTCCGGTGCGCAGCCGCACCGTGGACTCGAGCCGGCGGTGGAAGACGTAGGCGTCGGCGAGCGCCGTGGCCGCCGCGGGGTCCAGGTCCCCTGACGCGGCCAGGAGCTCGAGGGCGGCGACCGGATCGGACTCCGCGCGGGCGGGGTGTGTCTCGCCCACTGTGAGCTGGGCGACGGCCACGGCGAACTCCACGTCCGTGATCCCTCCGCGTCCGACCTTCAGGTTCACCCGCCCCGGGCTCTCCGCGGCGATCTCCGCCACCTGACGACGGCGCATGGCCCGGGCCTCGGCCACGATGACCGCCGGGTCGGGGGCGGCGCGCGCGGCCAGGAGCACCGCGCTGACGGCGGCGCCGAAGGCAGGGTCTGAGGCCGACACCACGCGGGCCCGGCACGCCGCGATGCGCTCCCAGGGCTCGGCCCGGTGCGCGTACCAGGCGGCGAGGCCGTCCAGGGTCACGACCACTCCGCCCCCACCGCCCCCGGGACGCAGCCGCAGATCGACCTCGAAGCAGCGCCCCTCGCGGGTCTGGGCGGTGAGGGCGGTCACCACCCGCTGGGCGTGGCGCGAGGTCCAGGTGCGGGGGTCCACGGGGCGTCGCCCGTTCGACTCGGGCCGCAGGTCTTCGTCGTCGTACACGAAGACCAGATCGATGTCGGATCCGTAGGTGACCCAGCCGGATCCGAGGGACCCGAACGCGATGATCGCCCGGGGCGCGACGGCGCCGTCGGCCCGCAGGATCAGCCCATGGCGCGTGCTCATGGCGTCGGCGGCGACGTGCTCGGCGGCCCGCACCACCGCCCCCGCGACGGCGGTGAGCCAGGGAGCGGCCAGACCCGGCGCAGGCAGCGCGCCCGCGAGGTCGTCGAGCCCGATGCGCAGCCACTCCGTCGTCAGGAAGGTGCGCATGGCGAGCAGACGCTCGTCTTCGTCCCGGTCGATGAGATCGGCGAGCAGCTCCCGCTCCAGCGCGTCCACCCCCCGGCGCCGCACCTCCCCCCCGCGCCCCCGCAGCACCAGCGTGTCGAGCAGCTCGGGGTGATTGAGGAGGCGCTCGGACAGGAACGTGCTCTCGGCGAAGAGCCGGATCAGGGTCTCCATCGCGGAGGGGTTTTCGTGCAGCAGCTCGTAGGTCGTGCCCCGGGCCCCTACGCGGGTGACGAACCGCTCCAGCCGGGCCAGCGCCGCGTCCGGATCGGCGCTGCGGGCCGCGAGGCTCGCGAGCTGGGGGAGCAGTCGCTCGAAGTGCCGCCAGGTGGACGCGCGCATGCGTTGCCGGGCATCGGGCTCCGCGAGCCGCTCGATCCGCAGGGAGGCCGCGACCGGGTCCGTGAACCCGAGCCTGGCGAGTTCGTCGGTGCGCTCCTCCACCGTGGCGAACGGATCGACCAGCGTCAGGGCCTCGTCGGTCTGCTCCTGCGCGAAGACCAGGTTCCAGGCGGCCTCCACCCGGGCCCGGACGGCGGACAGCTCGTCCCGGAACGTCCCGGTGTGCCCCTGACCCATGGCGCGGGCGAGCCGCTCCCACCCCGCCGCGTCCGTGTCGGCGGGCAGGGCCTGGGTCTGGGCCTCGCGCTCCCACTGGATCCGGTGTTCGACGGCCCGCAGGGTGCGGTAGTCAGCGATCAGCTGATCGACGTGCAGCCCCTTGGGGAGCACCCCCCGGGTGTGCAGGGCCAGCAGCGCGGGCACGGTGCTGGGGATCCGCAGGCTGAGGTCGCGCCCGCACCACGCCAGCTGTGTGGCCTGTACCAGGAACTCGATCTCGCGGATCCCGCCCGGTCCGC
Organism: uncultured Pseudomonadota bacterium; assembly: GCA_937891735.1. GTDB lineage: Bacteria > Myxococcota_A > UBA796 > UBA9615 > UBA9615 > JAGSHC01. Next base: position 11,926 of record CALAGR010000354.1, on the reverse strand, counting down.
GCTTGAGATCGCGCTGCAGCGCGTCCTGCCGGGTGGATGCAGCGATACGGTCGCGCATGGTCGCCAGATCGTCGAGGGTGCCGAAGTCCAGGTGTCGCCGGAACCGGAACGGCTCGATGGCCGACAGGAGCTCGTCCCCGAGCTGCAGATCGCCCGCGGCGGGGCGCGCCTTGAGCCACGCGGCGCGCTCCCAGGTGCGCCCATAGGTCAGGAAGTAGGCCTCCGCCGCCGCCAGGGTGGAGGTGGGCGGGCCGGTCATGCCTTCGGGGCGCAGGTTGAGGTCCACCCGAAAGCAGAAGCCGTCCGCCGAGGGCTCCGCGAGCAGCCGATCCGCGCGTCGGGCCATGCGGTTGACCAGCGCCCCGGCCTCCCCCGGCAGCGCGCGGGCGACGTAGACGATGTCGATGTCCGAGCTGTAGTTGAGCTCCCCGGCGCCGTGCTTGCCCATGGCCAGGACCACCACATCGTCGCCCGGCGCGAGCCCCTCGATGGGGCCGGACTTCGCCTCCACCGCGCCGCGGGTGAAGTGCAGCGCCCCGTCCAGCAGCGCGTCGGCGAGATCGGCGAGGGTGGCGCCCACCGCGTCCACCAGGGCCGGGCCCGCGTCCAGGTCATCGAGGATGAGGGCTCCCACCACCCGGTACTTCAGGCGGCGCAGGGCCACCATCATGGCCTCCGGGTCGGCTGCGGCGAGGGCCTCGTCGGCGGCCTGCCGGGTCAGGTCCCGCATCTGCCGCAGGCTGGGACGCACGCGCGCCGTCACGTCGGGGAGCAGATCCGGGTGCCGGGCGAGGACTCGCGCGATCGCCGGCGCGAAGGTCTGCAGGGCCTCGGGGACGGGGAGCGTCACGGGCGCATGACCCCCGGGGTCAGCGGCCCCGGTTCAACGGGCCGCGCGTGCCCTGATCGAGCTGCTGCACCTGCTGAAGGGAGCGGCGCGCCGGTTCGAAGCCGGGGTCGTACTGCAGGGCCTTGTCGAAGGCCTCGACGGCGTCGCGGTACTCCTTCTGGTCCCGGGCGATGACGCCCCGGAAGAACCACGCCATGGCGAAGTGCGGGTCGAACTGCAGGGCCTGATCCAGCCGATCCCGGGCGTCCAGGGCTGCGCTGGGGGTGCCGCCGCCCTTCCGATAGCTCGCGTAGCCCAGGTAGGCCAGGTACTCGGCGGAGTCCGGGCAACGCTCCACGGCGCGGGAGAACGAACGCTTGGCCTCCGAGAAGTCCCGGTTCTGCATGAAGCCCTTGCCGAGCTGGAAGAACATCGAGGCCTCGGCGACATCGGCCGTCTCGATGCGCCGGTACAGCCCCGTCAGCCCCTCGTCCAGTCGGCTGCTGTAGGCGTCGCGCCGGCCCGGATCCGCCAGCGTGTGTCGGGCCTCCGCGATCCACGCGCACAGCGCCTTCGCTTTCTGCCGGATGTCGCCGGGCAGGTTCTCTGGGAGGGACTCGGCGTCCCAGCTGAGCAGCGGCTGCTCCAGCGCGGCGCGGACCGTCGCTTCGTCTGCGTTGGGATCGAGGGCGAAGATGTCGAAGTAGTTGGCCTGCCAGAGGCTGAGCCATGCGCGGATGATCTGCTCACCGATGTCGGTCAGCGTCTGGTCCGGCGCCGGTGCGCGCGACATCGTCAGCGACGGCTGCTCCCGCATGCCTGTCTGGGGCGACTCGGCGAACCCGATGCTGCCGGCACGGAAGAGGACCCAGGCCAGCACCTCGAGATCTGCCGCCTCGACCACCTCGAGTCCGCGCAGCGTGTCCAGGGTGCGCATGCCCGACACGAAGGGGCCCAGCGCGCTCACCGCGGGGTCGTCCTTGAGCTCCGCCCAGTCCGTGCCGAAGCGGCCCGTGGGGATGACGTACCGCGATCCGTGGGGCTCCAGCTCCCTCCTCATGGCGGCGTGATCGCCGTGGGCCAGCAGGCCGCGCAATACGGCGCGCAGGGCCGGGACCTCGAAGCTCGACGACTGGCGCGGGAAGATGCTGCCCAGGGTCCACTCGCCGTGAGTCCAGGCGAACGCGGCCACCACCCGGCGCAGGACCAGTCGCCGCAGCTGGCTGTACAGCTCGGTGGCGGTGAGCAGCCTCAGCTCCGTCAGGGCGGTGCCGAACGCGATCCTGCGCTCCTGCATGGTGGTGACGGCGGCCTCGAACTGGGCCTGGGTGATGCTCCCCTGCTCCAGCAGCATCGTGCCCAGCCGGTCGTGATCGTCGCTGCCATCGGCCCACACCGGCCTGCCGTTGAGCAGGACGATGTCCTTCCACCGGGCGCCGTCCCGCAGGGCGAGCACGCCGGTGTGGTTGCGGGCGCGCAGGGCCAGCAGGAGCGGCGCCAGGAACCCGGCGTCCACGCGCCCCTCCTTCGGCACCTTGGTGTCGGCCAGGTAGGGCACCACCTGCAGCCCCGGATCGGTCTGCATGTCCTGGGACGCGGGGGCCGTCGTCAACCCGCGCAGCTTCTCCCGGAGGTCGGGCAGATCGAAGGGCTTGATGAGGTAGTCGTCGGCGCCGCACTGGCGCAGGTTCGCCTGGATCTCCTCGGCGTCCTTGTACACGGCGGACATGAGGATGACGGGGACCGCTGGGGCCTCGGCCTTGACCCGCGCCGCCAGCTCCAGCCCGTTGAGCCGGGGGAGCAGGACGTCGCTCAGCAGGATGTCGGGCCGGAGGCGCATCCACGTGTCCAGACCCGCCTGGCCATCGCTGGCCACCTCGACCGCATAGCCCAGGTACTCGAGGTAGTCCCGAAGGATCCCAGCGAAGTACAGATCGTCTTCGACGATGAGGATCTGGGTCGACATCCACGGTCCCCGGGTGGTTCGCAGCGCTCACGAACACTACCCCCATGCTGGTCCCGGGGCGACTCTGCGGGCTGGCACGGGCCCGGGGGAGGCCCCACTCTGGGTTGACCGCAGCCGGGAACCCGCGCGCAGCCCGCAGGTCCGATGCCATGATGTTGTCCCCTTCGGAGTATCGATGAGCCGCATCTTCGCCGCCCTCGCCGGGGCCGCAGTCCTCGCGGTCCCTGCCCTGGGGTTCGCCCAGGCCCCGAGCCAGACCCCGCTGGACGTCGCCCTCGCGCTGGAGCAGGCGTTCGTGTCCGTCGCGGAGCACGCCGCCGCCGGCGTGGTGACGGTCATCGTGGATGGAGCGCACATCCAGGGCGCCGACATCCCCGAGGATGCCGAGGAACTGCGGAGGTGGATGCAGCGGGAGAAGCCGCGCATGGACCCGTTCCAGGGCATGGGCAGCGGGTTCCTGGTGGACTCGGACGGCACGATCTTCACCAACGCCCACGTCGTCGCCGGCGCCCAGAGCATCGAGATCGTCTTCAGCGACGGCCGGACGGGCAAGGCGGACGTGGTGGGGGTGGACAAGGGCAGCGACGTGGCCGTCATCCGCCTCATCGATCCCCCCAAGAACCTGACGCTGCTGCCCATCGGGGACAGCGACGCCGTGCGGGTGGGCCAGTTCGCCATCGCCATCGGCTCGCCCCTGAAGCTCGCCGGGTCCTTCACCGTGGGCCACGTGTCGGCCCTGCACCGCAACGACGTCGGCCAGAGGCTGCCCGGGGTGGCCGCCGACGGCTTCGAGGATCTGCACTACCAGGACTTCATGCAGGTGGACACGCCGATCAACCCGGGCAACTCCGGCGGACCGCTCCTCGACATCCGCGGCCGCGTGATCGGCATCAACACCGCCATCTACGTCGGTGGTGGCGGTGGCATCGGGTTTTCGATCCCCATCAACATGGCCCGGGAGATCGGGGCGCAGCTCGCCGCCACCGGCCATGTCCGGCGCGGCTGGCTGGGCATCAAGATGAACCCGCTGGATCCCGATCTGGCCGAGATCTACGGGCTCGGTGAGGGAAGCCGGGTCATCGTCATCGGCGTCGAGGCGGACAGCCCCGCGGAGAAGGGCCGCTTCCAGGAGCAGGACATCGTCCTGGAGTTCGGAGGCGAGGCGATCCGCACCGTCAACGACCTCACCAACGCCATCGCCAACGCCCCCATCGGCGAGAAGGTCCCGGCGGTGGTGTATCGCCCCGACGCGGCCAACGACGGACGCGTCGAGCTGACCGTGGTGCTCACGGAGCGACCCAAGCGCGAGCCGACCAGGCCCCCGCCCGCCGTGGCCGGCAAGAAGGCCGACGACGACGACCGGGTCTTTCACCGGTTCGGCGTGGCGTTCGAGCGGCCCGCTGGCAAGGCCCCCAAGGGGGCGGTGATCAGCCGGATCCGCAAGGGCTCCAAGGCCGCCGACGCGGGGCTCGAGGCCGGGGACGTGATCACCCAGGTGGAGGACACGACGGTGAGCTCGGTGGACGGCGCGGTCACCGCGCTGGTGGGCAGCACCCGCCCGTTCGTGCCGCTCAAGTACACCCGGGCGGGTCGGACGAAGGTCACCTCCATCGAGTCGCCCTGAGGGCCGACTCTACCGGCCCAGCAGCTCGCCGACGACGGGCGCGATGGCCTGCGCGATGAGCGCCGAGCCCAGCGCATTGGGGTGGGTCGAGTCGTTCGTCTGCATGAACCTGTCCGCCGCGGGCTGCCCGAGGGGCTCGGACAGATCCAGGAGCCGGACGTCCTCTCGCTCCGCCAGGGCCGAGAGCGCCTCCCGCATGCCCTGGTACTCCTCGCTCGTCTCGCCGCGTCCAGGCACCAGCACCACGAGGGCGGGGATCGACGGATCCAGCTCGATGATCGCGGCCAGGTCTGCCGTCAGCCGGTCCACGTTCTCCAACGAGTAGTCCAGGTGCGGCTGGCTCCGCTGCTCCCAGGCGTACACACCGCGCAACGCCAGCGCGAACGCGGCGCTCCGGTCGATGAACGGCCGCACTGCGTCGGGGTAGGGCGCCCGGCGGCGGGGGCTGGCGAGCAGACCCTGGGGGGTGATCCGAAAGCGGGTCGGGGTGGGCAGCAGATCGTTGAACACGACGAAGGTCACCAGCGCGTCCGGCTGCACCTGCGGCCCCAGGCGGGCCCACCGAGCGCGGTGGTTCGCCATGTTCGTGGCGGGCTGGGCGAGGGTCCAGGCTTCGGCGGGCGTGCCCGCGGCCAGCAGCTCCGCCTCCAGCCGCCGAGGGATCGCGTCGTCGGCGTCCAGTCCGAACCCCCACACCACGCTGTCCCCCACCAGCGCCACCCGGGGGAGGGCGTGCTCGGGGCGCACCAGGGGGCGCTCCGGATCCCGCAGGCCAAATCGGTTGGTCTGCTCGATCTTCCCGCGCAGGGTGCGGGCGCGGGCCGAGGGTTGGGGTGCGAAGGCCTCGTCCCCGGGCATCTCCCGGAACGGGATCATCGTCTTGTCCACGACCAGGGGCACGGCCCGGGCGATCACCTCGACCGCGGCCAGGCCGACGCCGAGGCCGAACGCGACCGCGAGCACGGCGAATCCGAACCGTCTGGCGTGGGGGCGGCGCATGGCTCCACCCTAGCCGCGGACGCTCAGGCCTCGCCGGGCGGCGCCTCCGGGGGCACGACGGTGCTCGCCAGGTGCAGCTCCTTCATCTGCAGCTGGTCCACGAGTCCCGGGGCGCCCGTCATCAGGCACGTGGCCTTGTTCGTCTTCGGGAACGCGATGACGTCGCGGATGGCCTCGGTGCCTACCAGCAGCATGATCAGCCGGTCCAGTCCGAAGGCGATTCCGCCGTGGGGAGGCGTGCCGTAGCTCAGGGCGTCCAGCAGGAAGCCGAACTTGAGCCGCGTCTCTTCGTCGCTCATGCCGAGCAGGGAGAACACCTTGTTCTGCACCGACGGCTGGTGGATCCGAAGGGAGCCGCCGCCGATCTCGTACCCGTTGCAGACCATGTCGTACGCGTTGGTCAGCACGGCCGCGGGATCGGTGTCGAGCAGGTGCAGGTGCTCCGGCTTGGGGGCCGTGAAGGGGTGGTGCATGGCGTCCCAGCGGTCCCCCTCCTCGTCCCAGGTGAACATCGGGAAGTCGGTGACCCAGCAGAACACGAAGGTGTCGGCCGGGATCAGGCCCTTGTCGCCCGCCACGAGCACCCGGAGCCGCGACATCGCGTCGTTGACGTTCTTGTGGGGACCGGCGCACAGCATCAGCACGCCCGAGCTCGTGTCCACGCCGTTGAGGGCGCCGAGGCGGCCCAGCACGGCGGCCTGCTGGCCTTCGTCCAGGAACTTGGCGATGGCCCCGGTGGCCACGCCGTCGGCGACCTTGCCCCACAGCAGCCCGCCCAGGCCGAAGTCGCGGACCACCTTGGTCCAGGCGTCGAGCTCCTTGCGGCTGGTGGCGGTGGGATCGCCGGGCAGGAACATCGCCTTGATGGTGCCGTCCGCGTCCAGCGCGTTCTTCAGGGGGACGGCCTCGGTGCCGGCGACCAGATCGCTGACCGTGGCCAGCTCCAGGCCGAACCGCAGGTCGGGGCGGTCCACGCCGAACCGCTCCATGACGTCCGCGTAGGTCAGCCGCTGCACGGGCAGCTCGATGTCCACGCCCAGGAAGCGCTCCCAGAGCATGCCGAGCCAGCCCTCGAGCAGCGGGAACAGCACGTCCTGGGTGATGAACGACATCTCGATGTCCACCTGGGTGAACTCCGGCTGCCGGTCCGCGCGCAGGTCCTCGTCCCGGAAGCACCGGGCGATCTGCAGGTACCGGTCGTACCCGCTGATCATCATGATCTGCTTGAAGAGCTGGGGGCTCTGGGGCAGCGCGTAGAACGTGCCGGGCGTCACCCGGGAGGGCACCAGGTAGTCCCGCGCGCCCTCGGGCGTGGACTTGGTCAGGATCGGCGTCTCGACCGTGATGAAGTCGTGCTCGTCGAAGTAGTTGAGGGTGGCCAGCGTGACCTTGTGGCGGGTCAGCAGGTTGTCGCGGAGCTGGGGGCGCCGCAGGTCCAGGTACCGGTGGCGCAGGCGCATGTCCTCGCCGGCCATGGCCTTGCCCTCCAGCGCGATCGGCAGCGGCTCGCTGCGGGTCAGGAGCTGGATGTCCAGGGCCTGGACCTCGACCGCGCCGGTCTGCCGCTTGTCGTTGCCCATGCCGTCGGGGCGCTTGACCACCTTGCCGCGCACGGCGACCACGTACTCCACGCGACACGCCTTCGCGGTCTCGAAGGCCGTGGCGGAGCACAGGTCCGGGTCGAACAGCACCTGGGTGATCCCGTACCGGTCGCGCACGTCCATGAACACGAGGGCGCCCTTGTCCCGGTGCAGATGCACCCAGCCATTGAGCACGACGATGGCCGCGTCGTCATCGGCCCGGAGCTCTCCGCAGGTGTGGGTCCGAGTCCAGAAGGCCGAGGTGCTGTCCGTGGTCATCGCGTTGTTCTCCATCCGCGCTCCCGCGCGCGGCCGCGGACTGTAACACCCGACCCTCGCGTGCGGCTTCCGGGGAGGCACGTACGGCGCCTGGGCAAGGGTGGCCAGCGGGCCCTGGACAGGGCGGCGGATGGTGTGTTGAACTGACACGATGAAGACGAACCACATCCTTCTGTGTCTGCTGCTCGCCCTCCTGGGAGCCACCGCCGCCGCCTGCGTCGTGGACGACGACGACGACAGCGGCCACGACGACGGCGAGCACGCCCACGACGACGACGACAACGTCTTCGACGATGACGATTCGGCTCGCTAGTCCGCTGATGCTGCTGCTCCTGGCGGGCTGCGCGGCGGAGCCCACCGGGGTGTGGGCGCTGACCGGCTCGGGCGGCACGTTCATCGAGGAGGGGATCTCCGCCGAGGCGATGCAGGACGACTGCGCCGTCGGCTTCGACCGGTTCGTGCTGGTCTGGGGCGGCCGCTTCATCGAGGGCTCCGGTGGCGTGCATGTGGCGGAGGTGCCCGGCGCACAGGTCTTCGACCTGGTGCCCCCAGGGCCTCACGATCTGGGCGCGACCGAGGCGCCGGTCGGCGATCACGACCACCTGCACGCGGTCGTGCAGCCCGCGGCGGATGCGGCGCCCGGGAACGTGGACGCGGCGACGGTGGCGGAGCTTGGCGGCGCGGGCCTGTCGATGATCCTGCAAGGGACGGTGACCTGCGCCGGCGGGGCGGTGTCCTTCGACTGGCGCTTCGACCGCGCCACCGGCCACCACTGCTTCGCGGATGTCGTGATCGGTGAGGGCCAGACCGCGACCACGGCCTACACCGTCGCCGGCCAGCGCCTCTTCCAGACCGCGCTGCAGGACTTCGACGCGCCCCTCGCGGGGCAGCCGTTCGTGGACGCCGACGCCGACGCCGACGGTGAGGTCACCCTGGCCGAGCTGGACGCGGTGGACATCGCCACGCCCGGCTACGACCTGGCCACCTGGTCGGGGGTCGCGACGCTGGCCGACTACGTGACCGTGCAGACCTTCTACTTCCTGCAGACCGACGGGTCCCAGTGCGTGCCGGAGATCCTCTGAGCGCGGTCCCGAGCGCGGTGTGTCAGGTTGATGCGGATGGACAGCAAGCAGATCGAAGCCGCCAGCTACGACCGCGTCGCCGCCGAGTTCGACGTGCACGCGCAGCGGTGGGGGCTGCCCTTCGCCGAGAAGCTGTGCGCGCTGGCCGGGATCGGCCCGGGAGACCAGGTGTTGGACGTGGGTGCGGGCACGGGGCTCGCGGCCCGCGCGGCGGCGCGCATGGTGGGCGGGGGCGGCAAGATCCTGGCCGTCGATCTCGCCGAGGGCATGCTCGCCGTGGGGGAAGCCCGGGGCCGCAAGGAGGGGCTCGTCCCGCACATCCTGCGCTTCCAGGTCATGGACGCGGAGCACCTCGACCTTCCCGACAACTCCGTGGACGTGGCCATCTCCCTGTACGCCTTCCTGCACTTCTCGGATCCCGCCGCGGCGGTGTCCGAGCTCGGGCGCGTGCTGCGGCCTGGAGGCAGGCTCTGCATCGGCGTGGGCAGCGGACCGCCCCTGCATTCGGCGCGCGGGGGCTGGTTCCAGGCGCGTCGGGCCGTGGACCGGGCCGCGAACCTGCTCGGACGGCGGGCGGAGATGCCCAGCCAGATCCTCGGCTTGCTGGACGCGCACCTGCCGCCGGTGTCGGCTCGGGGCACCGAAGGGAGCGCCGGGGTGGGGCGGCGTCCCGGTCCGGCGTTGGACCGGATGCTCCGGGCGGCCGGCTTCGAGCACCTGCGCCACAGCTGGCGGGGGGTGATCGACGAGATCGACGATCCCGAGGAGTTCTGGTCGCTTCAGGCCAGCCTGTGCAGCGAGGCGCGCTACCGGATCCAGCAGTCGCCCCCCGAGGCGGTGGAGCGGCTGCACGCCGCGGTCGTCGCGGCATCCTGGCGGGTGCTGGACCGGGGCGGCAAGCTCATCTACCCCCACGGGGCGTGGTACGTCACGGGTCGCGCGTCCTGACCTGCAACCCCTCTTGGATGGCGCCCGGGGCTCTGTATCCTCAATTTGCGCGGAGGTGGTCATGAGCGGCGAAGACGACACCATTGTCCCTGGAGAGCGGATCGGTCCGTTCTGTCTCGGTAGCTCCGAGATCGAGGTCCTGGCCCAGGTGGCCGGGGCTGCAGTGCACCGCGAGCAGCGCGGAGAGCTGGAGGTCCTGCACGCGGGCAGCGTGTCCTTCTGGTTCGACGACGGGTTCCTCACCCAGATCGGGGTGCACGGCTCGTACGCCGGACGCACCGCGAGCGGCATCGGCATCGGCTCGACCCTGGCGGAGCTCGCCGTGGGCGGGACCGTGGGGTTCGACCTGGACGACGGAGTGCTCGTGCTCGAGGAGGTCGGCGGGATCTGCTTCGACGTCGGCGATGGGCTGCCCGAGATGTCCCAGCTCCTGGCGGAGTCGTGGGCCCACGGTGACGTGGACGGCCCGGGCTTCGAGCTGGACGAGAGCTGGACCGTCAGCTGGATCGGGGTGTTCGATGCGCGCCGCGTGGCCGCCGCGGAGCGGGAAGCGGCGGCGGAGGACGAGTAGCGCCGATGCACGCTCCCGAAGGCTGGGACCCGAGCCTGCAGGTTCGCCCGATCGACGCCGACGACGCCGAGGGGCTGAGTTCCCTGTTCGCGCGCTGCGCCGACTACTTCGAGCTGGTGCAGGGAGCCCCGGCGGGCGACGAGGAGGTGGACGACTTCCTGACCGACTGCCCCGAGGACCGCACCGAGGACGACCTGTACTGCTTCGGCGTGTTCGCCGGTGACGAGCTCGTGGCGGCGGCGTCGAACTTCAAGGACTTCCCGGACCCGGACACGTGGTGGATCGGCATGTTCCTGGTGGAGCCGGACCGGCGGGGCACGGGCCTGGGGCGCGCGTTCTTCGAGGCGCTGTACGACTGGTTCCTGGACCAGAGGGCCCTGGAGATCCAGCTCGGGGTGCTGGAGCCGAACGAAGGCGGGCGGGAGTTCTGGGTCGCCATGGGCTTCGAGCACCTGCGGCCCGGCCGACCCGTCGTCGAGGGTGTCCCGCGCCCCGTGCCCACCGAGGTCCTCAGCCTGCGGCTCTGAGCCTCAGGGGCAGGTCTCGTTCATCTCTCCCGGGCTGCCGGCGTCGCCTGCGCTTCCCGTCCAGGCCGTCGTGGACGAGCACCAGTTGCTCCCGATGTCCACGGCCTGCGCGGCTGTGAACGGACCCGCGAGCACGCCCCCATCCAGGATGGCCGACACGCCCGCCTGCACCACGCCCGATCCGTAGACCAGGGAGGTGATCGGGTTGGCCGCTTCGTCGCTCAGGTCGATGTTGTCGCCGGCGCTCGCCAGGGACAGCGAGCCGGCGTACGAGTAGTCCAGCACGACGCCGCCGTTGGCGCTGGTCAGGGTGTTGCGGCCCAGCACCACGAACCCGAGGGACGGGATGGGCAGGCTGCCGCCCGTGGTGATGACGTGGCTGCCGTTGTTGTCGGCGATGGTCCACCCCTCGATGTCGATGGGCGCGGTGGTGTTGTTGAACAGCTCGATCCACTCGCCGTTGCCGTCGCTCACCGCGTCCGGGTTCGCCATGAACTCCGTCACCACGACGTCCCCGAAGCCGGCGCCCTCCACCGTGTCCAAGCCGTCCGCGCAGCCCGGGTCTGCCGCGTCGGTGCTGCCGTCGCCGTCGTTGTCGACGTTGTCGTTGCACTCGCCGCCGTCGAAGCTGCCCTCGCTGGGGTCGAACGCCGTGGTGCAGGCCGGGTCGTCCAGATCGGTCCAGCCGTCTCCGTCGTTGTCCAGGCCGTCGTCGCAGGGGCCGGACTCGTCGTCGTCGCTCGCGTCGATGCAGTCGGGATCGAGCGCGTCCAGGAAGCCGTCGACGTCGTTGTCCACGTTGTCGTTGCACTCGGTGGTGCCGAAGCCGAGCTCGTCGAAGGGCGAAGCGCCGCAGTCGGGATCCAGCGCGTCCGTGTAGCCGTCCGCGTCGTTGTCGGCGCCGTCGAAGCAGTCGTCCGGCGTGGCGTCGGTCTCGGAGCCGTCGTACCCGTCGTCGCACTCGGTGTCGTCGGCGTCCGCGTCGCCGTCGCCGTCGTTGTCCGCGCCGTCGTTGCAGGCGATGGCCGGGTCGAAGCCACCGACCTCGTCGCCGCTGGGATCGAGGCAGTCCGGGTCGTCGCCGTCGGCCCAGCCGTCGCCGTCGTTGTCGGCCCCGTCGGTGCAGGTGGGGGCCTCGGAGTCGTCGAACCCGTCGTCGCAGTTGGGGTCGAGCGCGTCGATGGCGGTGTCGCCGTCGTTGTCGTTGCCGTCGCTGCACTCGGTCACGCCGGCGTCGGACTCGTCGCTGTCGGCCGGGCCGGTGCAGCCCGCGTCCTGCAGGTCGATCCAGCCGTCGCCGTCGTTGTCGATGCCGTCGGCGCACAGCGCGGTCTCGTTGGTGCCGTTTGGCGTGGCGCACTCGGGATCGTTGCCGTCGATGAGGCCGTCGCCGTCGTTGTCGAATCCGTCGTCGCACTGCACTGTGCCGGCGTTGACCTCGGAGGTGCCGTTGGGGTCGGACGCGCAGCCCGGATCGACCAGATCGACCCAGCCGTCGCCGTCGTTGTCGGCGCTGTCGTT
>CALAGR010000353.1 GCA_937891735.1 uncultured Pseudomonadota bacterium | reverse complement strand
GGCCGACGGCATCGTGGTCATCGACTACGACTGGTGCATCGGCTGCCGCTACTGCCAGGCCGCGTGCCCGTACCACGCGCGTCGGTTCAACTGGAAGACCCCCGAGATCCCGCCCGAGGAGATCAACCCGGACCAGGCCTACCTGTCCAACCGGATCCGGCCCCAGGGCGTGATGGAGAAGTGCACGTTCTGCCTGCACCGGACCCGCAAGGGGAAGCTGCCGGCGTGCCTGGAGGCCTGCCCCACCGGGGCCCGTGTCTTCGGCAACATGCTCGACCCCGAGAGCGACATCCGGTGGGTCCTGGACCACAAGCGCGTCTTCGTGCTCAAGGAGGACCTGGGCACCCTGCCGCGGTTCTTCTACTTCTTCGACAAGTAGGCGGTCATGCACAACGAACACGTCGAAGACGCGCTGCCCATGAGCCCTTCGGAGCACCTGGCGAGCTATCCGCGGTTCATCCTGCGGGCCCTGTGGATCGCCACCCAGGGCGGTCCCGGCTTCATCATCTGGATGACGATCCTGACCTGCTTGATGCTCGTGGGGCTCAACGCCTGGGCCCACCAGACGGTGCAGGGCCTCGGCATCACGGCCATGACCGACCACGTGTCCTGGGGCATGTACATCGGCAACTTCACCTACGGCGTCGGCCTCGCCGCGGGCGGCGTGATGATGGTGATCCCCGCGTACCTGTATCACGACCGCGACATGCACGACGTCGTCATCGTGGGCGAGATCCTGGCCATCGCGGCCATCGTCGCGTGCCTCGCCTTCGTGAACGCCGATCTCGGTCGCATCGACCGCGCCTGGCACCTGGCGCCGATCATCGGCAAGTTCAACTGGCCCGTGTCGATGCTGAGCTGGGACGTGGTGGTCCTGGCCGGCTACCTGGTGCTGAACCTGCACGTGGTCGGCTACCTGCTCTACACGCGCTACCTCGGGCGCCAGCCGAACCCCCGCTGGTACCTGCCGTTCGTGTTCCTGTCGATCATCTGGGCGATCTCGATTCACACCGTCACGGCGTTTCTTTACTGCGGCCTGGGGGGGCGACCGTTCTGGAACTCGGCGGTGCTGGCGCCCCGGTTCCTGGCCAGCGCCTTCGTCACCGGCCCCGCGTTCATCATCCTGACCCTGCAGGTCATCAAGAAGGTGACGAAGTTCCCGGTGGGTGAGGGGGCGATCGAGACCCTGCTCAAGATCCTGCGGGTGACGGTGATCCTCAACCTGTTCCTGGTCGCCTGCGAGGTCTTCACCCAGTTCTATACGGGCGGGGCCCACGTGATCTCGGCCCAGTACCTGTTCTTCGGGCTGCACGGACACCACGCCCTCGTGCCGTGGATCTGGACCGCCATCGGCTGCAACATCACGGCCACGCTGATCCTGCTGACCACGGACTTCCGCACCCACTCCCTGTGGATCGATCTGGCCTGTGTGCTGGCCATGTTCGGCATCTGGACCGAAAAGGGGCTCGGGCTGATCGTGCCGGGCTTCGTGCCCAGCACCCTGCACGAGCTCGTGGAGTACCTGCCCAACGCCATCGAGTGGAAGGTGTCGATCGGCATCGCCGCCCTCTCGCTGATCGTGTTCACGCTCGGTCTGAAGGTGGCGATCGCCGTCTTCACCGACAAGATGCGGGACGACTACGTCAAGTCATGAAGGACGAGCGTGCATGGTGGGTCCTGGGGGCCGTGCTGGTCGCCTTCGCGATGGTGGGCTTCCTGTACGGCACCAGCGACAGCGACTACCAGTTCGAGACCCCCCTGACCGTCTGGGAGCATGGGCCCCAGGGCGACGCGCCGGTGGCCACCACCTACACCCAGGAGCGGGCCCTGACCGAGAGCGACGGCGCCGACGTGGCCAGCGAGTGCGCCGACTGCCACCCCGACCGGGTCAATGACCGGTCCAGGGGCCGACGCACCGAGCACCCGGTGGGGGTCGTCGTGCCGCGGGGGGCGCAGCTGGCCGAGCTGCTCGCGTCGGGCGGGCGGCTGGAGCAGGAGGGGGAAGACGGGCCCCGCAAGGTCGTCTGCCGCAGCTGCCACCGCCCCCACAACGCGAAGCAGGACGCGCGGCTCATCGTCACGACGGACGAAGGCGCGCTGTGCGTGTCGTGTCACGCGGACCACAGCCGCACCCAGAGCCAGCACCCGATCGCCGTGGCGCTGTCCCCGACCAGGCGTGCCGCCATCGCGGGCATCGGAGGGGTGGCGGGCGACAAGCTGACCTGCCTGAGCTGCCACGATCCCCACGACTCCAGCGCCGGGACGCTGCTGCGCACCAACGCGACGGGGGCCAACGCCTGCCGCGTGTGTCACGACGACAAGGCCAGCGCGCTCGGAGACACCGGCCACGGCGCCCAGAGCTGCATCGACTGCCACGGCATGCACCGCGCATCCGCCCGGCGAGGTGAGGGACCGACCGCGCCGGAGCCCCAGGACCAGGGGTGCCTGGACTGCCACGGCAGCTCGAAGGGCTCGAAGCTCCAGATCGAGCTGACCGCCGGCCACCCCATGGGCGTGGACGTGCCCGCTGGCGCCCAGGGGCACGAAGGCAAGGTCAGCTGCTCCGACTGCCACACCCCCCACACGAGCCGCAAGAGCGTGCTCGCCAAGGCCAGCGCCGCCAAGGTCTGCGTGGACTGCCACGAGGCCCAGGCCAGCGTCGTCGGCACCGATCACGACGGCGCCCTGGTCGCGGTCGCCGGCAAGAGCAGCGCCTGCGTGACGTGCCACGACGTGCATGGCCGCAGCGCCCGCCCCGCGGCGCCGGTCGGCCCCAATCCTGCCTCGGCCCGCTGCCTGGCGTGTCACGACGGCCGCACAAAGGCCACGAAGGTGGGGAAGTGGAGCCACCCCGAAGGCCTCCTGCTCACCACCGACGGCCTGCCGTTCCGGTACTCCGGGCGGGTGCCGTACTTCGGCCCGGACGGAGAGCGCACCCAGAACCGGAAGGCGGGGGAGATCGCCTGCCAGACCTGCCATGACCCGCACCGCTGGAGGTCGGTGGGCGCGGCGCCGGGAGCGCCGTCGGATGGCACCGAGCAGGACAGCTTCCTGCGGGCCCAGGACGAGGTGATCCAGCTGTGCACTGTCTGCCACGGGGTGGACGGCCGACCCCGGTTCCGTTTCTTCCACGGCGACCAGCTCCGCGGCAAGGAGGGCGCACCGTGAACCGCGGCCTGCTCCTGGTTGCGATCCTTGTGTTCAGCGCGGCGGCGCCGGCCTCGGCCGCGACCCGCTTCGAGGTGCTGTCCACCACCCGGTTCCAGCTCCGCCAGGATCTGGACGGCGCGCGTCGGGCCCCCCTGTACGAGGACGTCTTCGCGTCCATGCGGGTCGGCCTGCCCAACCGCGCGGACTTCAACGCCGTGGCGCTGATGAAGCTGGGCACGACCATCGGCTCCACTGGGGGGGACCTGGACCTGTACCTGCTCAACGGCACGGTGCACTGGCGCCGGCTGAAGCTCGGGGTGACCGTGGGCCGACAGATGCTGAGCACCCCCGCGGGCCTGCGCATCGTGGACGGGGTGTCCATGACGGGGCGGCCTGTGAGCAAGCTGGCCGTGACCGCCGGGGTGGGCTGGCTGCGCGACACCGAGTGGGACGACCTCAACGGCGGGTCGCTGCTGGTCCAGGGGGGCGCGTCCGTGCACGCCATCCCCGGCGCCAACGCGGGGATCGAGCTGGCGTTCCGGGCGGGTCCCGACACCACGCCCCGCGCGGACGGGCGCCTGCACGCCGACGCGCTGCTTCCTCTGCCCCTGACCCCGCGCCCCTGGGTGACGGCGTCCATGCGGCTGGACACCGGCGAGGTGCGCCGGGTGCGCGGCGGCGTGACCTTCCAGCCCATCGGACCCCTGCGCTTCGAGGTGCTGGGTCGCCTGGACAACGCCGCCGATCACGACGGCACGATGGCCGAGCGGATCCTGGCGGACATGACCCACTCGGTCGTCGGCGGAGGCGGGGTCGGAGCGCGCGTGCGCTCGCCGGACGGCGTGACGCTGTCCGCCAACTACCTGGTCACGGGCTACCGGGTGAGCGAAGCCAAGCAGACCGTCGGGCACAGCGTGGACGCGAGCGTGCGGTGGGGCCACGAGGTCCTCACGGTGAACGCGGACTACATGCTGCGCACGTCGTACGGGGGGACGTTCCACGCGATCGGAGCGGGTCTCGGCTGGGTCCCCCATCGGGTGATCGGGCTGCGCCTCGCGACCCAGGTGGTTCCCTACCAGAAGCTGGCCAAACCCTGGCGCCTGGCCGGTTGGGTGCTGGGGGAGGCCGCGATCCACCCCACCGCCGAGGTGGAGATCGCCGTCGGCGGCGAGTACCGGACCAGCGCCCTGTTCCAGAACGACTTCCGGGTCAACGCGCGCCTCGTCCTGCACCTGCTCGTGTGGAGGAAGCCGGCATGAAGCGCGCCTCCTGGACCCTCATCGGTGGCTTGCTGCTGTTGTCCTGCGCCACGGCCCAGCGGCACGTCACCACGGACGCGCCGGAGCATCGCCTGGGCGAGATCTTCGAGCGCTTCGACCACCGCGTGCACATGCCGATCATGGACGAGGTGGGCTGGATCTGCCTGCCGTGCCACACCATCGGCGCCCACAAGGATCCGGTCGGACTGCCCGGCGAGGTGCAGCCCACGTTCACCGATCCGGCCAGCTCGGTGCTGCTGCCGACCGAGAAGATCTGTCACACCTGCCACCAGCCGGACAACCCCCTGGGGGCCCCGAGCCCCTGCCGCACCTGCCACGAGACCGAGAACCTGCCGCCGCCCGAGAGCCACGCGCCGGGTTGGAGGCAGGACCACGCCCGGGAGGCCGTGCTGCAGCCCGAGTTCTGTGCGGGCTGCCACACGGGCTGGATGTGCGCCGAGTGCCACACCCGCCGAGACGACGTCAGCCATGCCGTGCACGCCGGCAACTGGCTCAGCGTGCACGGCATGGCCGCGCGCACCGATCCGGTGTCCTGCGAGGACTGCCACCAGGGGGACACGTGCACCCAGTGCCACACCGAACCCGAAGGGAGGCAGGGGTGGTAGCCCGCACCATGTGGTTGGCCCTGCTCTTGGGTGCCCTCGGCTCGGGCTGTGAGGTGGACCCGTGCGCCGGGCTCGACGACCTGCTGGCGAGCCCCGAGGGGCTGCGCCTGGTGCAGGAGCAGCACGAGGCCGGCTGGGGCAAGGACGCCTGCACCCAGTGCCACGCCCTGGAGACCACCCACCAGGTCAACTGCACCTCGGAGCCGGATCTGGACATGGAGGCGGTGCGGGAAGCGGCCGAAGACGGCGAGTACGAAACCTGCGCGAGCTGCCACGGCGACAACGGGGTGCAGCCGTGAGCCTGCGCCGACTCTGGCCCCTGCTCCTGCTGCTCGTGGCCGGCGTGGCCGTGGCCCAGGCGACGGACGAGCCCGCCGCGACCGAGGCTCCGCGCATCAACCCCCACTTCGCCAAGGACCGCTGCGACGCGTGCCACGCGCCCGCCGTCCAGGACGCAGCCCCCGAGGACATGACCTGGGTGGGCGGCGACTACAACGACACCTGCCGCTCCTGCCACGCCACCGCGCCTCACGAGGTGGACATCGACGCGCATCGCCGGGGCGAGGACGACGAAGACATCGGCCGGGACAAGGCGCGGGTGCCCGCGGCCTTCCCGATCCCCAAGGGCAAGCTCGCCTGCCTGACCTGCCACGACGAGCCCGCCTGCCGGGGGGCACCCCAGGATCCGGACAACCCGCGCTTCTGGCGGGAGGGCCCCTACGAGACCCTGGGCGGGCTGTGCGAGAACTGCCACGCCGCGGCCGAGAACGTGCGCTTCAACCCGCACCTGGCGATGCAGGAGAAGCGCGACACCACGGCCATCTGCGAGTTCTGCCACGAGCTGGTGGACGATGAGCCCGACCTGGATCTGCTCAAGATCGACCGCGTACAGATCTGCTACGGCTGCCACAAGGACACCCGCCACACCGGCAGCGCCGAGCACCTGCAGCTGCTCGACGAAGGCATGAAGGCCCGGGCCGAGGCCGGCGGCCTGCCCCTGGCCCCCGACGGCAAGGTGTTCTGCGGGACCTGTCACGATCCGCACCCCCCGGGCAGCAAGCCCAGCGCCATGGTCCGGCTGGAGTGGGCCGGCAAGCCGCTGTTCACCAACCCGTGGCTGTGGTCCGTCATGGAGCCGATCCTCAAAGAGCGCGCGGCGACCCTGGGCACCGATCCGATGCCCTGGACCCTGGAGCCGGACTTCATGCGCAAGCCGCTGCGGGGCAACGCGCTGTGCGGCACCTGCCACACCCCGGACGACACCGAAGAGCGGCGAAGGCGGGACCGGCGGTGAATACGACGCACCTCCTCGCTGGTCTGGCCCTCGCAGCGCTGCTGTCGGGCTGCCCCACCACGTCGGAGCCCCCCGCGGACCCGGAGCCCGTCGCTCCCACCACCGGCGCCCTGAACGTGCAGCTGCAGGATCCCGATGGGCTGTCCATCGTCGGCGGGTTCGTGACCGTGGGACCCCTGGGGATCGAGGCGCTCTCGGACGACGACGGGCTCGCGCAGTTCCCGAGCCTGCCCCCGGGCACCTGGCGCGTGACCGCCGCCGCCGCGGGCTTCGATCCGACGGTGGTGGAGGCGGTGCAGGTCCAGGTCGGGCTGACCGTCGAGCTCGAGCTGACCCTGGCGGTGGACGGAGACAGCGTGCTTCCCGCGCTGCGGGTGGAGCTGAGCACCGCCGCGGGCCGGCCCCTGGTGGGAGCCACCGTGTCGGTGGACGACGGCGCCTGGGTGGCCCTCACCGGCGACGACGGCCGGGCGAGCCTGCCGGGGCTGCCGGTGGGCGATCTGCGGGTCCAGATCTTGCCGAACGCGGCCACGTCGGCCTCCCCGTGGTCCTCGGAGCTGCGCTTCGTGGACGGGGCGAGCACGCTGTTGACGCTGTCGCTGTCCGGGGCGCCGGGGGCGAACGCCACCTGGATCGGCTCGGACGGGTGCGCTGCGTGCCACGCCGCCGATCACGGCGCCTGGGCGGCCTCCCGGCATGCCCGCACCTGGTCGCAGTCGCCTCCCGCGGCGCTGGCGGCGCTGCTCGATGAGGGGCTGACGGTGCCCGTGGCCGTATCCAACGTCGCGTCGGTGCAAGTCCGCCTCGCCCGGTCCGGGGGCGTGGATCGGGCGACGCTTTATGGATCCACCGGGGCGGCCACCTGGGACGTGCTCGGCTGGTACGGCGCGGACAACGCCGTGCCGCTGCTCGCGCTGCCCGATGGCCCCGTGCCGGGCCCTGTGGTCTGGAGGCCGGAGGGGCTCGGCGATCTGGCCAGCCCGGCGTTCGAGGCGGGGCTCGTGGGCTTTCATCCCGAGGTCTGGTTCGACGTCGGGGGCCGCCTGCGCTCCCACCACGACACGGACGGACCGGCCCCCGCGGACATGGAGGCGGCGGGGTGCCTGGGGTGCCACGCGGTGGGCCTGGACATCAACGAGGGCGGGGGCGTGGTGCGGGCGTTCGCGATCGCCGAGCGGGGCGTGGGATGCGAGGCCTGTCACGGGCCGGGCTCCGAGCACGCCCTGGCGGGGAACGACCCGGACGGGGGCGTGGAGCTGATCGTCAACCCCGGTCGGCTCGATCCGGTCGCGGCGATGGACGTCTGCGCGGCCTGCCACAGCGCGGGGTTGGCCGCGGCGTCGGCGCCCTTCGAGGTGGACGTGGCCTTCCCGTACGCCGACCACGACGCGTGGCAGCCCGGCCGGGTGCTCGCGGACTACTTCCTCTCCTCGCCGGTGCTGTGGCCCTCGGGGGCTCCCGCGGGGCCCAACCAGCAGGCCGACGCGCTGGCCGCCTCCCCCCACGGAGGCAGCGGTCTGTACGTCCTGGGCTGCGGCGAGTGCCACGGGCCCCACGGGGCCTCCGGGGATGCGCCCCACCAGCTGCTCGCCCCGTCCGACGACAACAGCTTGTGCCTGGGCTGCCACCTGGCCCTGCACTTCGAGGACACCGCGGGCGCCGCCGCGCACACCCGCCACTCGGGCTACGACCCCGCCGGTCCCTACGCCTCGGGCCGGTGCACCGGCTGCCACATGCCGCCCACGGCGTCCCGGGACGAGCGCAGCGCCCTGACCGGGGGCGGGCGCCTGGCGTCCCACGGCTTCGCGGCCCTGCCGCCGGCGACGACCCTGTCGGCGTTCGACGCGCTGGGGAACGCGGCGCTCCCCCTGGACGCGGTGCCGCCGAACAGCTGCCTGACGTGCCATCGCTGGGCCGAGGAACGCTACGACGCGGTGGGCATCGACTTCCATGGCCCCGCCGGTGAGCCCACGCTGCGCACGACCTACGTGACGCTGAGCGCGGTGTACGCCCTGCTCTTCGGGGAGGACCCGTGATGCGCCTGCTGCTCGCGCTCGTGGCCCTGCTCTGCGGCTGCTCCGTCCCCGCGGTGACCCCCGATGGAGCCAACGAGGACGCGCTGTTCCCCCACGCCGAAGGCTTCGGCGACGCCGGCCAGCACGGGCAGGAGTACCTGGGGGAGCACGCCGGATCCTGCGTGCGCTGCCACGACCTGTCCGCAGGGGCCCAGCCCGGCGGCGCGGACGGCTGCCACACCTGCCACGCCGACTTCCCCCACGGGGAGCAGTGGCTGCAGGCGCACGGCGGCTCCTGGCTCGATCTGGACCGTCGGTCCACCTGCGCCTCGTGCCACGGCGAGGATCTCGCGGGCGGCGCCGCCGATGTGGCCTGCGACTCCTGCCACGCCGCGTGGCCCCACCCGGTCGGGTGGCGCTTCGGCGACGTGCACGCCGCCTTCCTCGCCGCCCGGGGCACGGTCGATTCGTGCCTGGGATGCCACGCCGCCGAGAGCGTCGGCACGTCGGACGTGCCCGGGTGTGGGGACTGCCACGGGCTCTACCCGCACACGCAGGGCTGGTCCCAGGGGGACGTGCACGGCGCGGCCTGGGTGGACGGAGCATGCGGCACCTGCCACGGCGAGATCGGCGGGGGCGGCACCTGGGCGCCGTCCTGCAGCACCTGCCATCCCGCCTATCCCCATGGCGCCGCCTGGCGCCTCGAGCACCCCGCGTCCGTGTGGCCCGCGGGCGAAGCGGCCTGCCTGCTCTGCCACGAACCCGGCGACGGGTCCGATGTCCTGCCTGTTTCCTGTGCCTCTGCCTGTCATGGCTCGGCCCCCGGGGCCCCTTGAGTACCGAGGAGTTGTCGATGCGCCGTCCCCTTCACCCACTGCGGCTGTCCTGTTCGATCCTGTTTGCGCTGGTGCTCGCCGGCTGCGTAGGGCCCGAGGGACCGACGGGGGAGATCGGCCCCGACGGGGTGCGTGGTCCGGCGGGAATGGACGGGCAGAACGGTGAGGACGGCACCGACGGCTCCGACGGGCAGGACGGCACCGACGGGCAGGACGGCCAGGACCTCACGATCCCCGACTTCGTGGGCTCGGACGTGTGCGGCGCGTGCCACGAGGAGCAGTACAACAAGCAGATCCGGTCGGGCCACGCGTTCGCGATGCTGGCCACCGGGGGAGCGGCGCCCGCCCCGTCGGCGCAGTTTCAGGGGGACTATCCCAGCGCCCCGCCGGTGGGCCTGGCGTGGTCGGACGTCAGCTACGTGATCGGGGGCTGGGGCTGGAAGGTGCAGTTCGTGGACACGGACGGGTACCTGTTCACGAGCGGGGCCGTCGGGCCCTTCGTCGCGGCGCAGTACAACATCGAGGATGGGTCCTGGGTGGACTGGCAGGCCGGCACCGCGCCGGGCACCCTGGCCACCGACTGCGCCACGTGCCACGCCACGGCCTGGAGCATCGACGGCAACCAGGGAGGTCTGCCCGGCCTCGTGGGCACCTGGACCGAGCAGGGGGTGCGCTGCGAGGAGTGTCACGGCGCCGGCGGCACCCACGTGGAGTTCCCGCTGCAGGTGCGCATGCGGATCGAGCGGGACGCCGAGGCCTGCGGAGGCTGCCACTCCCAGGGCCCCGAGGCGCGGATCCCCGCCTCCGACGGCTTCGGCCACAACGCCCAGCAGTGGAATGAGATGGCCAACAGCAAGCACCGGGCCCTGGACTGCGTGGACTGCCACGATCCGCACTCCAGCGCGCTGTACTCCGATCAGGACTGGAACCCCGGCCAGGGCATCATCAGCGAGTGCGCCAGCTGCCACTTCCGCGAGGCGGCCAACATGGACTCGGTCGCCATGGACGGGTTCGCCTGCACCGAGTGCCACATGCCGCCGGTGACCCGCTCCGCCCTGGGGGCCGGGGTGGTGGGAGACGTGGCGACCCACCTGTTCGCCATCAACACGGATCCGGACGCGCCCCAGTTCTTCACCGAGGGGGGGCAGGAGTTCATGAGCCCGTTCCTGACGCTGGACTATGCTTGCCGGCGTTGCCACTCGGCGACGGGCTTCGCGTTCGAGAAGACGGACGGGGAGCTGCAGGCCACCGCGGACGGGTTCCACTCCCAGTGAATCGCCAGTGAACAACAACGACGTGCTGCGGCGGCTGCGCTACGCCCTGAACCTGTCTGATGTCGCCCTCGTGCAGCTCTTCGCCGACGGCGGGGTGCCCGCCGCCCCGGAGCAGATCTGGGCGTGGATGGGCAGGGAAGGGGAGCCCGACACGCGCGAGCTCACCGAGGACACCCTCGAAGCGCTGCTCGACGCGCTGGTGCTGCAGCGCCGGGGGCCGCCGCCGCCTCACGCCAAGGTGCCGCCCACCGAGCCCCTGACGAACAACGCGATCCTCAAGAAGCTGCGCGTCGCCCTGACCCTTCGGGACGAAGCCATGCTCGAGCTGTTCGCGCTGGGGGGCCACCCGCTGTCGAAGGCCGAGCTCGGGGGGCTGTTTCGTCAGCGGGGCCATCTGCACTACCGCGACTGCGGCAACCAGCTGCTGCGGGCCTTCCTCGCCGGCCTCGCGAAGAAGCAGCGGGGCTGAGCGTTACTTCTTGAGCTCCTGCAGGCTGAACATGCTGTCGGGCACGTTGGCGTGGAAGGACAGCTCGTCGTAGATGATCTCGGTGAACTCGCCCGGCTTGTCCTCGGGCACCAGCATCATCCGGGTAGCGACCATGCGCCCGTCGATCTCCTGAAGATCCGAGAACTTCATCGTCCGGATCAGGACCCCCTTCTCATCGAAGTACTGGATCTGCTCGGCGATCCGGTCCGGGCGCAGCGTGACCACGACCTTGCCCCACACCACCGCTGCGGTGGGCTTCGCCTCGCACTCCACCACGTAGGAGCCGGTCCCCGCGGCGTCGGGCCGGGCGGTCAGGCGGTAGGTGTAGTCGTCGGCCATCCGCGACTCCTTGACGAGATCGTCGTTGGAGAAGTGGGAGCCCATCCAGGAGCCGGACATCATCCCGGCCGGCACCTTCATGGTCCGGTCCACCTTCGGCAGGTAGTTCCAGATGTTCTCGCCGACCTTGAGGGTCGTGACGCCGGCCTCCTTCGCGGGGGCCGTGATGCGGATCAGGGACTTCTCCTCGCCCTTGCTCCAGCTCTGCATGGAGATCGAGCGGCTGAAGCGCGCGGTCTTGACGTTCATGGTGACCGTCGCGGTGCTCGAGTCCCCCCGCTGCATGTCGTCGGTGCCGTCCAGGAGCTCACGGGCGAGCTCTTCATCGGAGATCGGCTCCTGCGCCAGGGCGGGCGCCGCCAACAGCAGGGCCGCGATCAGGCCCAACCGGATGGGTGAAGATCTCATTGCACGCCGCCTTCCTTGACCTTGTCGCTGGCCACCTTGCCGTCCACGAGCATCACCACCCGGCGCGCCCGCTTCATCACCCGGGGGTCGTGGGTGCTGAAGAGGAACGTCACGCCGCGCTCACGGTTGAGCTTCTCCATGATGTCCAACAGCTTCTCCGCGGTCTCGGAGTCGACGTTCGCCGTCGGCTCGTCAGCCAGTACGACCGCAGGTTCGCTCGCGATGGCTCGCGCGATGGCCACGCGCTGCTGCTGGCCGCCGGACAGCTCATCGGGCCGGCGGTGCTCCATGCCCTTGAGGCCCACCTCCTCCAGGAGCGCCATCACCCGCTCCTTGCGCTCGGTGGCGGGGGCGCCCTGCAGCGCGAGCACGGACTCGGCGTTCTCGTAGGCGGTCAGCACCGGCATGAGGTTGTAGGCCTGGAAGACGAAGCCGATCCGGTCCCGCCGGAGGTGGCTGCGCCCCTTGCGCCCCAGGGTGCTCAGGTCCTGGCCTTCGATCTTGACGGTGCCGGAGGTGACGTCGTCCAGGGCGCCGATGAGGTTCAGGGCGGTGCTCTTGCCGGATCCGGAGGGGCCGCAGATGGCCGTGAACTCGCCCTTGTTGATGACGAGGTCGAGCCCGCGCAGGGCCTGCACGTCGAGCTTGCCCTGCTTGTAGAGCTTCGTGACCCCGGTGAGCTCGATGACGGGTGCGTTCTGGTCGGTCATGGGTGGGTTCTCCTCAGACGAGCTTGATGGATTCGACGGGGGGCACACGACCGGCCTTCCAGGCGGGGTACAGCCCCGCGGACAGGGTCGCGAACAGGATGGCGCACAGGATCACGGCGAGGCTCTCGGGGTAGATCCCGATGTGCAGCGTGGTGTCGAAGCCGACCCCGCTGATCTCCAGCGCGTTGGAGTCCTGGGTCGCGTACACGGCGCTCAGGTCGATGCCGTTGTCGTGCAGCGCCTTGTAGGGGAACCACGTGACCGCGCCGGTGAGCAGGAGGCCCACCAGGGCGAGCCACAGGCTCTCCAACATGATCAGCGCGAAGATCTGCGCCGAGGACCAGCCGATGGCGAGCATGATCCCGAACTCCCGGACCCGCTCCATCACCGAGATGAACAGGGTGTTGAAGATCCCCGCGAGGATCAGCAGCCCGATGATCAGCTCCATGACGATGGCGCCGCCCACCTTCATGGCGATGAAGCCGGCGATGTCCGGGGACGCGTCGGACCAGGTGATGGCCCGGCTGCTGGCGTCCAGCTTCTTGTTCAGGCGCCCCGCCACCGCGTCGCTGTCGCGCCCGTCGGTCAGGAACAGCGACACGTGGGTCGCTTCGTCGGCCTGGTACCCCAGGGCCTCGCGCACCACGTCGATGGGCAGCAGCGCCAGGGATCCGTCGAGGCTGCCGGCGCCGGTCCCGATGATCCCGGACAGGCGGCCCAGGCCGGCCACGATCTCGCCGTCCTTGTCCATCATCGTGTAGACGACCTTGCCGCCCATTTCCACGCCGAGGTTCTTGGCGAGGTTCTTGCCGAGGATGATCCCCGGGTCGTTGGACGTCTCGAACATCCCGCCCTCGGTGATGCCGTCGAGGAAGGAGAACGTCTCGGCGTTCTCGGACGCGGGGTCGTACGCGATCAGCGCGCCGCCGAAGCTGTCGGTGGCGGTGGACAGCATGACCTGTCCGAAGATCCGCTCCACGACCCTGGACACCGCGGGATCGGCCTCGGCCAGGGCCCGCAGCGCGGCGGTGCCGGTCACCGTCTTCTTGAGCGACGGGGTCTCGAGGTACTCGGGGTGCTGCACCCGGACGTGCCCTCCGCCCATCTTGGCGGCGGTGTCGATGAAGTCTGCCCAGGACTGGTCCTGCATGGCGGTCATGAGGATCGCCAGGAACCCTCCGAACGCGATGGAGATGAGGGTCAGGATGGTCCGTCGCTTCTGCCGCCAGAGGTTGCGCCAGGCGATGCGTGCGAGATTCATCTGAAGACCCCCTTTCAACGGTGCCGCATGGCCTGCACGGGACTGATCCATGCGGCCTTGACGGCGGGGTACAGGACGGCCATCGAGACGACGACCACGAGCATGACGAGGGGGCCGGCGAGGGTCTGCGCGTCGTAGACGCCGAACCACATCTTCCGCATGGAGATGCCCATCATGTTCATGCCCCCCAGGGCGCCGAAGTCGATGCCCTTGTTGCCGATCCACCACATCCCCGGCAGGGCCGCGGTCAGCCCGATGACGATGGCGATGCCGGTCTGGATCGCGCTCTCGATGAGGATCAGGCCGAACACGCGCCCCGGGCCGGCGCCGATGGCCTTGAGCACGCCGAACTCCTTGATGCGCTCGAAGACGGCCATCAGCATGGCGTTCAGGATGAGGATCCCCACGGCCACGTAGATGATGAAGTACAGGACGAAGATCATGCCCTGCACCGAATCCAGCATCTGCGCGATGATCGGCATGAGCTGCTTCCAGGTCCTGACCTCGTGCTCCGGCACCGCCTCGGTCAGCGCCGTGGCGGCGTCGGCCAGGAGCGTGCCCTGGGGGAGCCTCACGACGATCTCGTGGGCCCCCGTGGGCATCACCATGAGGTCCCGAAAGGCGCCCTGCGTCATGTAGATGGTCACCCGGTCGGTGGCCTCGGCGACGCTGCCGAGCACGCCGCGCACGGTGTACAGCTCGTTGGCCATGCTCCCGTCGATGCCCTGGCTCAGCAGGAGCACCTCGGAGCCGGGGCTCGCGTTGAGGGTGCGGGCCAGGAACTTGCCGAGCACGACCCCCTTCGGGTCCGCCGGATCGAGCCACTCCCCGGCCCCGATCCTGCCGGACACGCCGCACACGGCTGCGTCCCGCGCCACGTCCACGGCGCGCAGGGCCACCCCCGCGGAGTACTCGCCCGAAGCGGCCAGCCCGCCCCCCAGGAGTCGGGGCGCGGCGGCGTAGCCCAGCGCCTCGATCCTGGCGACGACGGCGCCCGGGTCCTCGATGGTCGTGTACAGCGAGGGGCTGTTGCGATAGCCCTCCGCGTGGATCTGGAGGTCCCCCAGCTCGAGCTGGGTGATGTCCTCCAACATCGCGTTCATGTAGCCGGGGATCAGCCCCGAGTAGAGGCACTCCACGAACAACGCGAAGGCCATGGCGGCGATGGTGACCGTGCTGCGGCGTCGGTTCCGGAGCACGTTCCTCCAGGCCATCTTGAACAGATTCAAGGCGCACCTCCCGAGGGGATGAGGGGGGGCGTGGCCGGCGGCGCGGCTTCAGCGCCGATCCCGTCCACGAGGATGTCTGCGAGGTAGGTGGCGAGCTGGTCGATGCTCAGCCCGAAGCGGGACCGGTCGGACGCCGTGTGCCCGGCCATGTAGACCACGCTCAGCAGGACCCGGGCCCGATCCCGCACCTCGTCCGGAGGCCACGAGTGGGGCGCGACGGCTTCGTCGATCAAGCGGCACAGGAAGCCCAACTGCATCTCGGAGGTCCGTACGCCCAGTTCCTCCTCGGCGTCGTCGAGCACCGCCAGCAGCTCTTCGTCCCCCGAGAGCAGGCGCGCGAGCAGCGGCACATCCGCCGCCATCATCAGCGCGATGCGCAGCCAGAGCTTGAGGCGGGCCACCGGGAGCATCACCGAGGTGAGCAACGGCTCGAGGCGCCGGGCGTACCGGACCTTCTCGTCGATGATCGCCGCCATGAGCAGGTCGGCCTTGTTCTTGAAGTACAGGTACACGGTGCCCTTGGCCACGTGGGCCGCGCGGGCGACGTCGTCGATGCTCGTCTTGCGGTACCCGTGGCGCACGAACAGGTCGGTGGCGACCCGCAGGATGCGCAGCCGCTTGCGATCCCGCGGATCCTCGGGCTCCTCTTCGACGGTGAGCTGGTCCATCGCCGCGATCAGGACGGACAGGTCCGTGGACTCGCCCAAGGTCTCCAGGACCTGCTGCACGCGCTCCTTGCTGCCGGGGATCATGGTGACCATATACGCCCATCTGGTCAGTTCGACCAGCGGTCGGCCGGAGTTCAGGGCATCGCGGGTTGGCGGCGCGGTCGCTTCGGAGTATCGAGGAGGGCGTGAACCCCGCCCCCCATCGTCAGCATGTGTTCCTGGTCCCCGGCTTCTTCGGCTTCGTCAACCTCGGCGAGCTGACCTACTTCGGGCACGTCAAGCGATCGCTGGACGCCTGGGCCGAGGCGGAGGGAGCCTCGCTCGAGGTCCACCGGGTTCGCACGCCCCCGACCGCCTCCCTGGCGCGGCGCGCGGCGGTGCTGTTCGCCGCGATCGACGCCCTGCCCGAGGACGAGGGCGACGTGCACATCGTCGGCCACTCCGCCGGCGGGTTGGACGCCCGCCTCCTCCTGACGCCCGGCGCGACCCTCCCCGGCATCGCGGATCCTGAGCGCGTGGCCGCCCGCGTGCGCTCGCTGGTCTGCTTGACGACCCCTCATCGCGGTACGCCGCTGGCGGACGTCTTCACCAGCGCGTTCGGACAGCAGCTGCTCGAGGTGTTGTCTCTCGCGACCATCGTCGTCCTGAGGCGCGGGACCCTGCCGGCCCGGATGATCCGGGACCTCGCGGGGCTCGTCGTCGCCCGCGGACGGTCCGGCCTGGCGCAGATCCAGCGCGAGCTGCTGACGGACGTGGAGCCCCCGCTGCGGGAGGCCGTACAGGCCTTCGCGTCACTGGTGCGGGACGACCGCGCGCTGCTCCCCCAGCTCTCGCCCCAGGCGGCAGAGGTGTTCGAGGCCGCCGCGCCGGACCGGGC
The DNA here is from genome assembly GCA_937891735.1 of uncultured Pseudomonadota bacterium. Classification (GTDB taxonomy): domain Bacteria; phylum Myxococcota_A; class UBA796; order UBA9615; family UBA9615; genus JAGSHC01. The sequence continues at coordinate 1,456 of CALAGR010000353.1, read as the reverse complement.
GGGCGTTCGGTACGCCTCCGTCGTGGCCAGGGCGAGGCGCCCGGACTGGACCGGGACCCTGGCCCAGGGGTGGAAGCCGGTGCACCAGGCATCCCACGTGCTGTACTCGGGCATGTGGAAGCTCGCGGGGTCCGACGTCGACGGGCGCGACGACTGGGGTGGCTCGGAGCAGGGGGCCCGGGACGGCCGGACAGCGGCCAACGACGGCATGGTCCCGGTGTGGTCCCAGATCCGCGGCCTGGTGCTCGATGAGGTGATGGCCGACCACCTCGACGTGTTGGGCCACTTCAACCTCCCCACCGCGAGTCCGGCCCACCACGACTGGATCCGCTCCGGATCTGGCTTCACCCGGGCCCGCTACGACCTCCTGTGGGACCGGATCGCCCGCTTCTGTCTGCTCGGTGAGGCCCCCGAGCCCACGGAGGAGCGCGCGCCGCGGTAGCCTCTGGCGCATGACCGCTCGCACGTCCCTGCCGATCCTGTTGTCCTGCGCCGTCCTGATGCTCGTGGCCTGCCCGTCCGCCGAGACGCCGCCGGCCGCTCCGGCGGTCGTGACGACGCCGCAGCCACGGATCGAGGACGCCCCGCCCACCGCCAGCCCCCCGACGAAGGCCCACTTCGCGGACGCGGTGGCGATCCAGGGGGGGCTGATCCGCGGCGATCTCGGCGTGGTTGGGGAGGCGGCGAAGCGGCTGGCGGCCTACCCGGCGCTGGGCGGTCTGGACGTCAACGGTGAGGTGCGCGTGGAGCGGATCCGGTCCCTCGCGATCACCGCCCTGTCCGCCAGCGATCTGTCGACGGCGAGCGCGTCCCTGGCGGCCATCGCCTCGGAGTGCAGGGCCTGCCACGCGGAGCTGGACACCCCCCTGGTGTTCGACTCGCCTCGTCGGCCCGGCCACGACCCCGAGATCAAGCACCACATGGCCCGACACGCATGGACGGTCGATCGCCTGTGGGAGGCCCTGATCACCGGGTCGCAGGAGCGGTGGACCAAGGGTCTGTCGGGCCTCGCGGAGGAGACGATCGGGCCCGATCACATCACCGGCATGGACAAGCTGCCGCCGACCGCGTTCGCCGCCGCCCAGCGCGTGCACGAGCTGGCCGCCGAGGGGCTCGTCGCCTCCACCATCGGCGAGCGGGAGCGCATCTACGCAGACCTCATCACCGCCTGCGGCACCTGCCATGCGCTGTTGGGCACGGGCCCGGGGAAGGGCGCGAGCGCCCCCTGATCCCGGGGCCCCGGGATCAGCAGCCGCCGCCCTTCTTCATCGTTCGCTTGACCGCAGTGGGGCGCGGTGGCGGCGCCGCGCTCACGGTGGCCCCGGTGTAGTGGCTGTGCACGGCCATCGCCCGGGTGAACGAGGCCAGGGCGGCGGGGGTCGGGTCCTCGGGGGGCGCCGGGGCCGTGATCACGAGCCGCTCGAACGCCGCGAACCCGCCGTCCAGCGCCGCCAGC
>CALAGR010000352.1 GCA_937891735.1 uncultured Pseudomonadota bacterium | reverse complement strand
GTGGCCGCCTTTGGTCTGGGCCCGGACGGCGTGGGCGTACGTGCACCGCCGCGCGAGGACCCGTCCGCGGGCCCCTCGTGGCGCCGTGACTCGGTGCTGGCGGGGGCTGGGGCCTCGGAGTCCCCGGTGGGGAAGACCGTGAACGTGTGCTCGCAAGACGAGCACTGCACGGGCGTTCCGTCCGACGCCAGTTGCCTGGCTGCCAGCGAATACTCGGTCCCACACCTGGGGCAGATGATCCTCAAGGGAATGCGTCGTGCCGATCCGCCCCGCCGCGGGGCCGGTCAACGGTCAACCGGCAGCAACCGCTCTGTCAAGCGGCAGCAGCCAGATCCCGTCGTTCGTCGTTCAGGGGCTGGCCATGGACTGCGGGCTGCCAAGGGCGGCAGCCTTCTCGGCCGCGGCGGCGGCCTCAGGAGCGTGGCCGAGTTGCTTCTCTGCCTCGGCGAGGCCTTCCCAGCACTTGCCGCACTTGGCGTTCTTGCGCGTCGCCTGGGTAAACATCTTCTGGGCGGAGCCGAAGTCCCCGGCCTTGAGCTTGGTGGCGCCGGCGACGTAGTACATCTTCGCGGGGTCGTCGCCTGCGCTCGTCTCCTTGACCTCGCCCTGGGAGCGGTCCACCACCGGGGCGGGGGTCGGCGCCTCGAACCGCGGCCGCTGGTACTGGCCCTGCGGTGGCTGGTTGACCGGGGAGCGGATGTCGCCAGGGTTGGAGACCGTCACGGTCTGCTCCGAGGGGCGGACCGGAACCAGGATCTTCGGGCCCCCGGAGGAGTCGTCCGCATCGTAGGCCTCGTCCTCGGCCGAGCCGACGGCGGCCTCGGCGCGCGCGTCGTCCGCGGCCTTCTTCAGCTCGTCCTGGATGCGCTTGCGGATCCGGTCCATCTCCGCATCGGGCGGCTTGATGTCCGACACGGGAATCGGCGGACTGTCATTCACGGGACCGGACCCGTCCGAAGGCATCAACCGCCACGCTGCCACGAGGCCGACGAGCAGGATCCCGGCGATGATGAAGGCGCGCGGGCGCTTGGGAGGCTCCTCGACCGGAGCGACCTTCTTCTTCCGGCGACGCGGAGCCTCCGTGGCGATCCCGTAGGCGCCGGTGCTCAACGCCCGGGACGAGCCGGTGTCCGCCGGCCGGAGGGACGCGGTCCCGCGACCGACGGCGTTGTGGGTCGCGCTGGCGTGCCCCAGGGTGGAGTGGCTGCCCGTACCCGAGGCCTTCTTCTTCTCGGGCAGGGCGACCTGGCCGCTGTCCACGGCCGCCTTCGCAGCCTTCCACGCCTCGATGAAGTGCTGATCCAGATCGCCGATGTCGCCGATGCGGATCCAGTCCTTGTTGTTCTGCGAGATCAGGTCGTCCGGGGTGACCTTCTTGTCCGCCAGGTACTTCTTGAGCGTGGCGATGTCGCTGAAGTCGTAGATCAGGCCGATGGCGACCTTCACCTTCCAGGTCTTGATGCCGACGCTTCGGAAGTCGAGGTCGGAGGCCGACTTGACGTCCGCGTTCTCGGGCTGCGCCTGCTGGTTGGGCCGCTCGACCACCACGGGCGGCGCCGGCACGCTCGTCTCCCCGCTGTCCACGGCGCGCATGCGGCGCGTCGAGCGGGTGCCGGGGGCGACGATCCTGATGTTGGCGTCGGTGTTCGTGGGGGGCGCGGGCGCCTCGGAGATACCCACGGCCTTGAAGGCGCCGGTGGTGGTGGCGGCGGCAGCGCTCCTGGCCAGCTCCACGGTCGGCGACGCAGGCCGGTTCTGCGGCTTCACCCGGGGCTGCTCGGTGTCCACGTCCTCGGTGCGCGCCTCACCATCGTCGGTGAACACGACGAAGACGTGGCTGCACTTCGGGCAGGTGATCTTCGCGCCGCGACCCTGGATCTTGTCCGGGTTGAGCCGGTAACGCGCACTGCAACTCGGACAAGTGATGACCATGGATGCCTTCTGGTCGGGCGGCTGGAGAGCGAGCTCAGCGCGCCGGGCGTTCTACGAGTTCTGCGATGCTAACACAGGCTCCGCGGGGGTCTCAGGGTTCAAAAGCCGTCTCGGAATCCGCCCTGTCTCAGCGACCGAGGACCTCCAGACCCGTACTCCGAAGGTATAGCCTCTTGAGGCCGGCGCGCTTGAAGAAGACGGTCGCACGGCGATTGCCGCTCGGCCCGTCCAGGCTGCGGATCTCTCCCTCACCGAAGTCCTGGTGATAGACCCTGGTCCCGGGGGCCAGCATGTCGGCGGCGTCGTCGTCCGAGGGGTACCCGGGGCTGTCGTAGACGACACGAGGCTCCTGATCTGCGGGGGGCGCCGCCACCACTGGGGACACCCGCGGCCGGTGCTTGTTCCCAGCGGGCGCCGGCGCGCTGAACAGCGAGCGCTGCTCGACCACCGGCGAAAGAGCGGGTGGGACGTCCGGAGTCGGAGCGGCCGGACCGGCGGGGGCACCGGGGCGCGGAGCCTGGAAGCGGGCCGACGTCGCCGCCGTGGCCACCGCGCGTTGCCGCCGACCAGCCTGATCTTCGCGCTCCTTGGCGACCTGTCGACGGCGGGCCACGGCGGCGTCGAAGCGGGAGCGGCCTGCGCCGCGCGGCGCCTCGAGCTCGTACTCCACCCAGGGCTCGCCGGGCCCCTCGGAGCCACGCGGCGGCTTCGGCGGTGCCGCGTTCCCCAGGAAGTCCGCGCCGGCCATCAGCTCCCGGGGGATGTCCCGCAGGAACCGCGACGGCAGCGTGTCCTCGTACATGCGCTTCTCGCCGGCGGGCCGACGCCGCGCACGAAGCAGGTAGAGCCGATCCTCGGCCCGGGTGATGGCGACGTAGGCCAGGCGACGCTCCTCCTCCAGCTGCGCCTGGAAGTCGAGCGAACGCGCGTGCGGGAAGGTCTTCTCGTCCAGCCCGACCACGAGCACCACCGGGAACTCCAGGCCCTTCGCGGAGTGCACCGTCATCATCGTGACCTTGCCCGCCGTGTCCGACGGATCGGGGATGGCGTCCGTGTCGGCCACCAGGGACACCCGGTCCAGGAAGAGCAGGAGACCGGAGGGGGGCTCCGCGCCGGCGTAGTCCGCCGTGCTGTTGAGCAGTTCCTCGAGGTTGTCGATGCGGCCGTCGGCCTCGAAGCTCTGCTCCTCCCGGAACCGCTCCACCATGCCCGTTCGCTCGTAGATCGCCTCCAGCAGCTCGGGCAGGGGCTGGGTCCGGGCCACCTCCCGGAGCCCACGCACCAGGTCGCGGAACTGCGTGAGGGCGGACGCCGGCCGCTTGCTCATCGACTTGCCGGCCGGCTCGTCGGCGATGGCGTCCAGGGCCTCCCAGGCCGTGACGCTGCGCTCCCGGGCGATCTGCCGGACCACCGCGTAGGTCTTGTCGCCGATGCCCCGCGGCGGGTTGTTGATCACCCGCAGCAACGCCACCTCGTCGTTCGGGTTGACGATGAGCTTGAGGTAGCTCAGGGCGTCCTTGACCTCGCGCCGGTCGAAGAAGCGCTGCCCGCCCACCAGCACGAACGGCAGCCGGGCGGCCAGGAACTCCTCTTCCAGCAGGCGGCTCTGGGCGTTGGTCCGATAGAACACCGCGATCTCTTTGGGCTGCGTGCCGCGGTTGATCTCGCGCCGCACGATGTCCACGGCGAAGCGCGCCTCCTCCCGGTCGTCGTAGGCGGTCTCGAGCCGGATCGGGTCACCGTCGCTGCGGTCGGTCCACAGGGCCTTGCCCAGGCGATCCTGGTTCTGGGCCACGACCGCTCCGGCGGCCCGCAAGATCACCTCGGTGCTGCGGTAGTTGCGCTCCAGGCGCACCACCTTGGCCCCCGGGAAGTCCCGCTCGAAGTCCAGGATGTTGCGGATGTCCGCGCCCCGGAAGGAGTAGATGGACTGGTCCTCGTCGCCCACCACGCACACGTTCCGGTCGCCGTGATCCGCGAGCAGCCGCACCAGCCGGTACTGGACGTGGTTCGTGTCCTGGTACTCGTCCACCAGCAGGTGCTTGAAGCGCGTGCGGTACTTGTCGAGCACCTCCTGCTTGCTCTCGAACAGGCGGAGCGTGTGGAAGATCAGGTCACCGAAGTCCACCGCGTTCGATGCCCGGAGCCGCTCCTGGTAGATCGCGTAGATCTCCTGGGCCCCGGCGGGCAGGTTGGGCGGCGGATCATCGGCCAGCTGGCGTGGCGTGCGGCCCTCGTTCTTCGCCCGGTCGATGGCCGCACGGATGGCCTTCGGGTTCACCGTGGAGGGGTAGCGCCCGTCCTTGAGGATCCGCTTGACCAGCTCCTTGGAGTCCCGGTCATCGTAGATCACGAAGTTCCGGGAGAACCCGTCCAGGTGCTCGATCTCGTTGCGCAGGATTCGCAGGCAGGTGGAGTGGAAGGTGGACACCCACAGCTCGCGCCCCCGGGGGCCGAGCAGGTCCGCGACCCGCTCCCGCATCTCTCCTGCGGCCTTGTTGGTGAAGGTGACCGCCAGCAGCTCCCAGGGGGGCACGCCCCGCTCCGTCACCAGCCATCCCAGACGCAAGGTGAGCACCCGCGTCTTGCCCGAGCCGGCCCCCGCCAGCACCAGCATGGGGCCGGTGTCGCAGGTGACGGCGTCGCGCTGGGCCTCGTTGAGCCCCTCGAGCAGCTCCTTCATCCCTTGATCTTCTGGGCCTTTGCTTGCAGCGCGGACTTGAGCCGGCTCGCGTAGCCGAGCTTGTTCTCCTGCCGGGCGCGGCCGATCGCCAGCGCGTCGGCGGGCACGTCGCGGCTGACCGTGGTGCCCGTCGCCACGTAGGCGCCGTCGCCCAGGCGCACTGGAGCGATGAGGTGGGAGTCGGTGCCCACGAACACGTCGGCGCCGATGGTGGTGCGCTGCTTCGAGAAGCCGTCGTAGTTGCAGGTGATGACGCCGGCGCCGATGTTCGACCGCGGACCGACCGTCGCGTCGCCCAGATAGGCGAGGTGGTTCGCCTTGGCGCCGGCGTGCAGCTCGGTCTTCTTGAGCTCCACGAAGTTGCCGGCCTTCGCCTCACTCCCCAGGACGGACGCCTGACGCAGGTGCGTGAAGGGACCCACCTGGGCCCCGGCGCCGATCTGGACCCGATCCGCGTCGGTGGACGCGGCGGGCTTCTTTTCGTTGAGGCCGTTCAGCACGGTGAAGGGTCGTACCTGGGACCCGGGCTCGAAACTGGCCCGGGTTGCCACGACATACGGCCCGATCTCCACCCCCGCCCCCACCGCGCAGTCCACCAGCACGGAGCCCTTGCCGACGGTGGCGCCTTCGCCCACCGACGTCGCCCCGCGCAGCTCGACCCCCGCGCCGAGCACCACGTCCCGCCCCAGGGTGACCGCCTCTTCGATCCAGGTCGTGGCGGAGTCGTCCATGGAGACCCCTTGCCGCATCCACCCGGTATTGACCCGGGATCTCTGGGTCCGCTCGAGCTCGGAGAGCTGCTGCCGGTCGTTGATGCCGGCGGTCTCGAGCTCGTCATCGATGACGAAGCCGGCGACGGAGCGGCCGTCGGCCACCGCGAACCCCACCACGTCGGTCAGCAGGTACTCCTTCTGGGCGTTGTCCGGGCTGAGCCGGTCCACCGCCGCCGAGTCCCCGAAGAGGAAGTCGCCGTCGAAGGCGTAGATCGAGGTGTTCACCTCGTCGATGCGCAGCTCGCTCGGATCCGCGTCCCGGTGCTCGACGATCCGCAGCACGCCCCCCTCGGGGCCGTCGCGCACGACCCGCCCGTAGCCAGTGGGATCCTGCACCTTCATGGTGGCCACGGTGACCGCGGCGCCCTGGGCTTCGTGCGCGGCCAGCAGCGCCGACAGGGTCTGGGCCCGCATCAGCGGCACGTCCCCCGGCAGCACGAGCACGGTGCGCCCGCGCGCATCGACGGCGCCCCGGGCCGCCACCACGGCGCCGCCGGTGCCGGGCATGCCCGTCTGGACCGCGTAGGGCAGGTCCGGTCCCAGCGTGTCGCGAACGGCCTGCGCCTCGTGGCCGATCACCACCACCACGTCGGTGCATCCGGCGGCGCGGGCGGCGGCGACGACCCGGGCCACGATGGGCACCCCCAGGACGGGGAACAGGACCTTGGTGCGGCAGGACTTCATTCGCGTGCCCTTGCCAGCGGCGAGGACGACGGCGATGGGAGCGGGCTTGTTCATCGAGGCTCTCTCAGCTCAGAGGGGCAGGTCCAGGTGGTCCTCGCTCGGCGGAGCCTGCACCGTCTCGAGGTCGGGCACCGGCTCGCCGCGCTCCGTGTCTCCGAGCTCGTCGTAGGGGTCGTCGGGGATCCCCTGCTCCGGCGCGAGCCACCACTGGCCGCCGCGCTTGTACCAACTCTGCATGGTCTCCCGCTCCACGACCTCGTTGGAGCGGTTCAGGATCTCCTTCCACCGCACCTTGACGTCACCGGTCTTGCGCTCGTCGGGATCGACGTAGATGTACAGGATCTCGACCGAGTCCATCTTCGGGAGCAGGCCCTGATCACCGACGGTGCCCTTCTCCAGGTGCTTCTTCTGGTCCGCGCTCAGCTCGAAGTAGCGGGCCGTCTCGGTCCAGGTGTACCAGCGAGCGAAGTCCCAGTACTCGTCCACCCGCTCCTTGAGCATGCGCTCGGCCTGCTGGCGCTGGAACTTCTCGGTCCGCGCCTTGCTGCGCGCGCGCTCTACCTCCGTGCACCCCAGGCCGACGAACAGGAAGGACGCGACGAGGAGCAGGACGGAGAGGCGGCGGCGGTCACTCGAAGTCAATCTCATCGACACCGTCGTACTCCTTGAACTTGACGGGCATGCCGCCGACTCGGCCCTGGATCCCCACCAGGACGCGGATGATCCCGAAGGGCGGCTTCTCCGGATCCGGCGTGTTGAGCAGGACCGAGGGCGGATAGGGACCGCTGGTCTGGTTGCGCATGGGGTTGAGCAGGATCGTCACAGGGACCCGCACGAACAGCCCGACGAACCTGTTGAAGTCCAGCGCCACGCCCCCCTCGATCTGCGGACCCGCATCGACCAGTCGTTTGAAGGTCTGGAAGCGCCCCTGGATGGAGGGCGTCGGCACCTCGATGTCGTCGTCCACGTCGGGATCGTTGTACAGCGTGGGGTACTGCTCCCAGTACACGCCGAGCCCCACGGTGGGTCGCACGATCGGCATCACCAGGACCGAGTACCGGAACATGAAGTCGCCGCCGAAGGTGTCCAGGGTCTGCCGCGCCCAGTCGGACGGCGGCCGGTTGTTCGGATCCGAGACCCACCCGTCGCCATCCGGCAGCGCGGAGCCGGTGGCCAGCTGCACGTGCACGGTGGAGCGGGTCCAGAACAGCGAGGCCTCGAAGTCGAGGTTGCGCAGGATGCCGATCCCCAGGCTGAAGCCCAGATTTGGCGCCGTCCCGGCCGAGGAACGCTGCCAGGAGTAGGAGTCCACGACCGCGCTGAGGTTGTCCGAGAGCAGGTATCCCCCGTAGTAGCGCAGCGCGGTGGCCCCGCCGGCGAGCCCGAGGGACACGGACCCCAGCAGCATCAGGCGATGCCCTGACCACCGCCACTTCCAGCGGTCCAGGGGCATGTGGCTGTTGCGCCAGGAGAGGTACTGCTTCTCCGAGATGCCCATCTCGTCCCAGGCGGTGTCGACGCCCTCGATGCCCTTCTGATCCGCCAGGTCCTTTGTGGTGACGCGCGTGCGCGCCCGAGCCCGCCGCTCCTCTTCGTACCGCTCGAGCACGTCCTCATCGACGTCCATGTCCATGCGGTGCACGAGGTCCTTTTCCTCGTCGGTCCGAGCCTGCTCCACGACCTGACGGCGCCGCGCGGCGCGCTTCTCCTCGTCACGCAGGGGCTCGAGGAGTTCCTCGCGACGAAGGCGGTCGAGGGCCAGCTCGACCGTCCGGGGGAGCAGTTCCTCCTCGCCAGCGGCCAGATCGAGCGCATAGGTGAACTCCAGCTGCGCGGCGACCACGCCGAGGATCGTGACCACCACCCGGTAGCGGTCCTCGCCCTGCACGGTGACCCGGCCCGAGACCACCCGGTCCACCTCGGCCTGCTCCGCGATCACGAACTGGCAGCCGAGTTCCTCCCCCGGAGGGCAGCCCTCGTAGTACAGGCGCGCGTCGATGTCGTCGATCGGCGCCACCTCGTCGAGCAGGTACGTCTCGAAGCGGTCGTTGTTGTCGAGCGCCGTGGCGAGGAAGCCCTCGAGGAGGTCGCCGATGCCCGCGGACTCGGACGTCTCGCCGACCAGGGGGACGATCAGGACACGCTGGAAGAGCTCCTTGTCGGTCCACCCGTCCAGGATCTGCTCGCCCCGCGCGTCCTCGGCGTCGAGATCGATCTCCTCGTCATCCTGGTCATCCTCATCGCCCTGGTCGCCCTCGGCGTCGGACCCGTCGGGTTCGTCCGCGTCCTCGTCGTCCAGGGGATCCAGAAGATCGTCGTCGGACTGCGCCAGACCCGTCGCGGGAAGGGCGACGAGAAGCGAGAGGGACAGCAGCAGGGAGCCTCGGGGCCACATCCGCCGGATGCTAGCAGTCCGTGTGGATCCGCGGTCGATGCTCACCCGGGCCGAGGGCTGGCCCGGGTTGGATCCCGAGCGTCTGGCCGGGGCGCGGGCTGCCTGATACAGTCGCCCCCTCCTCGCCGACCCCCGCAGACGCGGCCGCGGTCGCACCTTCAAGGAAGACATCGCATGGGCTACAGCGTCAACAAGGCCATCATCCTGGGCAACCTCGGCCGCGACCCGGAGGTCCGCTACACACAGTCGGGCAAGGCGGTCGCGAGCCTCAACATCGCGACCACGGAGAAGTGGGGCCGGGGCGAGGAGCAGAAGGAGCACACGGAGTGGCACCGGGTCACCGTGTGGGAGAAGCAGGCCGAGCTGTGCGGGCGCTTCCTGACCAAGGGCAGCAAGGTCTACATCGAGGGCAAGATCCAGACCCGCGAGTACAACGACAAGGACGGCGTCAAGAAGTACGCGACGGAGATCGTGGCCCGCGAGATCGTCTTCCTGGACGCCAAGGGCGGTGGCGGCGGCGGCGGCGGCGGCTACTCCGGTGGCGGCGGCGGCGGCGGCTACTCCG
>CALAGR010000351.1 GCA_937891735.1 uncultured Pseudomonadota bacterium | reverse complement strand
AGCCGTCCTGCCGCGTCCGATCCCGGGCGGACCCGTCTACACCTGGGGAGGGGCGGCTCGCAGGCTGACCAGCCACGCGTGTTTCCGGCCAGGAGTTCCGGAGCCACCTGGCCATCTGAAACGGAGGACCTCGTCCCGCGACGCTCTGCTCGCCATCAGCTCGAGTCACGCAGGTCGATCAGCAGCGCGACGGCCCCTTCGTAGTCACGGGGCCTGAACGCAGTTCCACGATCGCCAGCACGTCATCGACACACACCTTTCGCCGATAGCGGACGACGCGCGCGTCCTCGGGGAGCTCCTCCTCCGAGCAGCCCCGCTCGACGTCGATGCACAGGATGAGGTTCTCCAACCGGGCTCGCCGATACCGCGAGAGCTTCTTCTGCAGGTAGTCCGCCGTCCAGAATCCGGCGATCTCCAGGTACCAGCGCCGACATGGGTCGTCCTTGTGGATCAAGACGAAGTCTGGATAGACCAGGGCCCCGCCGGCGGCAAAGGGGCGGGGCTCTCGCACGAGGTCCCATCGTGGCGCCGCGCGAACGAACTCGATGGCGAAGCGCGCTTCGAGCTTGCTGTCGTAGCGCTTCGGTTCGACGGCCGGGAGGATGGGGTCACCCGACTGCAGGCGCAGGACTCCTTCCCCCACCCCGAGGACGCAGTGCGCTCGGAGGCGGTAGCGGCGGCACCAGCCCAGCTGGGGAACGAGACCGGCGAGGGCCCTGCCGTAGAGCAGGGTGCGACGGAACAGCGCGAAGGGGCCGGAGAGCCGCACGAGCACGAGCCCGGCCGCCTCGGCCTCGGCCTCGCCTGTCCCCGTTGGCTCGACCTGGCGTTCCGCCACCGAGCAGATCAGCCCCCGGAGCTTGCTGTACTGAACCACGCGACGGGAGTTGCCTTCGAGCGCCAGTCGAACCTCCGTCGAGCGATAGAGGAGGCCCTGAACGTTGGCGAGGTTGCAGCGGAGCGCCAGCTCCGACGGAGAGAGCGAAGCCTGCGGAGCCAGGATCATCCGCTCGCCCGGCAGATCGGCGAACAGGGAATCGAGGAGGGCCTCGGGCTCCACCCCCAGCCGCGCGGCTGTCTCCCTGAGGACGGCCTCGCTCTCCGACGGTCGGCCGCAGGCCGCGCCGAAGAGCTCGGCCCGCGCAGTCTTGGGAGGAACCGCGGCCTCCTTGCTGCTGCCATAGAGCGAGCTGAGCACCTTCGCCGCCACCCGGTGCTGCTTGCGCCCTCGGCCGGCGGGCTCCGCTTCTCTCAGCGCCTCGTCGAGCTCGCGACGTCGTCGGCCGACGAAGCGATCGTGCAGGTCGATCACCTCCCGGAGCCACGGCTCGTCCGCCCGGGTCAAGAACCGGGGGCGAAGCTCGCCGTCCCGCAGGTCAACCAGCAGCAGCGGACCGGGCAGCAAGACCCTCGCCCCTTCGCGCAGCCTTGTCCACCTCGGAGGTACCGGCCATCACCAGCTCGTAGACCGTCGCCTGCTTGCCCTCGACCGGCCGGAGCAGGCGGCCGACGCGCTGGGTGTGCTCGCGCTTGCCCTGGGCGCCGCCGACCACGATGCCGATCCGGGCATCCGGCACATCGACCCCCTCGTTGAGCACCTGGGAAGAGACCAAGGAGCGGAGGGTCCCCGCACGGAAGCGCGCCAGGGCCGCGTCCCGCTCCCTCCTGGAGATGTCGCAGGTGATCGGCATCACCAGGTGGGCGCGGGCAATGGCGTAGGCCGTGTCGTTGTCGGTGGTGAAGACAAGCGTTCGGTCGTCGCGGTGGCGGCGGAGCAAGGAGCCGACGACATGCTGCTTGGCCACCGGCCACGAGAGCATCGCCTTGGCATCTCTGAGCGCACGGAGCGCCATCCGGCCCTCGACACTCCGACCCACGGCCCGCACAAAGTCCACCCAGGACGCCTCAGGACACTGCCGCCAGAAGGCGCGGTGAACGCTGCGGAAGGTCACCATCCGTCGCTCGTAGATGGCGCGCTCTTCGGCAGTCAGCTGCAACGTGATCGTCAGGCGCTCGAAGGGCGCGAGGTACGTCCCGACGAGATCCGCGATCCCCAGGCGGAAGACGACGGGGCCCACGAGGGAGCGCAGCCCCTCCGCGGTCGCCCCGTCGGGCGGAGTGGCCGTGAGCCCCAGGCGCGCGGGGGCGATGGCCATCTCCAGCGCTTCATCCCGCGCCCCGTTGCCGAAGTGGTGAGCCTCGTCCACGACGAGCAGATCGAACCTGTCCCCGATGCGGTCCATCCAGCGCCACGCGCTCTCGAAGGTCGCCACGGTGACCGGCCTCAGGTCCCTGCGCCCGTCTCCATAGCAGCCGGGATCCACGACACCGGCCTCCTCCAAGCGTTGCAGCCACTGCTCCATCAACACGCGCGTTGGGACGAGGAAGAGGGTGCGTCCGCCCCCGCGCTGCATCGCGGCGATCCCCACCCGCGTCTTGCCGGCCCCGGTGGGCAGGACCACGACTCCACGTCGCCGGGCGAGCTCCCACGCGACCAGCGCCGCGTCCTGGTAGGGCCTGAGCTCAAGGCGAGGGGCCTCGGTGGCGGTCGGTGTCCGGTATGTGTCCGGGCGTGTCCGATCCGGCGGACAGAACCGGACACTCGGTCGGACACCTCGCTCGGCCAACGCCGCCTGGAGCTCAGCCCAGCGGTGGGCCGGCGCGCGCCAGGAACGAACACGAGGATCCCAAAGGATCCCGGGTAGTTCCGGGAGGAAGGGCGGGAGTGGGTCCCCCTGGATCAGAAGGGTGCCGCGCTGGAAGATGATCTGCACGGCGGAGAAGGGAGCAGGATCCATGCCAGCGCCCTATGGTCCGCCCGCCTCCCAATCTGCCAGCGTGAGCGCGACAGTCGGCTCCGCGTGGCGGGCCTATTGGTTCCAGCAGCGCACGGCGTTGGTGCATGGCTCAGGTTGAGCGAGTCGGTCGCAGGAGCCCGACGCGCAGGCCGGCGAAGGCGAGCCGCTTGGCGAGCGACACGGCGATCGAGGACTTCCACACGCCGCCCTTCCAGGCCGTCAGGACGACCGTTCATCGACGGGCGGCCGGGTGCGCAGATAGTCCAGCCGCGCCTGGAGGTCCCACCCGCTCGCGTCCTGGACGGGTCGGGCGATGGCCTGCTCCAGCAGTGCGATGGCCCGCGGTACGTCGCTCGGGCCACCCGCACGCGATCCCCGAACACCGTGCGCCACGATGCTGGACAGGCGCGCGTAGCCGATCGCCTCGTCAGGGTGGTCCTCGATCAGCGCCGCGAGGACCGCCTCCCCCTCTTCGGCGCGGTCGTCCAGGAACAGGAACTCGCCCAGGTCCGCGCGGAAGTTCAGCTCGAAGAGGCCGCCGTCCTCGGGGAACTGCGCCAGGACCTCGCGGCAGAGCTGCACGCCCAGGGAGGCGAAGCGCGACGCATCGAGGGCGACGTTGTGCAGCTCCTGCGCCAGGTCCTGGACCCAGTTGAAGATCGACTGGGTACCGCGCAGCACGGACTCGGCCTGCTCACAGGAGCGCATCCGGGGCTCGAGCCGATCCCGGATCACCTCCCACACCGGCCACCACCGCTCGCAGGCGGCCTCCGCATCGCCGGCCATCGAGAGGTCGTAGCCCTCCTGCATCCAGTCGTCGAGCATCTCCCGCGAGGGGCGCTGGGGGTACCACCGTTTCCACAGCTCGCAGGCCGCGAGGCCGAGGAAGTCGTCTTCTCGATCTGCTGACCGACCCCGTCCCGCGAGGGCCCGGCGCCAGGGCGCCGACAGGCTCCATGCCTCGGCCGAAGGACAGGCCGCCGCGCGCTCGGCAAAGGCATCCCGATCCACATCGACGTGCAGCAAGCGGAGCCGGCTGACGATCGCCTCGGTATCGAGCGCGCCGATCCGCTCCGGCGTCCAGAATCGAGCCGCGCGTCGAGGCTCCGTCCGCTTCATCTCCTCGAAGATCGGCGAGTCCTGGAGCATCTTCGCGACCGTGTAGGCGCTCATGTCGATGCCGGGCGACGGCCCGAGCCCGGCGGAGGAGGGCCGGGAAGGGGGCGGCCCGGCCGGAAAGGAGGCCGGAGCGCCGTGGCCTCGCACCCCCAGGCAGCAGCGCTTGTGCTTCTTGCCGCTGCCGCACGGACACGGCTCGTTGCGTCCGGTCTTCGCCATCGTCTCGGCTCCAGCTCAGGGGCTCGCCCCAGGATCGACCCCCGGGCCTCGGCACTGCGGGGCCCAGCGTATTCCATCGACCCGCTCCGGTATTCCACCAGCCTGGAATACTCCTGATATTCCTGGGGAATATTCCATGGCCCAGGAATATTCCGGCCCCCGGACCAACGGTGCGCACATCACCAGGGCGACCACGGCAGACCGATCGTGTCATCGCCAGGGGCCACCCGATTCCCAACGACTGGGAGGCGGTTCGCCGCTCCGGAGGGACTCCAGCGGCGGTCGAACAAAGCTGTCGAAGCGGCCGACAGCCTCGCGGAGGTCCAGCGCCTCGGCAACGGCCTTCTCTCGAAGCATCGTCGCCCAGGCGGTCGCCCAGGCCCGTTCGCTGACGATCTCGCGCAAGTCGTCAAGGACCAGCACATCGGGCGGCGTCCCGCGTCGCTCGAAGGTCGCTCGGACGGAGTCGCCGAGGATGGCGCCGTCGAAGCCGTGCGTGCCGGCCAGCGCCACCACGTCGAGGATGTCCTTGAGCCGGTGCAGCACGGCGGGGAACTTCGAGACGATCGTCTCGATCTTCTCGGCGACGACGGGCTCGGGCAGGTAGGCCAGCAGGCGGGCGGGCTCGTCGCCGTCGAGAAAGGGCACCAAGGTCCGTCGCTCCGCCGGCGGCACCACGGCGTCGCCGAAGCCCACGTCCAGCCGGATGTCCACCTCGTGGCTGCCCACCGTCGCGCGGATGAACACCTTGACGCCGTCGTAGCCGTCGTCGTCGTGGTCTGCGGCGACCGCGCGCACGCCGTCCGCCGCGAAGGCGACGCCGTCGCCGACCGCGACCTCGACGACCTCCCGGAACATCCCGCGGAGTTCGTGCGGCGAGGGTCTGCCGTGCCGTCGCAGCACGTCGATGTCCCGCGTGAAGCGGTGGGGTGCGCCCACGAGGTTCGCGACCAGCAGGCCGCCCTTGAGGAAGAACTCGTCGGCGTGGCGCGAACGCCCCAGGCGGTAGAGCAGCCGGTCCATCACGTAGGCCGTGAATGTGTCGTCCCGGGCGAGGCCGCGCTCGCGGCCCCGGTTGCCGACCCGCTGGTGGACCGACCTCCCCTTGTTCCGCCTGCTGCTCATCGCAGCGCCAGCCCCTGCACCACGGGCTCCAAGCGGCGCCAGACGCCAAGGCGGCGACCGAGGCGTGCGAACGCCGGGAGGTGGAAGTCGTCCGCTCGCGCCCGGCTTCGCAGGGCCGACAGCGCATGCTCGGCCGCGACGCGGCGAGGGTAGCGCCACAGGTCGAGCACGGTGCGGTCGGGGACCGTCACCCGCACACCGACGCCGTGGACGCGGACTGAGACGATCCCGTTCTCCTCATCGAGCTCCGGGGCGATGTACCTCGGCGCCGTCTGGATGACGTGGACGGGGACCACCACGCTGCGGGGGGGCGAGCTGCCCTTGGCGACGAAGAGCCAGACGCCACCCGCGAAGGCGTCGGTGAGACCGTGGAATCGAGCTGCCGTGAGCAGGCCGGCGACGGCGCGCGGGTGCCGCATCGACCAGGCCGCGGCCTCCACGAGGACGTGCTGCGGCTGCCCGGTCCCGACGTAGACCCCTGGGATGATCCGCTCCACGACACCCTCCCGTTCCATGCGGGACATCGCCGACGAGGGGACCCCCAGGTCGACGGCGCGGAGGAGTCGGTCGGTCGCGGCGGCGGCCCTGATGGCTTCGTGCGCGGACGGGTCGGTGAGCACAAAAGATGTCTACCACGGCGCCGCCGGTAGACAAACATTCCGCCTCGATCCCCGTCGTGGCTACACCTCCCATCCACGGATCATGCGGCCCTCCGATAGTCGTGATGGAGGCCTCCCAGAACCGGTATGGCCACGACATCCCCGCCACCCGCGCCGCGAGAGTGCATGAAGAACGCGAAGATGGGCCGGAAGAGCGCGTCGTGCAGCTGGAGGAAGTCGCACGCCCAGATGTCGTTCGCGTGGTTGTCGAGGAACGTCTTCCAGGTCTGCCCCTGCCTGCCCGGCGGTCGGGCGCGCTTCATGTACTTCTGGATCGTTCGCTTGCGCACCCGGATCCCGAGCTTGAGCAGCTCGCCGCGGATCCTCTCGGCGCCCCACAGGACGTTTCTCCGGGAGATCGACTCGATCAGCTCGATCGTGCCGGCGTCGAGCTGGTGGGGCTGGATGCCCCGACTGCGCGACTTCCGCCGCCAGAAGAGCCGAAAGAGATCTCGGTGCCACCGGAGGAGCGTCTCGGGCTTCACGATGTGGAGTGCGCCTCGCCAAGCCGGGTCGAGCCTCGCAAGAACGACCATCAGGAGCCGGTCGAAGTTGTTGACGGGCACCCTGCCGACCTTGCGCCGGATGGCGATCAGCTGCTGCCTCAGGAGGGCGTTCTCGGCGAGGAGCTCCGCCCGCGTGCGGACCATGTCTCGAGCTGCTCCGGCGACAACACCCGCACCGCCGTCACGGGGGTCGAGGAACCGCTTGAGGGCGGCCCCGATGCGGCGAGCGAAGCTCACGATGATGTTCTTCACAGCGGCGATCTTCCCCAGCATGACGGCTCCTGCATCCATTGCCGGAAGGATGACAGGTCTCCGATCTTCGTCATGGACGGCAGGTGTAGCCACGACGGGGGGGCGGGGGCGAATCTATCCGATGTCGTGTGCAAGCTGGACTTGCTGCTCTCGAGTGATGAGGCCCAGGTTCTTCAGTCGGTACGTGGTCGCGAAGGAACCCGAGCGGTAGCGTTCCATCACCGCCTGAACCTCCGCATGCCCGATCACACCTGCACCGCCGAGCATGTCCCGCACCCCATCCTCAGGCAGGGTCAGGGCGACGCCAAACGCCCGCGCTCGCGCGCTAGTAGGCCAGTGCTCCCAGTCACCATCGACGGAGAACGGCGTCGGATCCATGAGCACATGCCCAAGTGCTGTCGCCAGCCCTGTCTCACGGCGCATTCGGGAGGAGCCAGATGGGTTCACGTGCGCAAAAACACGAAGGTCCTCCGTCCGCTCCACTAGTAGCGAAATCGTAGGGGGAAGCCCCAAGTCGTCCTGTCGTACCCCGCACTGTTGATCAGTCAGCCACTTGTCGAGGGGTGGTACTGGGTCCTGCCCCCATCCGAGCGCCTCCCGAACCTCCTCGGCGAATTCGTTGCCCTCGGTCCATGGCTGAAAGCTAGACGGAGTCCGTGGTCGGAGGAGACTCTGGATGACCTCGCTCGCTGCGCCCTCTGGCACCATCTGCGCCACGCGGAGGGCCGTCTCGATGTCTGTGGGATGCTCGAGGCGGACGAGACGGAGGAGGTGGGTCTCGGGGCTGTGCGGAACATACAGGCCGCGGGCGCTCGCACCCGCGTGGGCGTCCAGCGTCGCGCACAGGGCTGGGAGTGCCGTTTGGATGGTCTGCGCTGTCGGCTTGTGCACGAGCCAACGCCAGTCCCGGCTTCCGGCCTTCGCAGCAGCGGCCCGATTCGCGAGGCTGACGAGCGCTTCGACACCTTCCCGCTCAGCGAGTTCGCTGAGCACCGTGCTGACTGATTGCGTCAGTACCTCGGCGAATGTCCCCGCAGGGACGAGTTCTCTGCCACGGGCTTCGGTGAACACGAGATGGGGACGGGGCGGGGGCCACGCTCCGTTGTCCCAAGAGACCTCGATGTCGTCACCGAGGCGCCGGAACACGAGGTTCGGCAGGGCGGCGTCAACCGCGGCACGCCGGAGCGCGTGATGGTGACGCCATTCGGACCGCCGAAGGAACCATCGGCGCTCTTCAGGGCCAGCCAGCAAGGGCGGCGAGAGGGTTGCCGCGTACCACTCGCAGGCATCCCCAACGTCGATGCCTCGCGAGAACCGAGGGAACGGGTCCTCGTTGACCAGGCGTAGGCCCACGTTCACGAACCATTCGAAGACCGGAAGCAGACTCCATCGGACTCCGCCCTGGACTCCGCCTTCGTCGGAGAAGCTACGAGTCAGACACCGTCCAGCAGCCCAGATCTCCAGCGATCCCCACGTCGCGTCCAGCTCGGGAGGGCCGCACGGATAGGGGTCCGGACCGAGTGAGAACGCGATCGCGAACTCATCTCGCTCACCGAACTGACGGCTGTACCAGTCGCTCATTCCCATGCCGTGGGTAGCATCCGCTGGCTCCGAAGTTTGCGCCGTTCACGAGGCGTGATCATCCCGCTGAGCTCAAGCTGCTCCAGCACACGCTCGTCGACTTCGCCCCCGATAACCGGAAACCCATGCCACACGTCATCACCCTCGCCGGGAGAGGGATGAGCGCAGAAGCACCATTGCCCGGAGGCAGCCCACAGCTTGTTCACACCCAGGCCCTCGACTCGGACAGCCCGCTTTAGCAAGCGCTGAATGAGCGCCTTCGGCATGTGTCGCGGACAAAGAGAGCCGAAGCCTTTGGGCCACTTGTGCTTCTCGGGATATGGCACGTACTTGCGGGGCATTCGGAGTCCAGCGGGAGCCATCCAGTGGCGGCGGCCATTATCGCCCTGTCGGCCTTCCGGCCACCCTGCGTAGCTCTGGCGAGCCCGCCAGAGCTGCGACTGGGGCACCCGCACCTGTCCACCAGAGTAGCACCGTGGACATCAGGATGAGCCGATACCCCCCAATCGCATCGCTGCCAGACGGCACCGCTGTAACGAGGCGTTGTTGCACAGCTCGCTTCGAGGCCGGAGCTCCCCTCCCGCTGGACCTCCTTCAGGCCCTGATCGCCTCCGACTTCGGCATCCCGAGCTCGCTCATGCGGTTGAGAACGGCAACGCCGATCCTCGCCTCCGTCTTCTGCCGCTCGAAGGTCCGTGATCGCAGTCGCCCACCGATCAGACTCTTGAACCGGAACATCGCGTTTTCTGCCCGGGCCTGCTGGTGAGCCCCGGACTCCTTGCGCCACTGCCGGCTGCCCACCTCGGCGATTCGTTCGATCGCTTCGCTTCGCTGCCCCCACGGTCCGGTCGCACCCGGCGTCGGGGATGCGGTCCTTCGGGGTGGGATGACGACGTCGATGTCCTGCGTTCCCGCCTCTCCGAGCGCGTCGTAGACGGCCCTGGTGTCGTATGCGCCGTCGGCCCGGAAGGAAGCGACGGACGCGGCGATCTCCTGGATCAGGACGACACCGACGGAGGCATCGTCTTCCTCGCTTCCGGTGAGGGCGGAGGCCTCGATGAAGCCGTCGCTGCGGACCCCGAGATGCAGCTTCCTCCAGCTCCGTCTCGTGTTCGAGGTGCGGTGCTTGAACGCGTGCCACTCACCGTTGCCGAGGATCTTCAGGCCGGTCGAATCGATGACCAGGTGAACCGGGCCCGTGTGGTTCGAGATCTGCTGCGGGACCTCGAGCGCGGCGCTCCGCCGCGAGATGGTGGTGTAGTCGGGTGTCTTCAGGTCGAGGGCCATCAAGCAGATCAGCGACGAAACGAAGCCCTCGGTCTGCCGGAGCGCGAGGTGAAATACGGCTCGAAGCGTCAACGACGTGACGATGGCCAGGTCCGAGTATCGTCTCTGGCCGCCGGGACGACCAGACGGAGGCTCGTTCCAGGCGTCCGCTGCGTCCTCGTCGAACCAGACCGTGACCTCGCCCCGCCGCCGCAGCGCCTCGTCGTACTCGGCCCAGTTCGTCACCTTGTACTTGGTCTTGTGCTTGACGTTCACCTTGCTCTGCCTGCGTGCGGTCATCTGCCACTGCTCTCCAGCGGTCGAGCCGCCGACCAGAGGCTTCAGCATCGAATCGGGCTGGTCAACCCGGAGCCAGGAGCCATGCAACAACGCCCCCCGACAGGGCCATATGGCCTAACTACTTGCGTGGTATAGGCCGATTGGCAGAT
>CALAGR010000350.1 GCA_937891735.1 uncultured Pseudomonadota bacterium | reverse complement strand
CCCGTGCCGCCGGTGGCGCTGTCGTCGTCGTCGCCCTCCTCGATCACGCAGGCGGGATCCTCCTGTTCGCAGTATGCATCGCAGACGGCGTCGTCGTACTTGCCGTTGGCCTCGCACAGGTCGCGGGTGCCGTGCACCGCCTCCACCCGGTCCAGGATCCACTCCTGCATCAGATCCACCCGGGTGCTCCCGGAGCGATGCAGGCATTCCTCGTCGCCCCAGCTGTGCACGCCCCACACCTCCCAGCGCCCGTCGGGAAGCTGGAAGAGCTCGGGTCCGCCGGAGTCCCCCGAGCAGATGTTCGCGTCGTTGGGGTTGGTGTTGTTCGCGCTGATGATGAACTGCTCGTCCAGGTCGTCTACCGTGACGATCGCGCTGCGCTTGGTGCCTCCGCCGTCACCGCCCCCAGACGTGATGCCGAAGCCCACGGACAGCAGCTCGGTGTCCATGTCATCCGAGTCGAGCTCCCGCAGGTTGAGCCACGCGGTCTCCACGTCCGCGTCGCCGTCCAGGATCCCGACGCCCACGTCGTTCGCCCCCAGGGTGCCGTTCGGGCCGTTGCTGAGCTCCTCGTAGCCAGGGTGGCCCAGGTAGTCCTCGAAGCCGAACACCTGGTCGGCGTTGTTCACGTCGGGGCCGATGAAGGCCTTGCCGATCGACACGATCAGGCTGACCGGCAGGTTGCCGCCGCAGTGCGCCGCCGTAAGCACCACCCGCGGCGTGATGAGGGTGCCGGTGCACGCGCTGAAGGGCCCGCCGAAGTCCGCGCCCAGGGCGACCACCGCGTCGAACCCCGGCTCCGGCTGGCCGTTGACGATCAGATCGGCGTCCGGGGCGGCGTCGGTGGTGGGCTCGTCCGCCAGGGCGGCGGCGGGCAGGAGCAGGGCGGCGAGGAGAACGAGGCGGTTGTTCATGCGTAGCGGACCATAGCCGGGCTCGGGCCGAGCGTCCCGCAGGGGTTGATGCACCGCCGCTGCCGGCCAGGAGCGGCGCTCGTGATCCGGGGAGATCCATGGACTGTCAGATTTGTCATTGGACACAACTTCCTTGGGATTTGTCCTATATGACAAATCTGAGAGTCGACGGGTTGGTCCCCGACGGGTCGGACCGGAGTGGGGGCCGGGTCGGACCCTGGACAGCCGTTGAGAGGCCCGCTATTCCAGCGCGCATGAATCGCGCACTGACCCTCTTCCTGGCCGTCCTCGCCGTGTCCGCCCCCGGGCTGGCGGGCGCGGCCGATGTGCTGCTCATCTGGGACGTTCAGAACAGCAACACGACTTCGCTTCAGAACGCGCTGCAGGCGGCGGGTCACACCGTGACACTGAGCAGCACGAACGAGTCGAGCTACACGGGCTCGAACCCCGCCCCTTCGGGGTTTCAGACGGTGATCCACCTCAACGGCACGACCTACGTCTCCGAGATGCCGGTGGCGGGCCAGAACGCCCTGCTGTCGTTCGTCCAGGGGGGCGGCGGCTTCATCGGCCACGAGTGGAGCGCGTACCAGATCAGCAACGGCCAGATGACGGCCATGACGGACCTGACCCTGGCCGTGCGCAGCAGCGGCACCGGCGAGACGGTGACGCTGACCGAGGTCGCGGCCCAGTCCTCCCACCCGGTGCTCGCCAGCGTGCCGGCGAGCTTCACGACCCCCAGCACCGACCACAACGAGGGGGCGGTGCGGTCCTTTTCCAGCTACCCCGCGACGGTGCTGATGACCGACCAGTCCGGGAACGCGGCGGTCGTGGTGCGGGAGTACATGGCCGGACGGGTCGTCTACCTGCACCACGCGGGCAACTACTCCAGCGGCACGATCCTGTCCAACGCGACCATGCAGGCGCTGTACGTGGACGCGGTGAACTGGACGGTCGGGTCCTGCGACAACGACAACGACGGCTACGAGTCGATCAGCTGCGGCGGTCTGGACTGCGCGGACGGGGACGCCTCGGCGTTCCCGGGGGCGTTCGAGGTCTGCGACGACGTGGACCAGGACTGCGACGGGGATGTGGTGGAGACCTTCTCGGACAGCGACTTCGACAACGTGCCGGACTGCGTGGATCCGGACGACGACGGCGACGGCGATCCGGACGGGTCGGACTGCGCGCCGCTGGATCCGAGCATCAACAGCTTCGGCACCGAGACCTGCAACGGCATCGATGACGACTGCAACGGCACCGCCGACGACGTGGACGACGACCTGGACGGCTACTCGGGCTGCTTCAACGACTGCGACGACGCCAACTGGAACGTCAACCCCGGCGCCAGCGAGAACTGCGACACCATCGACAGCAACTGCGACGGGTCCCTGGTGGATGGCTTCGCGGACACGGATGGGGACGGAGATCCGGACTGCGTGGACGCGGACATCGACGGGGACGGGCTGAGCAACCTCGACGAGAGCAACCTGTACGGCACCGACCCCTACGACGCGGACAGCGACGACGACGGGATCGACGACGGGGACGAGATCGCCGACGGCACGGATCCCAACGATCCGGACGATCCGCCGGCAGGGGACGACGACGACGCCACGGGGGACGACGACGACGACGCCACGGGGGACGACGACGACGACGCCACGGGGGACGACGACGACGACAACGGCGGCGGGCGAAGCAGTCGCCGCGGCGGCTGCGCGGTGACCGGACACGGCTCCGGCGCGTGGTGGGCCCTGCTGCTCGTGTTCGGCGCTATCGCCCGAACCAGGCGCGGTGCCGGTCGCGCAACGAGCGCTTGAGCAGCTCCGCGATCCCGAAGACCTCGAAGCCCGCCTGCTGGGCGAGGGTGCGGGCGAAGAGCGAGGCGCGGAACGAGCGCACGACGATGCGCGCGGGGGAGTCGTCGCGGCGGCGGAGCCACACCGCGCAGCTCAGGTTCAGCTCGTCGTTCCCGCTCGCGAGCACGTAGAACGGCGGCGGGGCTTCGCCTTCTGGCTCGTCGAACTCCACAGCCATGCGCACGAGATCCCAGGTGGCGGGATCGGCCACGTCCCCGGAGATCACCTTGCGGGTATAGCCGCCCTTGAAGCCCACCTGCTCGGAGAACAGGCGCACCGCCTTGTCCGCGGCGAGGTCCACGATCACCACGGTGCGCAGGTCCGCGGCGGCTTCCTCCTGCAGGGTCTCCAGGATGGTCTGCCCGAACCGTCCAAACCCCGCCAGCACCACCACGTCCAGGTTCTCGGTGGAGTGGAAGTGCTCGGCCATCTTGGTGCGGTACAGGCTCTCGGCGGCCACGTGGTGGGAGTTGAACAGCTGGTTCGCCATGTCCGGGTTCAGCCCCGCTCCGGGGTTGAGCCGGAGCTGCTGTTCGATGGTGCGCTGCATGCCCAGATCGGCGACGTGCACCACGATGCGGCCCCGCAGGTCCGGGAACTCCCGACCGATGTCCGCGGCGGCTTCGAGGTTGACGAGGTCGTGCATGGTCAGCAGCGCGACCCCCGAGCAGCGCTCCAGGTGCAGGGCGAGCCGGGTCGCTTCGTGGGTGATGTCACCGTGGTGGAACCGGGCGCCGAAGCGGGAGTGCGCCTCGGAGACGTTGGCGTGCTCGGCCTCCAGCGCCACGAGCAGGATGGTGCGGTGGGGCTCCTCCGCCCGCACCGCTTCGAGGTACAGCATGCCCAGCTTGCCCGCGCCGACGATCACGAGGTGGTCCTTGAGCCCGCGCCGGACCCACCAGGCGGGTCGCACGGTGCGCAGGAGCCCCTCCACCAGGGCCCCCGTGGTGATGGCGGGAGCCACGAAGTAGGCGAACCACAGCATCATCCGGGCCCAGTGCGGGCCTCCCACGGGCAGCCCCAGATCGAGCCCTCCCAGGAAGAACAGGCCCACCACGTAGTACAGCTGCGCGCCCATCATGGAGGCCGGGATCCCGGGCCGCTCGGAGGCGTCCACCCCGAGTCGGAAGGCGGCCAGGGCCATCGCCGCGGTCAGCGCGACGAAGACGATGCGCCACAGCCAGCCGGCTCGAATGCGCGCTTGTTGGAGGAACGGGGTGGGCACGTGGCGATCATATGCCCTGCGGGTGCAAGGCCGCCCGGGGGTCGGGGTAGGCTCGGGTCATTCCTGCTCACCGCCCACAGCAACGGATCGGCAACTTCGAGCTGGGTGAGCTGCTCGGCGAGGGTGCGTTCGCCGAGGTCTGGCGGGCCCGGCACCACGGATCGATGGGGTTCACCCGTCAGGTGGCGGTCAAGCTGCTCAAGCCGGAGCGGGAGGACGACGAGGATCTGCTGGGGGATCTGCTGCGGGAAGGCGCGATCTGCGCGCAGCTGAATCACCGCAACATCGTCGATGTGCACTCCGTCGAGCAGCACGGGGGCATGCTGGTCGTCGAGATGGAGCTGATCACGGGGGGGACCGTGAAGCAGCTCATCGACCGGCTGGGGGCCGCGGGGCTGCGGGTGCCGCGGTCGGCGGTGCTCGACATCGGCCTGCAGGTCTGCGCGGGGCTCGACCACGCCTGGAGCGGGCAGGGCGGGGATGGGGAGCCGCTCCGCGTCGTGCATCGGGACCTGAAGCCCGCCAACCTGCTGCTCACGGAGCACGGCGAGGTGCGCATCGCGGACTTCGGGCTGGCCAAGCGGCTGGGGGACCCGAGCCAGTCGGCGGTGGGCGGCGTGAAGGGCACCCCGAGCTACTCCGCCCCCGAGACGTTTCGGGAGAGCGGCGCGCCGGTGCTTCCGGCGGTGGACATGTTCGCGCTGGGGTGCGTGTTGTTCGAGCTGTGGACGGGGCGGGTGCTGCACGGAACGGACACGCTTCCGGCCGTCGTGACCCGGATCATCATGGGCGACCCGGCGCAGGAGGTCGCTCCGCTCCGTCGGGAGTTCCCGGAGCTGGCGGGGATCGTCGAGGCGCTGCTCGACCGGGACCCGACCCGCCGCCTGGGCATGCCCGAGGTGGGCGAGCGGTTGGCGTCGCTGCGGGCGGGACTTCGTGGGGAGCCCGATCTCGGCACCCTCATCGAGCTGGCGCGCTGCCTCGAGCGGGGGGAGCGATCCACGCGGCCGGGCCTGCTCGCCCAGGACCCGGACTGGCTCACGCTGTACGGGCGGGTCCAGGGGGAGGAGTCGAGCCGCACGACCGTCATCGAGCCGCTGACGGTGGAGGAAGCGCTGTTCGAGGCGAAGCCGGCGCCGAAGGCGAAGCCGAAGCCGGCGCCGAAGGCGAAGCCGAAGCCGGCGCTGAAGCCGCGCGCGAAGCCGAAGCGCGACGAGCCACGGGGGAGCGGACGACTCGTCGGAGGGCTGGTGGCGGCGTGCCTGGTCCTCCTCGTGGCGATCATCGTGGTGGTGCGCCTGCCGCGGGCCCCCGCTGCCCCGACGGCAGGGGCCTGCCTGGTGCTTGGCAGCAGCCCTCCGGGGGCGCAGGTGTGGATCGACGGGAGCCTCACGCAGCCCGCCGGAGATCACCGGGGCACGCCTCGATGGCACGCGCCCGGGGTCCTGGCGGTCGCCATGGGAGGCGACGGTGCGGAGGTCGTGCGGACGCGGGTGGATGCCCCGGGAGGCAGCGCGACCCGGGTAGTGTGCTCGGTAGGCGACCGCCCGGCCTGTCTGGTGGCACGGGCCGCACCCGGCGCCTGCGAGGGACCGCCATGAGCATCTCCGTGACCTCGAGCATCGACATCGCTCGGCCCGCCAGGGAGGTCTTCGACTACGTCGCCGACTTCGAGAACAACCCGGCGTGGCAGAGGGGCATGAAGTCGGCGCGGTTCACCTCCGAACCGCCCCTCGGCGTCGGCTCGACCTACGACCAGGTCGCCAGCTTCCTGGGCAAGGAGATCGTGACCTCCTTCGAGGTTACGGCGTTCGAGCCCGGCTCCAGCGTGACCATCACGTCCACGAGCGGGACGTTTCCCATCGAGGTCACGCGGACCGTGGAGGCGACGGGGGAGGGCACCTGCCGCGCCTCGGCGTTGGTCAACGGCAACCCGGGAGGGCTCTTCAAGCTCGCCGGTCCGCTGCTGCGCAAGATGGTGCAGGGCTCTGTCCGGAAGGACTGGGCGAACCTGAAGGCGCTGCTCGAAGCCCGGGGCTGAGTTCGGGATCGGTACACTCCGCCCCGCCCCGAGTCGGTGCCTGTCGGCCCCCCGGGTGGAGGGTGCGACCTTGGCGACCGTCGTTACTGGAGCCGGAGGACACGTGGGGTCCTGCCTCGTGCGGGAGCTCCTGAGCCGGGGGAGGACCGTCAAGGCCCTCGACCTCGATCACGGGATCGGCCTGGACGGGCTCGACGTGGAGCGCCTGTCCGGGGACATCCGCGACGCGGCGTTCCTGGCCTCCGCCATCTCCGAGGGGGACACCGTCTTCCACCTCGCCTCGGTCATCTCCACCACCGGGGACAAAGGTGGCCTGGTGTCGTCGGTGAACGTGGACGGCGCCCGCAACGTGGCGACGGTCTGCAAGGAGCGGGGCGTGAAGCGGCTCGTGCACTTCAGCTCGATCCACGCCTACGACATCGACACCCTGGGCGATCCCGTCACCGAGGAGACCCGGGGTGCGGTGGGGCACAGCGACTCGGCCTACAACTGCAGCAAGTGGCGCGGCCAGCAGGCGGTGCTCGAGGTGGCGGCCCAGGGGCTGGACGCGGTGGTCGTCAACCCCTGCGGCGTCATCGGGCCCTTCGACTACAAGGCCAGCCGCATGGGCAAGTTCTTCCGCACCTATGCGCGGGGCAAGACCCCCAAGCCCGGGCCTGGCGGCTTCGACTGGGTGGACGTGCGGGACGTCATCGCCGGCGCCCTGCTCGCCGAACAGAAGGGGCGCTCGGGGCAGGCCTACATCCTGTCGGGCCACTTCCAGACGAACCTGGAGCTGGCGCGGATCGCCGCGTCCCTGGCGGGCACCACGGCGCCGAGCGAGGCGATCTCGTGGTGGTTCGTCAACGGGCTCGTGGCCATGACCCCGCTGCTGCGGGCCATCGGGCAGAAGCCGCCGGTCACGAAGGAGGCCCTCGACGCGCTGCGCTCCAACCCCGTGATGTCCCACGCCAAGGCGACCGAGGAACTCGGCTACGCCCCGCGCAGCACCGA
The DNA here is from genome assembly GCA_937891735.1 of uncultured Pseudomonadota bacterium. Lineage (GTDB taxonomy): Bacteria > Myxococcota_A > UBA796 > UBA9615 > UBA9615 > JAGSHC01. The sequence continues at coordinate 36,009 of CALAGR010000350.1, read as the reverse complement.
GCAGACGGTCACGGACACGTTCGCCTGGTACGGCGATGAGGGCGTGCTGGAGCGCGAGGCCGCCGAGCGAGCGGCCCGAAAGGCTGCGTCCTGAGCCCCCCCGCCGCACCGCCGGTCGGCCCCGACGCCAGCTTCCTGGTGCGCTCCCTGGGCGTGTTCAGGTACAGCGGGCGGGCCCTGGAGCTGGTGTGGGGCACCAGCAAGGCCCTCACCTTCATCATGGCCGGCCTGACGCTGATCGCCGGCCTGCTGCCCGGCGGCATCGCCTGGGTGGGCAAGCAGCTGATCGACGCGGTGGTGGCGGGTCAGATCAGCGGCGACTCCGCCGAGGCGCTGCGGTGGCTGGGCATCGAGGCGGGCCTGATCGTGGCGATGGCGGCGTCCCAGCGGGGCCTGGGGGTGGCCCAGTCGCTGCTGCGGGCCCAGCTCGGGCACCGGGTCAACGTGATGATCCTTCACAAGGCCCAGACCCTGGATCTGGTGCACTTCGAGGACTCGGAGTTCTACGACAAGATGACCCGGGCCCGGCGCGAAGCCAGCTCCCGGCCGCTGTCGCTGGTGAACCGCAGCTTCGGGCTGGTGCAGAACGGGATCTCGCTGGTCACCTACGGGGCGCTGCTCCTGCAGTTCTCGGGCTGGGCCGTGCTGGTGCTGGCGGTCGCCGCGGTGCCCGCGTTCGTGGCCGAGACGAAGTTCGCGGGGGAGGCCTTCCGGCTGTTCCGATGGCGCTCGCCCGAGACCCGCAAGCAGATGTACCTGGAGACCGTGCTGGCGCGGGAGGACTACGCCAAGGAGGTCAAGCTCTTCGGCCTGGGCGGCGAGCTCGTGCGCCGGTACCGGGACATCTTCGGGGTGCTGTACGGCGAGGACCGCGATCTGACGCTGCGGCGGGGCCTGTGGGGCTTCCTGCTGGGGCTGCTGTCCACGGTGGCGCTGTACGGCGCGTACGCCTGGGTGGCGGTGGCGGCGGTGGCGACCCGCATCACCCTGGGCCAGATGACGATGTACCTGCTGATCTTCCGGCAGGGCCAGGGCGCCTTCTCGGCGATCCTGCAGGCCATCGGGGGCATGTACGAGGACAACCTGTACCTGTCCAACCTGTACGAGTTCCTGGAGCAGGAGGTCGCCCCCCTGAATGGCTCGGCCACCCAGGGGCCGGACCCGCGGGACGGGATCCGCTTCGAGGACGTGTGGTTCACCTACCCCGGCGCGACCGAGCCGGCCCTGCGCGCCGTGACGTTCCACCTGCGGCCGGGCACACGCCTGGCGCTGGTGGGGCACAACGGATCGGGCAAGACCACGCTCATCAAGGTGCTCACGCGGCTGTACACCCAGGACCGGGGCCGGATCCTGCTGGACGGGCTGCCCCTGGAGGAGTGGGATCCAGCGGTCCTGCGGGCCCGGGTGGGCGTGATCTTCCAGGACTTCGTGCGCTACCAGTTCACGGTCGGCGAGAACATCGGCATGGGAGACGTAGACCGCGTCACGGATCAGGCGGGCATCGTGCAGGCGGCCGAGCGAGGCATGGCGGCCCCGTTCATCGAGACCTTCCCGGCGAAATACGACACCCAGCTGGGTCGGTGGTTCAAGGACGGTCGGGAGCTGAGCATCGGGCAGTGGCAGAAGGTCGCCCTGTCCCGCGCGATGATGCGGGAGAAGGCCGACATCCTGGTGCTCGACGAGCCCACCGCGGCCATGGACGCCGAAGCCGAGGCGGAGATCTTCCAGCGCCTCGCCGACCTCACCGAAGACCAGATGGCGATCCTCATCAGCCACCGCTTCAGCACGGTGCGCATGGCGGACCACATCGCCGTGCTGCACCAGGGCGCGCTGGTCGAAGAGGGCAGCCACGAGAGCCTCATGGAGCAGGGCGGGCGCTACGCCCACCTGTTCACCCTGCAGGCCAAGGGCTACCAGTAGGCGTCGCGTCGCAGGTAGCCTGACGCTGCTCCGGGGAGGGGTTGTATGCGGTCCTTGGCTCTGTTCCTGCTCGCGCTGATCGTCGCGCTGCCTGCCTCTTCGGCCGCGGACGACGACGACAAGCCGGCCATCCGCTGGACGCACCCGTGGCTGCCCCGGCGCTACTTCGACTACCGCCACAAGCGGTGGGCCCACATCAAGGAAGCGGACCTCGGGGTGCTCGTCGAGGACGCCACGGAGCGCTACACCTACGACGGCGCAGGGGGCTTCGAGCACCACCAGTCCTACACGATGCGGGTCCGGCAGCCCGCCGCGCTCCCCGAGTTCCTGCCCATCGTGAACAAGAGCCCGCTGCGTGAGACCGAGATCGGCGAGCTGGAGCTGCGCTGGGAGTCCGCAGGCAGGACGCGGGTGTACGGCGTGGCGGATCTGCTGGAGTCCAACCAGGCCCCGTTCGCGGGCTACATCACCGACGAGGTGGCGCTGGTCCTCCCGCTGGATCGCAGCAAGCCGGGCACCCTGCACGTGTCCGTCACCACCCGGGAGGGGCCGCACCCGGGCTTCGAGGCCTACATCGGCGGTGTCGAGTTCCTGCAGCCGGGTCCCTACACGAAGAGCCGCACCCTCATCATCGAGGTGCCCCAGGGGGAGCCGTTGGCCTTCGCCACGCGGTTCTTCTCGCTGCCCCAGATGCCGGCGGCCGAGCCCCTCGGGGCCCACGACCGCTACACCTTCACGTTCGAGACGCTGTACCAACGCTTCGGCGAGCCCGCGATGCCCCACGCCATGGACTCGTTTCCGAGCCTCGCCTGGAGCAACCAGCCGTCGTGGGAGCGTCTGGCGTCCCTGGCGTCGGCGCGGTGGGAGCCCGAGCTGGACGCCTCGGAGGCGATGACGGAGTGGGCCGCAGAGCTGGTGGCGGGCCATGAGGACCTCGCGGATCGCGCGCTGGCCATTCACGACGCGGTGGCGGAGGGGTGGGACTACCTGGGCTTCTACCCGTCGGCGTCGGGCTGGGTGCCCCACGGGGCGCAGCACTGCTACGCCGCGCGGATCGGCGACTGCAAGGACAAGACGGCGCTGATGGTGACCCTGATGCGGGCGGTGGGGATCGACGCGTGGCCCGCCCTGGTGGTGGCCGGCACGCCTTACGAGCTGACGGAGGTGCCCACCCTGGGCTTCAACCACGCGATCGTCGCGGTGACCGATCCGAGCCACCCGGACGGCGTCTTCTTCCTGGACTCGGTGGACGCGGGGGTGGGGGCGCGCCCCGCGGGACCCTGGATCCAGGATCGGGACGCGCTGGTGCTGCGGCCCGAGGGTGGCGGGCTGGTGCATGTGCCCGCGCTGTCCGCCGAGCGGTGGCTCGAGCAGGACGACACGGTCATCGCGCTGGATGAAGACGGGGTCGCCACGGCGGACCTGACGTGGCGGTTCGTGGGACGGCGGGCCAACGAGCGGTTGGGTCGGCGGGGTCGCACGGATCCCCAGCGCTGGGAGCAGGAGCTGCGGCGCTCGATCCTGGCGGCGTGGCCCGGGGCGGAGATCCTCGCCCTGGAGGAGGGACGCGATCCCCAGGCGCCGACGGACGCGTGGCTCGTGACCGCCCGCCTGCGCTCGGTGCACCTCGTGTCCCGGGCCGGGCCCCACCTGGTGATCCGGCTGCCCTGGCTGCACGACCGCGATCCGAGCCGCCTGTTGGTGGACGCGGGTCGGCGGGTGCATCCGGTGGTCCTCGATCCGCTCCTGGAGCGCTCCACGGTGCGGGTGCAGCTGCCCCCCGGGGCGCAGGTGGTGGCCCTGCCGGAGGCCCTGCAGGAGGAGCGCGACGACTGGCAGGCCTCCCTGAGCGCGTCGGCGGACGGAGCCGGGGCGGTGCAGGTCACCCTGCAGGTGCAGGAGCTCCCGGGGCGCATGGACGCGGGGCTGGAAGAGGCGCGGCGCAACTTCGCGCGGGCGGTGCGGGATGCGCAGGAGCGCCCGATCATCGTGCGGGTGGGGGGCTGACATGCGGGTCTGGATCGCGCTGCTGGCCCTCCTGACCGTGTCGGGCACGGCGGTCGCGGGCGAGCCTCCGTTCGATCTGCGGGCCCTGCGGGGGCAGTGGCCGGGGTACGGCCGGGTCGTGCTCGAGCAGGAGCTCCGCATCACCGCTCTGGAGGGGGGCGCCGGGCTGCGGCTGGCCGTGCAGACCCGCACCGCGGTGCTCACCGAGGCGGACCGCGATGATCTGAACCTGTTCTCCCAGGACGAGCGGCCCGGCTGCAGGGTCCCAGGGGGGATCCGGATCGAGGTGTTCACGCCCGACGGAGCCAGCCAGCTGGTCACCCAGGAGGACATGGTGCGCGTGGCGACGGGGGGCGGCGTGGAGGTCAAGGGTCCGCGCCCGGGGGTGCAGGCGGGCGCCCTGATCCAGGAGTCCTATCACGTCGACCATGCCGCCCAGTGCTTCGACGGCATGGTCTCGGTCGAGGGCTTCCTGGGAGCTCCCGACGCCCCGGTGCTCAGAGAGGCGCTCATCGTGGCCTGCCCCGCGTGCGCGGTGGCGCTGACCCAGGGCCTCGCGGTGACCGCCACGGGCGACCGTCGGGAGCTGCGTCGGGAGCGGGTGCTGCCGCCTCCCCCCGAGCCCCATGCGCCGGATGACCTGCGGCCCGCCTTCTACGTGAGCACGTCGTCCGATCCCCTCGCGCTGGGGCGGGCGCTGGCCACGGGCCTGACGGCGCAGACCCGGCGGTGGAGCGGCAAGTCCGGCGCCTGGGCGAAGGAGGCCCGCAGCCGGTATCCCTACTTGAAGGACCGGGGGATCCAGCTCGCCTGGTACCTCGAAGACGTGATGATGTGGCAGCCCGGGGCGGTCTGGGAGCGCGGGCTTCGGTGGGGGGACCCGGTCACCCCGGACGAGCGCTGGCTGGAGCCCACCGAATGGCTGGCGCTGGCCATGGCCCTCCTGGGCAAGGAGGGCGGCGTGCCGCTGTTGCTCGCCGATCAGCACGGCGCCCGGCCCCCGGGGGTGGGCTCGGTGTTCGACTGGGACCAGTACGGGGTGCTGCTCCCCGGCCGCGGCGTGCTGACGAGCACGAACTGGGAGCCCTTCGCCTCGGGGCTGCAGACCAGTCTCAGGCTGGGGGATCGGGTGGCGATGCTGTTGGAGGAGGGCGGTCCGCGGCTGCACCGGTTCCCCGTCGACCCCAGCGCCGACGTGCGCAGCTGGCACACGACCGTCGAGGCGAGCGGCACCAGCAGCCTGCTGGTGTCGGTGGACGCGGAGCTGGCAGGCAGCTGGGGGGCAGAGCAGTGCCTGCGCTGGCGGCAGACGGAGCACCGGGTCAAGAAGGCCCGGGGCAAGCTGGACGAGGAGGCCCGTGACTTCGGGTCCCGGCTGTTCGATCAGCGGCGGCTGACCGCCACCACGATCACCGTCGACGATCAGACCCTGGGGGTGAGCACTGCCTGGACCATCCAGGGCGGGCAGCGGCGTTACGAAGGGGGCATGAGCCTGCCGGTGCCGGTGCCGGGGCTGGATCCGTTCATCCGCATCGTGGACGGTGAGCGCGTGTCGCCGATCCGGCTCGGCGCGGCGCAGCTGAGCGGGTCGGTGCGGGTCAAGCCCATTCCGGGCACCAAGGTGGCCGGGCTGCCCGCTGGCGAACAGGTGGGCGCCGGGCCCATCCGGCTGCGGGCGGCGTGGACCAGCGACGCCGGCGACTCGCTGCTGACCTGGAGCCTGCACATCGACGACGACGTGCTGCCGGCGGATCGCGCGGACGAGGTGGCGGCCGTCGGCGCGGCCATGCGGCGCCTCACCGCGCTGTCCCTGGTGCTCGAAGACGGCTGAGGGGCGGCTACTCCACCCACACGGTCTTGACGTTGACGAACTCGCGGAGCCCGTAGATCCCGAGCTCCCGGCCGTATCCGCTGCGCTTGACGCCGCCGAAGGGGATGCGCGGGTCCGAGAACGCCATCCTGTTCACGAACACGCCGCCCACCTGCAGGCGCCGGGCGAGGTCCCGGGCGAGGGCCCGATCCGCCGTCCAGATGGTCGCCGTCAGGCCGTAGTCGCTCGCGTTGGCGAGCTCCAGGGCGTGCTCGGGGTCCCGGGCCCGGATGACGGCCGCCACGGGGCCGAACAGCTCCTCGTCGAAGGCGGGGTTGCCGGGCACGACCCCCGCGAGCACCGTCGGCGCGTAGAAGCAGCCCGCGGCGAGGTCCTCTCCCAGGTCCGGCGCGGCGCCTCCGGTCAGCACCCGGGCGCCGCCGGCCACGGCCCTGAGGACCTGGTCGGCCAGCTGGTCGCGCAGCTCCGGGCGGGCCAGGGGACCCACCTGGGTTCCCATCTCCATGGGGTCGCCGACCCGCAGGGCCGCCATCGCCTCGGTCAGCCGCTGCTCGAACGCGTCCGCCACGTCCTGCACCACGATGAAGCGCTTGCCGGCGCAGCACACCTGGCCCGCGTTGAGGCAGCGGGACGCCACCGCGTTGCGCACCGCGAGCTCCAGATCCGCGTCGGCGAGCACCAGGAAGGGATCGCTGCCCCCGAGCTCGAGAACCGAGGGCTTCAGGTTCGTGCCCGCCGCGCTCGCCACCGCCGCCCCGGCGCGCTCGCTCCCGGTGACCGTGACCGCCGCCACGGCCCGGTGGGCGATGACGCCGGGCACCGCGTCGATGTCGATGACCAGGGTGCTGAGGCAGCCGGGGGGCAGGCCGGCCTCCAGCGCCAATTCCTCGATGGCCAGGGTGCAGCCCACCGTGGACGGCGCGGGCTTGAGCAGCACCGTGTTGCCGGCCATCAGCGCCGGCGCGGCGAAGCGCAGGGCCTGCCAGTAGGGGAAGTTCCAGGGCATCACCGCGAACACCACCCCGAGGGGATCCATGCGCACGTACGCCTCGGCCTCGGGCACCCCCGGATCGTCCGGGGCGAGCCAGGCGGCGGCGTGCTCCGCGTAGAAGGCGCAGACATGGGCGCACTTGCGGATCTCGGCCACCGCCTCCGCGATCGGCTTGCCCATCTCCTCGGTGGCCAGGGCGCCCAGGGGATGGGACCGCTCGATCAGCAGGGCGGCGATGCGCTTGAGGACCCCGGCCCGGCTGGCGACGCTGCGCTCGCCCCAGGCCCGCTGGGCGGCGGCGGCGGCCTCGATGCGCGCGCCCACCGCGTCGGCGTCGTGCTCGAGGTGGTCGCGGATGGGGCGGCCGGTGGTGGGATTGACGGTCTGCATGGCTCCTCCGGGCCGCAGGATACCGGGGCGTCAGCGGGCGCTGTCGTCGTCCCCCCCGAGCGGCGTTCCCGCGGCCTGCGCGAGCAGGCAGCGCTGGTAGGCAGCCTCGGCCTCGTCCCAGGTGGCGCCGGTGAGCTGGTGGGCCTGCCCTGGAGGCACGCAGTAGTCCGTGACCGCGTCCAGGAGACCCCGCAGCGCGGGCGTGCCCACGACGTGGGTGTTGCGCAGGGAGCCATCTGCGGTGCCGGACAGGACCGTGTCGGGGGCGCAGCCCGGCTCGAGGGCGGTGATCGCGGCCCGGTACGAGTCGATGACGTCTCCGTGCACGTGGTGCGTGCCCGGCACCGGTCGCCACATGCGCACCGTGTTGTCGTACGAGCCGGTCACCACGGTGTCGTCGTCCGCGCCGAAGCGCGCGTGGACCACAGGCCCCGTGTGCCCCTTGAGCTCGTGCAGCACCTCGCCCGTGGCGGCGTCCCAGATCCGCGCCGTGTGGTCCGACGAGGCGGTGACCAGCCGCGTGCCGGCCCGGCTCCACGCCACGTCCAGGATCCGCGCCGCGTGGCTGCCCAGCACCGCGGGCTCCGCGTCCAGGGCGTTCAGGTACAGGTCGTCGCCCCCGGTGATGGTGGCGAGCCGGCTCCCATCGGGGGAGAACACCACGCGCCGGATCGCTTGGCGAAACCCGGTCCACCGGGCCACCGGCTCCCCGGGGGCGCTCGGGTCCCACAGGAGCACCGACCGGTCCAGGCCGCCGGTGGCGATCCGGCTGCCGTCGGCGGACACGGCGACGGTGCTCAGGGGCTGCTCGTGGCCCCCCAGCACCGTGGGGGCGGACAGGCCCTGCTCGGGGCGCCAGATCCGGGCGCGCTCGTCCTCGCTGGCGGTGACCAGGAACGGGGGACTTCCACCCCAGGCCAGGGCCTCGATGGCGTCACCGTGCCGGGGCGCTGACAGCACGACGGGATCGGCCCAGGTGGCGCAGTCGTGACCCGACGCGGACGGCGTGGCGCAGGCCCGCACCAGGGTCTCGCCGCTGCGGGATCCGGCCGCCATCCACTGCCCGTCGGGGCTGAACGCGAGCACGTGGGCGGCCCCGTCCAGCTTGTGGGCGACGGGCTTGCCCCGCCCCGGCGCCTCGAACAGCCGGACCAGGCCGTTGGCGGACGCGGCGCCGATCCAGCTGCACTCCGGCGACCACTGCGCGTCGTACACGTCGTCTCCGACCACCGGCAGATCGACGGACTCCGAGGCGTTGCGGGGGCTCCACAGCCGCGCCGTCCAGTCGCCGGACGCGGTCACGAAGCGCTCGCCGTCCGGGCGCACGTCCACGCGGCGCACACCGGCGGCGTGGCCCACGAAGGTGAGCAGGGGCAGTCCACGCCCCACGGCCCAGGAGCGCAGCGTGTTGTCGAGGGAGGCCGTCAGGACCGTGGCGCCGTCGGGCAGGAAGGCGGCGTGCAGGACCGCCCCCCGGTGGCCCTGCAGCTCGTGGCGCAGGGTGCCGCCGGGGCTCCACAGGCGCGCGACGTGATCGCTGCAGGCGGTGATGAGGGTCTGGCCGTCGGGGCTCCACCGGATCGCGTGCACCCGCCCCCGGGGCGCGTTCGTCGTCGCGATCTGCCGTCCCGCGGCGGTCCACACCCCGGCCTGGCCGCCCTCCCCGGACAGGGCGACGTGGGCGCCGTCGGGGGCGTACTCGACCCACAGCCAGTCCACGGCGGGCTCGTCGGTGGGCGGCGCGAGCAGGATCGTGTCCCCCGTGGCGACGTCCACCGTCACCGCCCAGCCGTTCGTGCCCGCGACGGCCAGCCGGACCGAGTCGGGGCGCCAGCTCAGGTGCTCGCTCCAGGTGTCGGCGGGGGCCTTCACGGTCTGGATCAGCGCGCCGGTGTCCGCCGCCCAGATCCGCACCGAGCCGAAGCCGCCGGTGGCCGCCACGCGCTGACCGTCCGGCGACCACGCCACCGCCAGGGCCGGCTCCCCGGCACCCTGGAGCGGGTGCAGCAGGGCGCCCGTGGTGCTGTCCAGGATCGACACGTGCCCCGACTCGGCGGCGGTGACCACGCGGGTCCCGTCGGGGCTCCAGGTCCCGTCGTTGATGGCGCCGGCGCCCCCCTGCAGCTCGAGGCGACGGCCACGAGACGCGCTCAACGTCAGGTCGGTGGCGCGGTCGTCCCGCAGCGGCCAGATCCGCGCGGCTCCGTCGTCGGACGTGGTCAGGATCCGGCCGCCCCCCGGATCGAAGCGGGCCCGGGTCACCGCGCCGGTGTGCCCCTGAAACGCCTGCCGGGCCACGGGGTGGTCGATGGCGTCGCTGACCACGTAGCTCCACAGGGGCAGCCCGTCCGGCGCGCCCACGTCCCGCAGCAGCACCACCGAGGTGGTGGGGTCCGTGGCCGTCTGGGCCCCCGCCAGCAGCGTGAGCTTGAGGGCGTGGTCCCGCTCTCGCTCAGCGATCCTCTGGGCCGCCACGGCATCCTCCCGCTCCTGCACCGCCCGCAGCGCGAAGAACGACACGCCCACCAGCCCCGCCAGCACCACCAGCACGAACGCGGTGATCGCCTGGCGTCGTCGCCGGGCGTCGCGATCCCGGCGCACCACGCTTGCGCCCACGAACGCCGTCTCGATGCCGTTGAGCCAGCTGCCGGGCCGGTCGCCGATCGCCCGGGCCTGCTCGAGCCGCGGATCGTCGTGCCACAGGGCCCCGTCGGCTTCGCCCTGCTCGCTCCAGGCGGACGCCTGCCGCCACAGCCCCCGCTGCAGGTGCACCTCGGGGCCGAGATGGTCCAGCCACAGGTGCACGCGGTCCCAGGCGATGACCAGCATGTCGTGGGTCGGCTCGACCCAGCTGTGCTCTTCGTCGCCGGCCCACGTCCGGGTCACCGCGGAGTCGCCGGCGGCGCTGGCGCGCAGCAGCAGCCGGGCCTCCGTGAAGCGGTCGAGCACCCGCCGCGCCCGCTCCGTCTCGGCCGGATCGGGGAACTCCAGCTCCCGGATCGACACCCGCCGCTTCGCCAGCTCGCCGCCGTCGATGGCCACCATGCGCACCAGCACCCGCTCGATGCTCTGCTTCTCGGCCGGGGTAGCGGCGTCGTACAGCTCCGAGGCGCGGCTGCGCAGGGAGCCCACCACTCCGCCCAGGGCGTCGTAGTCCTCCCCCCGCAGCGCCCGGTCCTCCCGCCCCGAGTCCAGGTACCGGAAGTACAGCTCGCTCAGGGTGAAGGACAGCAGCGGCAGGGCGCCGGGCATGGCCACCACCTCGTCCACGAAGCGGTCCACGAGGCCAGGCGGCTCGAAGTACAGGACCCGCGCCTGGGCCGGCCCCTCGATGACCTCCCGCAGCTCGTCGGTGCTCATGGGCGGCACCGTGAAGCGGGCCGCGTCCAGCAGGGGACCCAGGGGGCCCGCCCGAAGCTGGGGCAGGAAGTCCGAGCGCGCGGTGATCACCACCTTGGCCCGGTCGGGCAGGGCCTGCAGCAGCGCCACGAACCGGCTCAGGAAGCTCCCCCGCGCCTCCGGGTCGCGACACAGCGTGTAGATCTCCTCGAACTGGTCGAGCAGCACCAGGGCGGGATCCGTGATCGGGCTGTCGGCGAGGGCCTCCTGGAGCTCGTCGAGCACGCCCAGGGGCTGGTCTCCGGGCCGGTACGGACCCACCACGGTCCAGGGCTCCTCGGCGCCGCGGGCCCAGGCGATCAGCCCCGCCCGCACCACGCTGGACTTGCCGGTGCCCGAGGCGCCGATCACCGCGATGAGGGGGCCCGGAGCGGCCAGGCGCTCCTGGAGCTGCGCCACCACCCGGGATCGACCGAAGAACAGCGCGGCCTGGTGCTCGTGGTAGGCGGCGAGGCCCGGCCAGGGGTTGGCGTCCGCGTCCAGCACCGGGTCCGGCAGCAGCGCCGGCTGGCGACCGGGCACGTGGAACAGGAACTCGCCCCGCCCGTGCTTGGGCAGGGGCCACAGGCCCGGCGTCTGGGCCTTGCCCTGGGCCTCGGCCCCCAGCTCCACCACGTCGCGCACGTGCAGGTACAGCTCGGTGGCGGTCACCACCCCCTTGGTCTTCCCATCGGGCCCGGGGCGGTCGGCGCCACCACCCAGCCCGTCGAGCAGGGCGGCGGCGAAGGGGGAGTGCTCGGTGCTGATGACCCGGGTGCCGATCATGAGGCCGTCGAGCAGGTCCAGGGCTTTCTGGTCCGGGGCCGTGGAGGTCAGCACCTGCCACGCCGGCTCCCCCACGAAGCGCTCGTAGCGCTTGCGGTACAGCGTCTGGGCGCCGGGCAGGAAGCTGCGGGTGGAGGCCCAACGGAACGAGCCCGCGAAGCAGCAGTCGAGCACCAGCAGCAGGTGGCGGCAGGGCAGGGCGGCCAGCGCCTGGTGCAGCGCCAGCATGGGGAACAGGGACCCGCGGTCCTCGGGGGTGGCGTCCACCGGGACCAGGAAGCCCTCGGGGCCGTCGTCGCCGTCCTGGGCGATGCCGTGGCCCGCGAAGTAGACGAGCACGCGGTCGTCGGGGCCCACCAGGGCCGGCAGCTGCTCGTGCAGGACCCGCTCCAGGGCGGCTTTTGTGGCGTCCCCGTCGAGCAGGCGGATCGCGGTGAAGCCGTGGTCGTCGCCCAGGGCCGCGGCCACCGCCTCGGCGTCCCGGACCGCGTTGCCCAGGGGCGGGATCCCGCCGGTGTAGGCGTCGATCCCGACGATCAGGGCGACCGAGGCGGCGAAGTCCATCCTGCGTTCAGGCGTACCGGCCCGGGCACAGCGCCTGGGCGGCGGCCCACGGGTCCTCGGCGTCGCGGATCGCGTCGAACGTGAAGGGCAGGGCGAGCTCGGTCACGAACTCCGGCGGGTCCACGCTGGTGACGAGCTGGCGCAGCAGGGCCACCGCGACGGGGTACCAGCGCGCCGCGGCCCCGCTCCAGGGGATCTGCACGCGGCGGGCGACGCCGGCCGCCGACGCGTCGGGCCCTCCTTGCAGGAACGCGCGCTCCTCGGCCAGGATCCGCTCGAACAGCTCCTGGGGCACGCGCCCGTGCTGCACCTCCGCCCACAGCTCCCAGCGGGAGCGCTCGGTGGTGGCCAGATCGTCCATCACCCGCACGAACACGTCGTCTCCCCGGGCGTCGCGCAAGGTGGCGGGCAGGGCCACGCAGCCGTTCCCGCCGAGCCAGTCGGCGAGGTACTGCAGGGCCTGAAAGACGTTGTAGCGAACCTCCTCGGGGTCGTCGTTGCGGATGACCGGCGAGACCTGCAGGTCCGCCGCGAGCACGGCGCGCAGGTACCGCGGATGGCCCTCGTCCAGCCCGGGTCCGTCCGCCGCCTGCACGAACCGCAGGAGCGGGCCCTGCTCGACGGGATCGGGCACCAGCGCGCTCACCAGGGCCGTCAGGGTCGGGTCCCGGGGATCGCGCTCGTACCGACGCCACGCCTCCACCAGCGCGATGCCGATCCGCACGAAGTCCGGGTGGGCCACCCAGAAGCCGGTCAGCCCGCGCCGCAGCTGGGTCACCACGTCGCGGATGAAGCCCACCATCGACACCCGGTAGGACGCCTCGTTGCCGGCCTCGAACAGGATCCCGTACATGCCGCCGATGGAGATCGCGCCCATCGCTCCGAGCGACTTCGCGAGCAGCACGTGGGACTCCTTGATGTGACGGATGACGATGTCCGGGTCGGCCTTCACGGGGATCCGGTACCGGGGCTCGTGCCGCAGCAGCCGCGCCGTGGATCCGAGGAAGTCGTGCCAGCCCAGGCTCCCGCCGATGAAGTGCGGGCTCAGGGCGGCCGCCATCTCGGTGATCCGAAAGATCGCGCGGGGGTTCTCGAACACCAGCAGGACCCGGATGCTGCCGAGCACGTACGCAGGATGCCGCGCCTGCACGGCCGCCTCGGTGGCCTGGATCAGCGTGCGCAGGTAGGCGGCCTCCTCCTCGTTTTCGAGCTTGGGCACGTAGAACACCAGGGCCTCGGGGCGCTGCCGGTTGTGCCAGACGTGCTGCACGAGGTCGTACAGGTGCAGGGGCAGGGGGTTGCCGCGCAGCAGGTGCGCGCCGTCGGGCAGGGCGAGCCCGGGGATCCGCTTGATGGGCTTGCTGCGCCCCGTCTCGGCGAGGGTGTAGGTGCGGCCCTGCTCGTCGACGTGGGTCAGCGAGCCGTCAAAGCAGCCGATGAGGTTGTCGCAGGCCAGCAGGAAGCTGGTCATCAGCGGGGTCTTGCTGTCTTCGTCGTCGGCGCCCCAGCGGGGCACCTGGCCCGAGGCGTGCACCAGCTCGGAGACCAGGGCGGGCTCGTCGGAGCGGCGCCGATGCAGGGCGTTCATGGCGTTGATCGCCATCTTGGGTGTGTCCGGGGGGCCGAACAGGGTCACCTGCTCGCCCTGCAGGAAGGCGGGCACGCGCACCGGCGGCGGCTCCGAGCGGGGGCCGGGCAGGGGGCCCAGGACGGTGCGGCCCGCGGGGTCGGTGCGCCCGAAGGCGGTCGGGTAGTCCGGGGAGGACCAGGGGATCCCGGACGCGGTGCCCTGGGCCGCGCAGTCCGCGATCACCGTGTCCAGGAAGGCGCGGTCCGTCGCGCGCTGGGCGAGCACGGCGGCCAGCTCGCCGCGCACGGCCTCATAGACGGCGCACACCAGCGACAGCGCCTCGATGGTCTCGATGCGCGGGAAGGCGCCGCGCAGCCCCTGCTGCACCCGCAGGCCGGGCACGCCCTGCACCGGCTCGGCGGCGGCGTCCAGGAGGGCCAGCAGGGGAGGGGGCAGGAAGGCGAGGTAGGCGGGCACGTCGATGGACATGCCGGGCATCGTAGGCGAGGGGCGGCTACATCACTCCAGACGCACCGAGCCGGCCGCCAGGCGCAGTCGGGTCCGGCCCCGCTTCTTCTCGATGAACAGGCCGTCGATGCCCTGCCGCCCCAGCATCGCGCGGGTGTCGTGGATGAGCTTCGGCAGGGTCGAGATGGCCTGGTTCTCGAGCGCCCGACGCCCCCAGATCCCCAGCCGCAGCCGCTCGTCGTCCATCCAGCCCCCCTGGTCGGTGCCCTGGGACTGCTCCACCAGCTCCCGGGCCAGCACCTGGAGCAGGAAGAAGCGCATCTCCTGGTCGCCGAACCGGTGCTCCCCGCGCGCGTCCCGCACCACGATGTCGCCCACCGCCCCGCGGTCCTTCAGCACCAGCTCGTAGCCGGCGTAGGGTCGGCTCGCCAGACCCGCCCGGGCCGTCGCCGCCAGGCCCGTGGTCGCCGTCCGGTTCAGCACGAAGCGGTACTGGATCGCGCCCACCGCGAACGTCGCGCCGGCGGGCAGGGGCGCGGGCTGCGCCGGGTCCACGGGCTCGCCCTGCACCGACACCGGCGTCGCGCCCACGGGGGTCAGGAAGGCCTGGTCGTCCTCCTGGTACAGCACCGCCTGCAGGCCCGGGGCGCCGGGATCGGCGTCGATGTCCCAGCCGGGGCCGTGCCCGAAGGTCAGCCGGTCGTGCACCACGGGGTGCGACGCGGCGCCGTCCAGGGTGGTCACGAGGTGGGTCGCGGCGCCCTGGGCCTCGGAGGCGTCGAGCTGCTCCAGGGTCCAGCGGGCGTCGGGTCCGAAGCCGAGCACCGCCCCGTTGGCCAGCGCCACCCAGCCCGCCGCGGGCTCGCCGTTCACGGTGGTGCCGTTGGAGCTGCCCAGGTCCTTGAGGAAGAAGCCGCCGTCCCGGTACTGGATGCACGCGTGAAACCCGCTGACCGTGGTGTCCGGCAGCACCAGGTCGTTGTCCGGGGCGCGCCCCACCCGCAGCGAGCGCGCGAACCGACGGGGCTCGCCGGTGGCCTCGCAGCGGATCAGCGCCACTGCCAGGACTCCACCGACCCGCCCAGGTCGAAGGCGAGGTCCGAGCTCGACGCGGAGGCCTGGTGCACCTCCGCCGCCAGCACGTTGCCGCCCGCCTGCAGCCCCGCAGGAGGCACGACCCAGGACGAGTACGCCGTCTCGTCCGCGCCGGACACGGTCCCGGAGGCCAGGGTCTGCGCGGTGATCTCGCCGGCGGGCAGGTTGTGGCGCAGCAGCTCGACCCCGTTGAGCCAGAGCAGCACGGCGTCATCGACCCGCAACGACAGGGTCATCGAGGAGGCCCCGGTGGCGACGGCCTCGTCCACCGCGAAGGGCAGGCGGAACCAGGTGGTGATGTGCTTGTTGCCCGCCGAGGTGCCGTAGGAGACCTGGGTGGTGACCGGATCTCCGTAGCCCAGGGGGGCCTGCCCCACGGCCCAGGCGGAGTCGTCGTAGCCGACCGTGGTCCAGGACGGATCCGGCGCCACGCCCGTGTCCAGGAAGCTCCAGGTCGAGCCGACGGCGAACAGGGGATCGGTCTGCACCTGCGCGTCGGCGTTCTGTGCGCCGGGGGTCCCCCGGGCGACGGTCTGCCAGACGTCCCCGCCGTTGGGGAGCCGCGCCCAGGCGGCGTCGTCGGTCAGGGCCGGGAACTCCACCCAGTCGATCACGTCCCCGGCGGGATCGAAGACCCCCACCGCCTCGCCCGCGCTCGCCAGGCGGAAGGGCAGGTGGGTTGGCGACGGGACCTCCGGGGCGTCGGCCCACAGCACGAGGTAGCCGCCCGCCGGCACCACCAGGCCTTCGGGCAACAGGTGCAGGTCCTGCACGGTCCAGTCGTCGCTGATCCGGTAGCCGGCCAGGGCCACGTCCGCGCCGGTGGGGTTGTACAGCTCGAGCCAGTCCGCCGGCTGCCCCCCGTCGTCGAGCACCGATCCGGCGTTGTTGGACACGATCTCGTTGATCATCAGCCCCGGGGTCGCGTCGTCGTCGTCGTCGTCGTCGTCGTCGCCAACGGTGTCGTCGTCATCGTCGTCGTCGTCGTCGTCGCCGACGGTGTCGTCATCGTCAACGGTGTCGTCGTCGTCGATGGGCAGCGCGCCGGTGGGGCCGCCGCAGCCGACCAGGAGCAGGGCCAGGGCCAGGATCAGGAGCCGGACGTCGTTCATGGCCCCGCCGGGGGATGCAGCACGTCCATCGCGTCGGCCCGGTCCACGAGCCACTGCTCCAGGTAGGCCCGCTCCCCGGGGTAGTCGAGCCAGTCCCCGTTGCGCAGGCTCGCCCAGCCCCCGTAGCTGCCGTAGGCGGCGGCCCACTTGTCCCAGTCGCGCTGGGCCGACCGGTCGATGTCGGCGTAGTAGCCGTCGATCAGCTCAAGCTGTCGGTCCGGGGACAGGGGCCCGCCGGGGGCTCGCAGGACCTCGTCGTGGGCCCACAGCGCGGCGGCGAGGGTCGGCTCCGCCAGGAGGTGCGCGAAGATGGCGTTGTTCCAGGTGAACTCGCTGTGCCAGTCGGCGGACACGCGCAGCGTGCGCCAGTCCTGGCCGTACGCGTGGTTGAAGTCCCAGGGCACGTAGCGGAACCGCACGTCCAGCGGATCGTTGTACAGATAGGCGTTCTTGCCCGCGCTGTCCGCCGCCGCGATCCAGTGCACGAAGAGCAGCCAGTCGATGAAGTCCTCGATCTCGAGCCAGTCGTCGTGCTCGGCGAGGAACTCGGCGTCGCTCGCGGAGCCTGCCCACTGCGTGAGCGCCTCCAGATCCGAGAGGTCCCCCTCGGTCCCCTCCTTCTTCTCCCAGCCGGACGACAGGTTGGTCTTGTCGTTCCCGTTGGCGAGGCGCAGGTAGAAGTTGGCGTCGTGGTTCACGGACTTGTACAGGTTCGTGCCCACGTCCTGAAACCCCATCTCCCGCTCGAACTCGTCGTCGATGTGGTCGATGGCCATGTACAGGCCGAAGTAGGCGCCGTCCAGGTACAGCACGAGCCAGCAGCTGCGCGGCAGCATGCGCGGCGCTGCGCGGTACGTGGCCATCTCCGCCCACACGTCGAACGCCAGCTTCTGCCGCACGTAGGCGTTGTCGTCGAAGTTGGAGATCAGCACCAGGTGGTCCTTGTTCCCCAACCCCTGGTCCCCCAGGTCGATCTGCGTCGGCTCGAACTCCACGGTGAAGTGGTTCTTGGGATAGCCCACGCTCGCGGCGCCCCGGATCTTCATCGTGGCGCTGTAGGGGACCCCGTCGAACCACCCGTCGGCGGCGATGTAGGTCTGGCTCAGGGAGCCGGCCGGATCCAGGTGCAGGACCGGCAGCCCCCACTCCCGGGTGTAGGTCGCCGGATCCACGAGCACGTTGTCCGGGTGGGACCAGTCATCGACCACGTGCACCCGGCTGCGCTCGGTCTCGGGCACGGCGCCGCGCCCCGCCGGCTTCGCGACGAACAGCACCTCGTGAGTGCCCGCGTCGGCCAGGCCCGTGGTCCGCGTCCAGGTGGCCGTGCCAGCGTCCCAGGTGCCTCCGGCGGGGTTGCTGAGGGCGAGCACGTCGAAGGCGGCGAGCTCGTCGTCCGCGCAGGACACCTGCACCGTCAGCAGGGCGCCCTCGAGCACGTCCTCTTCCAACTCCACGTCCACCAGGCCGCAGTGCTCGTCTCCGTCGGCGGGGGGCCCCGGCGCCGCGCCCACCGGGTTGCTGACGCCGGGCGTCGGTGAGGTGCGCACCTCCCAGTCCCAGGACCCGTCGCCGTTGCGCGCCAGGGACCAGCCCGCGATGAGCTCGCCGTACGTGAGGGTGCTGACGACGAGCTCGTCCCGCAGCAGCTCGAGGGACTCGCCGTCCACGTCCAGGCGAAGGGGCAGGTGCCGGGGGCCCAGCTCCGGCTGCCCGTCGGCGAGCAGCACGATCATCCCGCCGGCGGCCACCTCCAGGGTGGGATCGAGGGGGCTCGGCTCAGCGTCGGCGTTGTCCCGGATGGAGAACCGGGACAGGGAGACGGGCTCGGACCCGGGGTTGTACAGCTCGATCCAGTCCGTGGTGGGCGCTCCAGCGGGGGGCTGGGCCGCGGGAGCAGCCAGGATCTCGTTGATCAGGAGCACGGGCTCCGACGGAGGTGGCGTGGGCTCCTCGGTGGAGTCGTCGTCGTCCACCACGTCGGTGCTGTCGTCGTCGTCGTCCTGCACCGGCTCGGGCAGGGGCTCGGGCTCGGGGCACCCCGGCAACAGGGTCACTGCGGCGAGCAGGGCGAAGCAGCGAAGGGTGGACATGTCGGCAATCTACCACCGCCCCGACGCGGGGCAGACAGACGGTGCCTCAGCCCTTCTCGGCGGTGAATCGACCCGCCGCGGCGGCGACCCGGTCAGGGTCGTAGTACCTCTTGAAGTTCCCCGTCAGGAAGTCGCGCACCACCTGGGGGGACTCGGAGGCCAGGCTCTCCGTGGGCCCGGCCCAGCAGATCCGGCGGTCGTGCAGCATGGCCACCCGGTCTGCGCACAGCTCGATGGAGCGCAGGTCGTGGGTCACGAGCATCGCGGTCACGCCGTCTTCCTTGAGCCGCACCATGATCGCGTCCACGCGCTTGGCGTTGGCCGGATCGAGCCCCGTGGTGGGGCCGTCGTACAGCAGGATCTCGGGGCGCGTCACGATGGCCCGGGCCAGGGACACCCGCTTCTTCATGCCGCCGGACAGCTCCGCGGGCTTCTTGTCTTCGGTGCCGGGCAGGTTGACCATGCCCAGGGTCTCGGCGACCCGCTCACGGATCCGCTCCCGGTCGATCCATCCGGCGATCCGCAGCGGCCAGGCCACGTTGTCGAAGACCGTCAGGGAGTCGAGCAGCGCGTAGTTCTGGAACATCATCCCGATGCGCTGGCGCAGGTCGAACATCGAGCGCTCGGTGCGCTCGGTGACCTCTTGCCCGAACGCGACGATGCTGCCCTGGTCTGGAACCAGGAGCCGCAGCGCCATCTTGAGGAGCACGCTCTTTCCGGTGCCGGAGCGCCCGATCAGGGCCAGGGTCTCGCCCCGGTGCAGCTCCAGATCGAGCCCCTCGTACAGGACCTGATCGCCCCACCGATGGTGCAGCCCTTCGAAGGCCAGCAGGGGCGGGTCATCGGACATCCAGGCAACGCTACCAGCCCCGCGCGTCCGGCCGGCGCTCCGGGGGTTACACTCCGCGCGATGACTCGCCAACACCAACGATCCGGCTCTGTGGACCCCAAGGCTGCCCTGCGAACGAGGGTGATCGACCCCGACCTGTCCGCAGACGAGCCCCTGCGTCCCCACGAGGTGCGCGCCATGAAGGCGCACCTGAAGTTCCTGCGCACGGTGCGCAAGCCCCTGGGGATCCGGGTGAACGCCGAGGAGGACCTGCTGCTCAACGGGTCCCGGGAGCCGTCCCACCGGGGCGTGTGCCTGGCCCTGCTGAGCAAGGTGGACCACGTCGCGGTGCAGCGGGCCCTGGAGCGCATCGAGTCCCCCGGGGGCCGCACCAGCCTGCTCGCCGGGGTGGTCCGCTTCAGCGACGATCTCGGGATCCTGCTGCTGTACCTGGAGTCCCTGGCCGACACGGCGTCGCGCAGCAAGGCCGCGGGCGCGTTCTCGCTGGCGGTGGCGCGCATCGACTTCGCCCAGGCGTCTCCGGCGCGGTTCACGCGCCTGCTGGAGCTGCTGGCGTCCTGCTTCTCGGGCCACGAGCGGGCCCAGGCCCTGTTCGGTCTGCTGCACGCGCCGGACTTCGCGGCCCGGCTCGAAGCCCTGGCCGGCGAGCTGCCCCCGGACCTCAAGTCGGCCCTGGGGCCGCTGACCGCGGTGCACGACGAGATCGTCCTGGGGGAGGAGACCAGCCAGAGCGCCGGCGCGCTGCGGGCGGGCTGCGAGCTGCTCCTGTCGGCCCCCGCGGACACGCTGCGGGCCTACCCCACCGATGTGCGGATCCGCCTGCTGGAGTCCGCCGTGGCCCTCGTGCGGGACGACCGCGCGGCGGATCGGGCGAGCACGGCGCTGCTGGAGTCGCTGCCCACCTCGTCCCCCGACTACCGCCGGCTGGCGCTGATGCGGGCCGGCGAGCTCATGCGTCGCCACTCCGACGAGCGCGCGCGCTGGGTGCTGCGCCACCTCGAGGGGGCCCAGGCGGACTGCGACGAGGCCGCCCTGTGGCGCGACGCGCTGGAGAGCCGGCTCGTGGGGCGCTTCGCGGTGGGCTGGCCGGACGACACGGGGCGTAGGATCGTCGCCGGCGAGCCCGGCAAGGGCCGCGACAAGCTCGTCAAGGCGTGGTCGCTGGACGGGCAGGTGCCGGTGTGGCTGCGCACAGCGCCCGCCAAGGCGCGCAAGGCCGTGCAGGTCGAGGTGGACATCCACAAGCAGCTGGTGCTGCCGGGGCTCGTGCCGCTGCTCGGCGCGGATCTGAAGGGCGACCTGCTCGTCATCGCCGTGCCCGCGTGGGGGCAGCCGGCGGCCCTGGCGCTGCCGCGGCTCGCCACGGATCGCAGGGTGGCGCTGGAGCTGGCCCTGCAGGCCACGCAGATCCTCGGAGGCCTCGCCTTCGCCCACCTCGTGCTGCCCGACGCCCGCCGCTGGCGCTGGCTGGTGGACACCTCGGCGCAGCCGCCGCGGCTGTGGCTCGCGGCCATCGAGGGGGTGCGCGGAACCCCGAAGCTCGAGGCGCTCAAGGCCCACGGCGGGAGCGCCCGGGGCTTCTGCCGGGAGCTGCTCGACGATCACGAGCACGAGCTGCCCCCGCCCCTGCGGCGCATGCTGCTGCGGCGTCGCCCGCGGCTGGACGAGCTTCAGCGGGTGCTCGCCGAGGCGCTGAGCCGCACTTGAGCCACCCGTCCCTGCCCCTCATCGAGGCTCCCGGAGAGCCACCGCGCCGCGCTGCGTCCCAGGATCTGCTGGACCTGCCGGAGCCGAGCGGCGAGGTGGCGAAGCTGGCCCACGACTTCCTGCCCCTGGGCCCCGCCGAGATGCAGCGACGGGGCTGGGATCAGGTGGACGTGGTGTTCGTCACCGGGGACGCCTACATCGACCATCCGTCCTTCGCCATGGCGATCCTGGGCCGGGTGCTCGAGGCGGCGGGGTACCGCGTGGCGATCCTGAGCCAGCCCCCGTGGCTGGACGTGGATGCGTTCCTGGCCTTCGGAGCGCCCCGCCTGTTCTGGGCCGTGTCCGCCGGGAACATGGACTCGATGATCAACCACTACACCGCCGGCAAGAAGATGCGGAACGCCGACGCGTACTCGCCCGGGGGCGCCATCGGGCGGCGGCCGGATCGGGCCACGAACGTGTACGTGCAGCGGTGCCGCGAAGCCAACAAGCGCCTGGGTTCCAGCGTGCCGGTCATCGCCGGGGGGGTCGAAGCGTCGCTGCGGCGCCTGGCCCACTACGACTACTGGTCCGACACCGTCAAGCCGTCGATCCTGATGTCGAGCAAGGCGGATCTGGTGGTGCACGGCATGGGCGAGGCCCCGATCCTGGAGATCGCGCGCCGCCTGAACGCTGGGGAGACCAGCCGCGACCTGCGGGACATGCGCTCGGTGGCCTGGCTGGCGGGCAAGAACGAGCGCGCCCAGCTGCCGGCGGGCATCGCGCTGCCGTCCTTCGAGGAGGTCAAGGCGGACAAGCGCGCCTTCGCCCGGGCGACGCACCTGTACCACCACGAGCTGAACCCGCTGGCAGGGGGCGTGCTGCTGCAGGCCCACGGCGACCGGGTGGTGGTGTGCAACCCGGTCATCTCCCCCCTGAGCGAGACGGAGATGGACCGGGTCTACGACCTGCCCTACGCCCGGGCCCCGCACCCCGCCTACACCGACGAGATCCCCGCGTGGCAGACGATCCGCCACAGCGTGCAGGTCATGCGGGGCTGCTTCGGCGGCTGCACGTTCTGCTCGATCACGATGCACCAGGGCAACGCCATCCAGTCCCGGAGCGAGGCCTCGGTGCTGCGGGAGGTGCGCGCCCTGAGCCAGTCCAAGGGCTTCAAGGGCACGGTCAGCGACCTGGGCGGTCCGACGGCCAACATGTACAAGATGCGCTGCACGCGCCCCGAGGTGGAGGCCATCTGCCGCCGCCCGTCGTGCGTGCATCCGAGCCACTGCAAGCTGCTGGGCACGTCCCACGAGCCCCTCATCCAGCTCATGCGCAAGGCGCGGGCGGTGCCGGGCATCAAGAAGATCAACATCGCCAGCGGGGTGCGCACGGATCTGGCGAAGCACTCGCCCGAGTACCTCGACGAGCTGGTGCGGCACCACGTCGGCGGGCACCTCAAGGTGGCCCCCGAGCACGCCAGCGACCGCACCCTGCGGGTGATGCGCAAGCCGGACGTGCGGGACTTCGAGGTGTTCGCGGAGGCCTTCGACAAGGCCAGCAAGCGGGCCGGCAAGGAGCAGTTCCTGGTCCCCTACTTCATCGCGTCGCACCCCGGCACCGATCTGCGCGAGGCGATCGAGCTGGCCGTGTTCCTCAAGAAGAACGGGTACCGGCCACGCCAGGTGCAGGACTTCATCCCCGCGCCGATGGACGTGGCCACGGCCATCTACTACACGGGCCTGGATCCGAAGACGCTGACGCCGGTGCCCGTCGCCAAG
The DNA here is from genome assembly GCA_937891735.1 of uncultured Pseudomonadota bacterium. Taxonomy (GTDB): domain Bacteria; phylum Myxococcota_A; class UBA796; order UBA9615; family UBA9615; genus JAGSHC01. Next base: position 13,490 of record CALAGR010000350.1, on the reverse strand, counting down.
AAGCTCAAGGACCGGAACATGCAGCGCGCGCTGCTGCAGTTCTTCGAGGCGCGCAACTGGTTCGAGGTCCGGGACGCGCTCGTGGAGGCGGGCCGCAAGGACCTGATCGGCGAGGGGCCCGACTGCCTCATCAAGGCGTTCCCGCCCACCGAGGCGAAGGAGAAGCGCTGGCGGGAAGCCCAGGGCGGGCCGAAGGGCGGGCCGAAGGGCGGCGCCTCGTCCCCCCCGCGCTCCCGGGGCGGCGGCTACCGGCCCAAGGGCGGTCGCGGCGACAGGTAGATCGCGTGGTCAGGCGCGGACCAGGGCCCCCAGCGCGTCGCGTACGGCGGCGATGAGGTCCCGGGCGCGGTAGGGCTTGGACAGGAAGAAGCCGTAGTCCCCCAGCGGCAGATCCTGGACCTGGGAGCTGGAGTAGCCGCTCGACAGGATGACCGGCAGGTCCTGCCGCAGGCCGCGCAGGGCCGCGAAGGTCTCGGGCCCGTCCATGCGCGGCATGATCATGTCGAGGATCACGAGGTCGTACCGATCCGGGCCGGCCTCGAGCAGCTCGATGGCCTCGACTCCGTCCACCGCCTCGGTGACCTCGCAGCCCGCGCGGCTGAGCACGGCGCGCACCAGCGCCCGGACGGCCGCCTCGTCGTCCACCAGCAGCACCCGCAGACCATTCAGATCGGGCATCTCGTCGATCCACGAGCGCGTGGACTCGGCCGGATCGGGGTCCCCCGCGGGCAGCAGCAGATCGATGGTCGTGCCGCGGCCGGGCGTGCTGCGCACCCGCATGGTGCCGCCCACCTCACGGATCACCCCCAGCACCGCGGCGAGACCCAGCCCGTGTCCCGTGGCCTTGGTCGTGTAGAAGGGCTCGAACATTCGCTCGACCGTGGCGAGGTCCATTCCGCGGCCGTCGTCCGAGACGCGCACCGCGACGTAGCTGCCCGGGAGAGGTGCCCCCAGCACCCAGCCGGCGGGGTGGGGAGAGGTCGTGATCTCCTCGAGCCGGGTGCTCAAGCGGATCGTGCCTTCCTCCCCGTTCAGCGCGTCCGAGGCGTTGGTGATCAGGTTCATCAGCACCTGGCGCAGCTGGGTTCCGTCCACCTGCACCGGCGGCAGGTCGTCGGACAGATCGAGGATCAGCTCCGCCTTCTTGCTCAGGGACGCGTCCACGAGGCGGCGGATCTCGGCCACCACGTCGGACAGGTACATCGTCTCCACGTGCGGCTCGGCGCGGCCTGCGTAGGTCAGGAGCTGGCGCACCAGCTCCGCGGCCCGCTGCGCGGCCAGCTCGATCTGCATGGCGGAGTCCCGCGCGGGATCGGGCAGGCGCGACTCGCCGAGCAGGCTCGCCTGGCCCAGGATGGTGGTCAGCAGGTTGTTGAAGTCGTGGGCCACGCCGCCCGCGAGCAGGCCCAGGCTCTCCAGGCGCTGTCCCGCGAGCATCGCGTTGTGCGCCTGCTCCTCCTCGAGCTGGCGTCGGGTCTCGGTCAGGGCGGTCGTCTTGACCTTGATCTCCTGGGTGCCGCGGTCCACCCGCTCCTGCAGCTCGTCGTTGAGCCGGCGCACGTCCGCCTCGGCCCGCTGCCGCTCCGCGACCTCCTCTTCGAGGGCACGGTTCGCGTCGCCCACCGCTGCGGCGAGCCCTGCGAGGTCCCGGGCGTTGTCCCCCCGGCCCTTGAAGCCCAGGGACAACAGGACCGTGAGCAGCCCGCCCGCGGCCCAGAACCACCACGCCTCCACGTGCGCCCGCCCCGTGCTGAAGCGGGGACCGGGGGCCGAGATCAGCTCCAGGCGGGGGCCCGGCAGATCGATCAGGGTCCTCGCGACGATGTCCCCCGCGGGGGGCGCCGCGGCCGATCCGGCCACCCGCAGGGACAGGGACGGCACGGCCCCCGACGCATCCACGAGCCAGGACTCCAGCCCGTCGGACAGAAGGGCCGAGTCCAGGCCCCGGATGAGGGCCCGCAGATCGAGCACCGCCACCACCGCGCCCTTCAGGTGCGTCGTGTCGGGCCCGGCGCGGGTGTAGACGGGTCCGAAGATCAGCAGGCCGTCGGGCGCTGTGTGCTCCCCGGGGGTCACCTGCACCGGCTCGGACGCGACGGGGCGACCGCTGCGCACGCAGGCATCCAGGGCGGCGCGGCGGCGCGGCTCCGAGCCCTGGTCCAGGCCCAGCGCGCCGACGTTGGTCACGCGGGGGGAGACGTACCGGATCGGCCAGGTCTCGACCCCCGGGGGCACCTGCACGGGGCCGAGCTCGGATGGAAGACCACGCACCCGGTAGTCGGGGTGGCCGTCCTGCCAGGCCTGCTGCTCATGGGCGGCCCGCTCATCGCCCCGCACCCGCGGCAGCCACCACACGGCGCGCAGCTCCGGCTGCCTCTCCAGCAGCGCCGCGGCGAAGACCTCGAACTCCGACTCGCTCACGTTCGTGCTGGCGTCGAACAGCCCGACCACCGAGGAGGACGCGTCCATGGCGCGATGCAGGGCGGTCTCGATGGCGGCCTGGCGGACCGCGACGCGGCGCTCGAGCTCCGCGGCGTCGGTGCGCGCCTCCTCGCGGGTCAGGAACGAGCCGAGGGACGAGGAGCCCAGAAGCCCTCCGACCAGGACAGTGACCGCCACCAGATCTGCTCCGGTTCCCCTGGAGACCCAGCGGTGGGATCGGTCGCTCATGGGTCCTTTGGTTCCGCCATGCCGGCGGGGAGTCTACCCTGCGCCGCTCCGCAGCCCCGGACCCAGGAACGTGATCCCGCCCATGGACGACGACACCGTGATGCACCGCGCCCAGGCCGCCGCCTCCTTCCTCGAAGAGGTGGTGGCGGATCGGGCGGTGCTCGTAGGCCTGGACGCCGAGCTGGTGCAGCGCCTGTTGACGGCCGCCGGTCGAGCCTCCCGCCCGAGCAAGGACGAGCTCCGGCCGCTGCGCCGCGCTCGCCGCAACGTCAAGCGCGAAGAGGTCCGGCAGGAGGACGACGCGCTGCTCGACCAGACGCGGATCCGCAGGGCCCGGGCGATGCCGGTGTTCGCCACCCCCAAGACGGACGCGCCGCGGGAGCTCGCCGCCCCCGAGGAGCCCGTGGAGCTCAACACGCCGCGGTCCTGCTACGTCTGCAAGACCCGGTTCACCACCCTGCATCCGTTCTACGACTCCCTGTGCGGACCCTGCGGGGACCTGAACTACGTCAAGCGGTTCCAGACGGCGGACCTGTCCGGGCGCACCGCGCTGCTCACCGGGGGCCGGGTCAAGATCGGCTTCCAGGCCGGCATCAAGCTGCTTCGGGCGGGGGCGAGGCTCCTCGTCACGACCCGGTTCCCCCACGACGCCGCGCGCCGGTACGCCGCCGAGGACGACGCCCCCGACTGGGCCGACCGGCTCAGCATCCACGGGCTGGACCTGCGCAACTCACCGGCCGTGGAGGCGTTCTGTCAGCGCCTGCTGCGCACCGAGGCCCGGCTGGACTTCATCGTCAGCAACGCCTGCCAGACGGTGCGCCGGCCCCCCGGCTTCTACGCGCACCTGATGGAGGCGGAGCGGCAGGCGGCGCTGCTGTCCCCCCAGGCGATGCGGTTCCTGGCGGGTCCGACGGATCCGGCGGAGCACGCGCTGGCCGCCGTGGGGGGCGCGGCGTCCGCGGAGCTGAGCCAGGTGCCGCTGCTGGCCGAGGACCTGGACACCTCCCTGACCCTGTTCCCGGCGGGCCAGCTGGACGCGGACGAGCAGCAGGTCGACCTGCGGACGGTCAACAGCTGGCGCCTGATGGCCGACGAGGTGCCCACCATCGAGCTGCTGGAGGTGCACCTGGTCAACGCGGTGGCCCCGTTCATCCTGAACGCGCGCCTCAAGGAGCTGATGCTGCGCAGCCCCGAGCGGGACAAGCACATCGTCAACGTCTCGGCGATGGAGGGGCAGTTCTATCGCACGTTCAAGACCGCCCGGCACCCCCACACGAACATGGCCAAGGCCTCCCTGAACATGCTGACCCGCACCGCGGCGCCGGACTACGTGCGCGACGGCATCCACATGAACAGCGTGGACACGGGCTGGATCACCGACGAGGACCCGGACGCGCACGCGATCCGCAAGCGCGCCGAGCACCGGTTCCACCCGCCCCTGGACGTGGTGGACGCGGCGGCGCGGATCCTGGCGCCCATCATCGAGGGCTTCAACACCGGCGAGCACGTGTGGGGCAGGTTCCTCAAGGACTACACCACGACCGACTGGTAGCCCTCAGGGGATGAGCCCCTGCGCGATCAGCAGGTCCGCGAGGCGTTGCCCGTACCAGGCGTAGGCCGCGGCGCTCGGGTGGATCTCGTCGATGCCGGGCAGGTCGGGGCGGGGCAGGGCGCGCAGGTCGAGGACGGGGCCATCGACCGCCTCCTGCCACCACTCGGCGTGTCCCCCCGCGGGCACGACCACGAGCGCCATGGGCACGGTCGTGCTCCTGCGCAGCGCGCGGTAGCTGTCCCGGCCCCGTTCGCGGGCCGCGATCTCCAGGGCCTCCACCCGGGCGCCGGGCTCCAGCCCGTCCCGGTCGAGCCGGTTGCCGGCGAGCACGGCCACCCGCAGCAGCGCCGAGCCGCGGAGCAGCGGCCCCGGGCCCGCGGACGGGACCCAGCGCAGGTGGTCGTGCCACAGCGTGGGATCGGCCTCGAGCTGCCGGCGCCAGTCCAGCCCGCCCTCGGGCACGAACAGGTTGCGGGGGCCCGTGTTGAAGAGCTGGAACAGCAGCAGATCGGGCTCCCACTCGGCGATCGCCTGCTCGGCGCGCAGCACCTTCTGGGGGGTCATCCAGCCCGAGACCCCCGCGTTCCAGACCTGGACCGGCAAGGGGAGCCGCTCCGCGAGGGCAGCCTGAAGCGCGTCGGGCCAGGTCTGGCCGTCGCTCACCGCGGCTCCAAAGGTGTTCGATCCCCCCAGGCACACGATCCGCAGGGTGCCGCGGGGCTTGCCGACGGCGGCCTCGGCCCCGCGCAGGCCCAGGGCGTTGATGTGCACCGTCCGGATCGGGGCGCCCCACGGTTCGGCCTGGGGCAGGCGCGCCGAGGTGGAGGGCGCGAGCTCGTAGACCAGGCGCGGGTCCGCGGCGTACCGGTGCACGGCCGCGTCGCTGCTCATCTGGAACACCAGGGAGGGCATCCAGCGGTCCTGCAGGCCCCCCAGCCGGACCCCCGCCTCGGCCAGCGCCAGGGCGCCGAGCAGGCCGAGCGCGACCGCCAGCAGCCTCCTGCTCATCTGCCTTGGGGCCGGCTCAGCTGCTGCTCGCGCCGGCTACCGTGGGGCCGAGCTTGTGGGCGTGCACCTCGCACCCGTAGGCCCGCGGCACCAGCTCCAGCACGGTGTGCAGGGGGATCCGCAGGTGTGGAACCGCCTCGCGCTCCGCTCCCGTCAGGTAGCCGAACAGCGCGCGAAGCACGGCCTGGTGCCCGATCACGAGCACGGGCTGGCGCTGCCGCTCCAGCTCGATGATCAGCGGATCGACCCGCCGGATCACGTCCTCGTACGACTCGCCTTGGGGGTAGCGGTACCGCAGCTTGTCCGCCTGCCGGGCCCGCCACTCGCTCGGCATCTTCCGCTCGATCTCCCCGTAGGTCATGCCATCGCACAGCCCCGCGTCGATCTCGTCCAGCGACTTCTGCTGCAGGGCGGGGCGGCCGAGCAGCCTCGCCGTCTCGACCGTGCGCTGCAGCGTGCTCGTCCACACGACCAGCTGGTCGACGTTCTGACCCTTGACCCAGCTCGCCAGGTTGCGCGCGAACTCCCGGCCCTCGGGGGACAGGGCCTCGTCCGTGCCGATGGTCCCGGCGACGTTGGCGAGGCTCTGGCCGTGGCGGGACAGCCAGATGGGCCGCGGCAGGACGTGCAGGTTCATCAGGAAGTTCACGATGCGGCCCGGCACGTACCCGTGAATGCGGTTGAGCACCATCTGGCGCCCCACGTCGATCACCTTGATGTAGCTCAGGGAGTCGTCGTCGATGGGCTCGTAGGCGGCCTCGTAGTGCTTGATGCGCGCCCGGAAGTCGGTCACCGCGTCATTCTCGGACACGTTGGCGTAGTCCGGGGCCCGCAGCTTGGTGGCGCGGATGTTGGCCTCGATGATCTCCTGGTCCTCGCACACGCTCTCGACGAACAACACGTTCAGGCCCGCCGCGGACAGCCGCTCAGCCACGAGATCGCGCCGGGCCCGGGTGCTGTTGGTGGCGTCGTAGATGGCTATCTGGCCGCCGCGGCTGGTGTGCCAGTCCTTCAGATCGTCCAGCGCGGCCATGGCGACCTTCTGGCGGGCCATCACCCCCTCGGGGTTGCCCGGATCGAAGAAGGACGCGGGCACCTCCGCGCCGAACGTCGCCCGCCGGTAGTTGCCGACGTTGAACACGGCGGTCTCGTAGCCGAGCCAGCTGAGGTAGCCGCCCAGCTTGCGCGCCATGTAGGTCTTGCCGCGGGCGGGCAGCCCCACCATGACGACGGCCCAGCCGCCCCGCATGGGGGGCTTGGGCCGGTCGCCGGTGCGCCCGGTGAGGTTCGGGCGCGCGATGTCTACGGGCATACAGGTCTCCGGGTGGGGTCGCTCAGTTCTCGGTCCCGCGGGCCAGGTCCATGAGGCCTGCGATGGGGTTCTCCAGCGTGGTGCGCACCCGGTCGGTCAGGAACTCCGACAGGCTCACGCCCACGGGGCGGATGGCCCCCTCGCTCCAAAGGACGACCGGCGGGTCATCGTCGTTCAGGTCCTGGATGCCCCAGTCGGCGGTGTCGCCGCGCACCAGGACCAGCAGGCCGTCCTCCAGGGACAGCTCCTCGACGGGGACCCAGCGATCCCGGCGGCCGACGAGGTCGGCGCGGCGTCCCGCGATCAGCAGGAACTCGCACAGCGCCGCCGGCAGCGGGCACTCCAGCCGTCCCATCGTGGCGACGAGATCGGCGGGGCTGACCCGATCAGCGGGGCCCAGGGGGGCGCCGATGTTGCGCTCCAGCACGGCGCTGAGCGACAGCCAGCGGCGGAGCATGGCCCGGCGTTGGTCGGTCATGGGCGGCACCCTGGCGACGGCGCGGTCACTCGCCCTGGACCTCGATGGCCCAGACCGGCGTGCGCTCCGGATCCAGCACCACCCGCGCCCGCTCCACGCGCCCGTTCCCGTCGATGGGACGCCGCGTGTAGGTCGTCGCGCGGTGCTTGCTCAGCAGGCGCTTGCCCTCGTCGTCCTCGAGCTTGCGCCCGTAGATCTCGAACGGCACCCGGATGGCGCAGCCCTGACGCCACTTGCTGCAGCCCCAGGCCGCGCGGCCCGCGACGACCCAGCCCGGATCGGGATCGCCGCGGTCCAGGCAGCCGGGGCACACGGTGCGCTTGACGCCGAAGGCGGGGGCCGGCGCTCCGGGCGGAACCGGCAGCGCGTCCCAGTCGGCGCGCTCCTTGTCCCAGTCCAGCTGGACCCGGTCGCCGTCGAGCACCATCGCCGCCTTGAGGACCTGGCCGTTCTTCTGGCGGAAGCCGTACAGGCGGATCGTCGCGCCGTCGCGACACAGGGCCACCACGTCGTCGATGAGGAGCGGTCGGGACGCCACCACCTCGGGCAGCGAGAAGGGGCAGGTCCGGCATCGCCAGCGCGCGTTGGCGAAGTGCACCTCGCCCCCGTCGCGGGGACAGCGGGCCACGGCCCCCGCCTCTTCCCGCAGATCCACCCGGGTCGGCACCACGCGCGCCCCGTTCCAGCTGAGCCGCCCCGCGAAGCGCATGCCCGAGCGGTCCACGAACTCCACCACGGGGCCGCCGCCGCCGCCGAGCAGCGCCGTCACCGCGGCGTCGTCCGGCTTGTATCCGGTCATCTCCTCGAACACGACGAAGGCGCACTCGCGGCCGGTGTCGCAGGTCCACACCTTGCCCCGGCGCCGCACCGGCTGGCCGCACTTCGGGCACGGGCCGAGGGGGTCGGGATCCGGGAAGTGAAAGCCCACGCTGCCGTCGTCGGCGAGGGACAGGGCCGCGCTGAAGGGCTTGCCGGCCTTGTTCTTCCAGCCCTGCACGGCCTTGGTCTCGCGCCGCAGCAGCAGGGCCTTCGCCATGCGCTCGGAGACCTCGCGAGAGGCCACGAGGTTCGGGATGAACACGTCGCACGCGACGCAGCCCCAGCCCCGCCGGGCGGTCCGGACCTCGGCCTGGCACAAAGGACAGGTGCCGATGACCGCGCCGTCCGCCACCACCTTCGTCTTGAGCGCCGCGGCGATGGCGTCGTCGATGGCCGCGTCCGACAGCTGGGCCACCATCTGGGAGGCGAACGCGCGGATGTCCGCCATGAACACATCGCGGTCCTCGCCGCCCTCGGCCATGGAGACCAGGCGGGCCTCCCACTCCCCGGTCATCCGAGCGGAGCGCAGCGCCTCCACCGGGAGCGCCGCCAGGAGCGCGCGGCCCTGCACGGTGGGCACGAGATCCGTGTCCTGCCGCTCGATGTAGCTGCGGCGCAGCAGGGTCTCGATGATCGCGGCGCGGGTGGCCGCGGTGCCGAGCCCGCGCTTCTTCATGGCCCGCTTGAGCTCGGCGTCGGCCAGCTCGTCGCCGGCGCGCTCCATGGCCCCCAGAAGGGTCGCCTCGGTGTAGCGCCGCGGCGGCTTCGTGGTGCCCTGGCGCAGCTCGGCGTGTTTGTTTGCGGCGGCTTCGTCGGGGTCCACCCGGGGCAGCAGGCCCTTTTCCTGCTTGCTCGTCTTGGGGGGATCGATCACGAGCCAGCCCGGGTCCACCAGGGCGCGGCCGTGGGCCCGGAACAGGTCCTGCTCGATGGCCACCTCGACGAGCTGGGTGGCGAACACCGCGTCGGGGTGGAACGCGGCCAGGAAGCGTCGGGCCACCAGATCGAACAGGCGCTTCTCTTCGGGGGTCATGCCGGCGGACCGGGGGTCCGTCCCGGTGGGGATGATCGCGTGGTGGTCGCTGACCTCGGCGTCGTCCACCACGCGCTTGTTGAGCTTGATGGGCCAGCGCTGCAGCACGCCGTCCGCGGCCTGCTGGTAGGGGCCGAAGGTCAGGGAGCCGATCACCTTGGGCAGGCCCCCCACCTGGTCGGTGGTGAGGTGCCGGCTGTCGGTGCGGGGGTAGGTGATGACCTTGCGGACCTCGTACAGCGACTGGGCCAGCGTCAGCGTGCGCTCCGCGGACCACTTGAAGCGCTTGTTGGCCTCCTTTTGCAGGGTCGTGAGGTCGTACAGCAGCGGGGGGCGCTCGCGTTTGTCCTTGCGCTCCACCTTGACGACGACACCGTCCTTGCCCTGGATCCGGGCCAGGATCTCCTCGGCCGTGTCCCGGGCCCAGATCCGCGACACCAGGCTTGCGCCCCTGCTCCGGGGCGCCGCCTCCTCCTCGCTGAACTCCTCCTGGCTCGGCGTGCCCGCGATGGACTCGGGACCGACCCACAGGGAGTCGAACTCCCCGGCCTGGACCCCGAACCGCACCGCCACCCGCCAGAAGTCCTCCGGCACGAAGTTCTCGATGACGTCTTCGCGGGTGCACATCAGGGCCAGCGTCGGCGTCTGGACCCGGCCCAGCGACAGCAGCGTGCCCCCCGTGCCGCCGCGCATGCGCAGGGTCATGGCCCGCGTGGCGTTCAGGCCGACGAGCCAGTCGGCCTCGGAGCGGGATCGGGCGGCCGCCTCGAGGTTCGCCATGGCGGAGCCGGGCCGCAGCGTGTCGAAGCCCTCGCGGATCGCCTGCTCGGTCATGGAGCTGACCCACAGGCGCTTGACGGGGGCCTTGCAGCCCGCCAGCCGGTACGTGTTGGCGAAGATCAGCTCCCCCTCGCGGCCCGCGTCGCAGGCGTTGACGACCTCGGTCAGCTCGGGGGTCCGCAGCAGCTCCCGGACCACCTGCCACTGGTCCATGGAGCTCTTGCGGGGCTGCAGCGTGAACTCCTCGGGCAGCATGGGCAGGGTCTCGGCCCGCCAGGACTTCCACCGGGTGTCGTAGCTGCCGGGCTCGGCGAGCTCGGTCAGGTGTCCCAGGCACCACGTGATGCGCACCGGGCCCGAGCCCCCGAGCGAACCCTGGCCCCGCCCCTGGATCCCCAGGACCTTGGCGATGTCGCGGGCGACGGAGGGCTTCTCGGTCACGATGAGGGCAAAGGGCACGGCCGCGCAGTGTAGACGGCTTCGGGGCCGGAATCCGAGCCGCGCCGACCCAGGACCGGATCGGGCCGGGTCTTCTACAGTGTGATGATGCGCACCAGCTTGATCCTCCTGCTCGGCTCCCTCCTGCTCCCCGTGTCGGCCTTCGCGGCGGAGAGCGTCACCTTCACCTGGGCCCCGCTGGCGGGCGGCCAGACCGTGACGGAGGTGGAGACCCTGGACATCCAGTTCGGGATCGACATCTTCATCGGCGAAGCGAACCTGGGGCACATGGCCGCCCAGAACAAGGAGTCCGAGTCGCACACCAGCGTCCTGGGCAAGTGGACGGACAAGAAGAAGGCCGCCACCTTGACCTACGGCCAGAACGGCGCGAGCGAGACGCAGACCACCCCCGACGGCAAGGTCGAGGTGAGCGAGGAGCCGTCGGTCACCGCGAACAAGGCGTACGCGGTCCGGTGGAAGGCCGGCGGGGAGCCCGAGGTCACCTACGAGGCGGGCGGGGCGGTCCCCGACGAGGAGCGTCTGGCCGTCCTGGAGGACTGGAGTGACCTCGTGCGCACCGAGCCCGGCGACTTCCAGGGGGCGCTGGTGGGTCAGACCCTGCAGGTCGGGGGCGCGCTGGCGGCGGACGGCCCGGCCCTCGCGAGGCTCCTGTCCCTGGACGACGACGACCTGTCCGTGCGCGACGCGAAGGTGACCCTGCAGGAGCTCCGGATGGTGCGGGGCGAGCGCTGCGGCGTCTTCGCCATGGAGCTGGCCATCGTCGGGAACGACTCCGAGATGAACATGACGATGTCCGCCCGGGGCGAGGCCGTGATCGCGGTCAAGGGCCTGCGCACCCACTCGGTGACCCTGAGCGGCCCGGTGAGCCTCGCCGCCACGGCAAACGAGGGCGGCGTGCAGATGAACATGACCGGGGGCGGCGACTTCGCCTTCGGCATCACCACCACCTACTCCAAGTAGGGCTCCTACGTCTTCGTCGCGACGAAGACGAACGACTCGGGGGCCGTCAGCAGGCGGATCGGGGCCCCCGGATCGAGGCCCGCCTCGGTCAGCCACCCCGCGAGCTCGGGGCAGGTGTACAGGTCGCCGCCGGGGCTCATCAGCGCCATCGACAGGGCGAAGCGCAGGGCACCCGGGGGGCCCGCCCCGTCGTCGTTCATGAAGAACTCCTTGAGCAGGAGCCGCCCTCCGGGGCGCAGCGCCGTCGCCGCCCGGCGCAGCAGCCCGCGGCAGGCCTCGGGGTCGTGGTTGTGCACGACGTTGCTGAGGATCACTGCGTCCAGGGGGGCACCCACCGCCGCGACCCAGGTGTCTTCGTGCAGATCTGCCCCCAGGAAGCAGGCCCGCTCGGCCTGTCCGGCGCGCCGCAGTCCCTCCTGCACCAGGGCCCCGGCGTTGGGGCGATCCACCAGGACGGCCGTCGCGCCGGGGTTCCGACCCAGGAGCGCGTGGGCGTAGGTTCCGGCGCCGCAGCCCAGGTCCGCGAACCGGTTGATGGGCTCGTCCGACAGGAGCTCGGCCACCTCCGAGGCCTCGGCCCGGGCGTGTCGATCCAGGTACCGAAGGAAGCCGTCGCGCTCGCCCTCGCTGACGGCCCCGCCAGAGCTCGCGACCTGCAGCCCCACATCTGTACGCAGCACGTCCAGGGCCTGGGCCCGGCGGCTGAAGAGGGTGCGCAGATCCTCGGTGGGGAGCAGCTGCGCGCCGTCCGCGTCCGCGTCGAGCAGGGCCTCGTCCCGGGGATCGAGGCTGTAGGTGGCCGCCGCGCTGGCGCCCTGCCGACCCAAGAAGCCCAGGTCCGCCGCTACGTCCAGGAACGCCCGCAGACGGCGGGGCCCCACCCCCAGGCGCGCCCCGAGCTCGCCGGCGGTCAGGGGTCCGTCCCGCAGCGCGTCCAGGGCTCCGATCTCCCGGACCGCGAGCAGGGCCATGGCGTCGTCCACGGCGGCCACCACCTGGCTCCAGCGGCCGGCCCGCGCGCGCAGGGGATCGAGCATCAGGGGCGCAGGCGCTCGAAGGAGGCCAGGAAGTTGGCCCCCAGCGCCTTGCGGATCCGCTCCTCGGTCCACTTGCCGTCCAGCATGTGCTGCACCAGACGCGGGTAGCAGTCGCCACCGGCCATGTCGGCGGGCGGCACGATGGCGCCGTCGTAGTCGCTGCCCACGGCCACCGCGTCCTCGCCCGCGACCTTCGCCACGTGCTCCATGTGCTCGACGATCATCCGGCCGTCGTCCGGGCCGTCGCGGCGCTTGAGGAAGGCCGTGCTGAAGATGATCCCGACCACCCCGCCGGTGTCCGCGATGGCGCGCAGCTGCGGGTCGTCGAGGTTGCGCCAGTGGCGTCGCACGCCGTCCACGCCGGTGTGGGTGGCGATCAGGGGCTGGGTGGTGTCGTGCGCCGCCACCACGTCCCAGAACCCCCGCTCGTGGATGTGGGCGAGGTCCACGAAGATCCGGCGCTCATTGCACTTCTCCACGAACGCGTGCCCCGCGCGGGTCAAGCCCTTGTCCGCGCGCAGCAGGTGGAACGGCGCGCTGGTGGCCCCCAGGGCGCTGTTGGTCAGGTGCACCACCGTGGCCCGGACCACCAGGTCGTCGGGGATCGAGGCGACGCCGTCCGGCGCGGCCTGCACCGCGTTGCCGCCCTGCACCGCGATCATCACCACGTGGGCGCCGCGGGCCCGGGCCGCCCGGTACTCAGAGGCGGTGCGCGCGATGGCGAGGTGCCCCTTGCTGCGCTCCACCAGGGCCTGCATCCGGGACAGGTTCTTCTGGAACGCCCGCCACCGGCTCCCGGGTCCCCGGACGGGGTTGGTGGTGATGGACCACATGGCCCCGTCGAGGCCGCCGTCGGCCATGCGGTACAGGTCCAGGTGGCCGAAGAACCAGCGCCCGAGCGGGCCTCCGTCGTGTCGCACCAGGGGGTCGTAGCCCCACAGGCGGGGCGGGATGAAGGTGTCGATGTGCAGATCGATCAGCGCGCAATCCCGCGTCAGGTGCACCGCCTCTTCGCTGATGCCGAGGCGCCGGGCCAGGACCCGTGGCTCCTCCATGGCTGGCACCGCCGGCAGTCGGCAGGGGCGCACGGTGGGCAGGGTCACGCTCTGGCCGGGGTCGATCACGGGGGCCTCGGGGGGGCGATTGTGGGGGTCTCTTGGTGGCGTTCGCGGCGAGCCGGGACTATACGACTGCGCAACCGCGCCACGCACCGTCCGGTTGACGGACCGCGGGCCGCAAGGAGAACTCCACGATGCGTCTGTTCCCGATGCTCCGGCTCACCGCCGCCGCCGCCTTCCTTCTGTCCGTCGGGTGCCCCGACACGTCCGAGATCGACAACCAGCCCGCCGCGCAGGTCAAGGCCCCCCTCGTCGAGCAGGACG
>CALAGR010000349.1 GCA_937891735.1 uncultured Pseudomonadota bacterium | reverse complement strand
GAGCGAGCCGCGGGGGTCTGCGCCGAGCACGGACGAAACCAGCTCCACGGCGTCGTGTCCCAAAACTCAGCCGGGCTCGACGTCCATCGTTCTGTGAGACGCTCCTCGTTGCCGGTGTTCGACTCCTGGGCGACGCTCAGGGCATGAGCCAGCTCCCCCTCACTGTCCAGTTCCTGGTGCTGATGTTCTCCGGCTGGATGAACCGGCAGTCGCAGAACGCGATCGAGTACCTGCTCGAAGAGAACCGGATCCTCCGGGACCAGCTCGGTGGTCGGCGTCTGCGGCTCACGGATGATCAACGGCGCAGGCTCGCGGTCAAGGGCAAGAGGCTCTGCCGAGAGCAGCTCGACCTGCTCGCTGGGCTCGTGACACCAGAGACGATCCTGCGCTGGTACCGGACCCTGGTCGCGCGAAAGTACGACGGCTCCAAGAAGCGGGGATGCGGTCGACCGAGGACCAAGGTGGACATCGCGGCCCTCGTCGTGCGAATGGCGGAAGACAACCCGACCTGGGGCTACACCAGGATCCGCGGCGCCATGCGCCACGTTGGGCACGAGGTCGGACGAAGCACCATCCAGCGGATCCTGGCGGACCACGGTATCGAGCCGGCGCCGGAGCGGGGTCGCCGGATCCGCTGGAGCACGTTCCTGAAGGCCCACTGGGAGGCGATCGCGGCTGCCGACTTCTTCACCGTCGAGGTGGTGACCGCCCACGGCCTGGTGCGCTACTGCGTCTTCTTCGTGATGAAGCTGAAGACCCGGGAGGTCCACATCGCCGGGATCACGGCGACACCGGCCGGGGCGTGGATGAGGCAGGTGGCGAGGAACCTGACCGATGTCGAGGACGGGTTTCTCTGCGGGATCCGGCATCTGATCCTGGACCGCGACCCGCTGTACACAAAGGCGTTTCGCTCGATGCTCCTGGACTGCGGAGCCAAGTGCCTCCTCCTGCCCGCGAGGAGTCCAAACCTCAAGGGCTACGCTTCACACTGCACCTCATTCGTAGGGTTCGACGTGACCGCGAGGAAACGCCGTCGTTCTGAGAGCTTTCTACCCTGGGTCTTGACCGGGGGCCCGTCTCCGGGGTGTTCGTACAGGCACTCGTTCTTGTCGTTGTACGCGTGAGCCAGAAGCAGGCCGCGGCGGCGCCATACCTTCGCCGTGCTGGGCGAGACACCGAGGAGCTCAGCGATCTCGGTCAGCGTGAGCATGCCGGCGTCGCGCAGCCGGTCGTATCGCGTCTTGAGCGCGTAGTCACGCCGTAGGCGCTGCACGAGGGCGGCGCGGAAGGGCTTGCCCTCGCCGGAGACGCGACCGCGCTCGTTGAGGATCTCGGCGATCCGCGCCTCGGTGTGGTCGTCGAGCAGGACGTCGATCTCGGCGATGATCTGCGCCGATGTCTGGCGAAGCTGCCATGCGTTCTGGGCGAGGGGGAGCGAGATGCTCTGGGTGACCCCACCGCGAAAGCGCACCCCCACGGCGATCTCGTCCCCCTTGGTCAGCGTGACGTCCTCGATGAGCAAGCGCACCATCCGTTTGCGCTCGCGTTGAGGCGTCTTCGGGTCGTGCCACAGTCGGGGGAAGTCGGTGGCCAGCGCGACGATCTGTTGGCGCTGCTCCTCGCTGAGCTCCTGGTGGTCTTGGGCTCGACGATGCTCGAACTCCTCTTGCGCATCGTGGAGCGCGCGCAGCTTTTCATTCCATTCCGCCTCGAGCACATCGACGACAAGGCGGTTGCCCGGATCGGTCTCCATGAAGCGGCGGCGGGCCAGGTCGGCTTCGTAGCGCGCACGTTCCACCCGCTGGCGCCGCAGGGCATCGGCCTCGTTGGCGCGCGCTTCGAGTGCTGCCTGGACCTGGAGCGCGACCTCCAGAGTCATGGGGGTGACGGTCTCGACGAGCAGCTCTCCGATGGCCTGATCGACGCCCGACCCCGGAATGGTCTGACACTTGGCCCCCGCCGTCTCGATGCCCTTTCTCTGGCAGACGTACTCGGGCCACTGCCTGTCCTTGCGGGTGTGATACCGGACCGTCATCCGCTGGCCGCACACGCCGCAGACCACGAAGCCCTGGAGCAGCGCCGGCCCTTCACGCGGCGGGCTCTTGCGGCGCTCGGAGCCATTGGCCTGGGCGTTGTCCCGCAACCGTCTGAGGTTTGCCTCGAACTGCTCCCAGCCGATGTAGCCGGGGTGCGCGTCGGGTAGCAGCGCGGTCCACTCGTCGCGCGGAAGCATCTCCATGGCGACGCCGCCACCGGGCCGCTTGCGGGTGCGGCTGCGGCCGAAGAAGAAGGCGCCGGCGTAGCGGGGGTTGTGCAGCACGCGCAGCACGCGCCAGTGCCGCATCGGCTCCCAGAGAAGCTCGCCCTTGCGCGGTCCGGACCGCTGGCGGCGGGGGAAGCGCAGCCCCTGCTCGCGGAAATGCCTCACCGTGGCCGAGGCCGAGCCCGTGCGCTGGAAGGTCTCGAACATGTGCGCGATGCTCTGCCGGACCTGCTTGTCGGGATCGAGCGCCACGTTGCCCGCCGGGTCGTACACCAAGCCGACCGGCAGAGGCGTCTTCAGCGCGCCCCGGCGTGCCTGGTTGAGGATGCCGCCTCGCAGTCGCGCGCGCATCACATGGAGCTCCGCCTCGCTCATTGTGCCCTTGAGGCCGAGCAGGAGCCGATCGTTGAAGTCGCTTGGGCTGTAGACACCGTCCTCGTCGAGGATCAGCGTGTCGGTCAGCGCGCAGATCTCCAGCAGCCGGTGCCAGTCGGTGGAGTTGCGGGCCAGGCGCGAGACCTCGAGCCCAAGGACGATGCCGGCGCGGCCCATGCCGACCTCGCCCACGAGCTTCTGGAAGCCCTGGCGATCGACGCTCGATGCCCCGGACTGCCCCAGGTCCGAGTCGATCACGTTCACCCGCTCGACGGGCCAGCCCATCGCCACCGCCCGCTCGCGAAGGGCGTACTGGCGCCGAGTGCTCTCGGTGTTCTCGAAGACCTGCCGTACGGTCGACTGGCGTACATACAGGTACGCATCGCGTCGCAAGTGGTTGGCGGTCACCTTCTGATGGGCCGACCCTGTCATGCGTGCATCTCCTCGATGTGGCCCAGCGCCATGGCGGCCAGTACGCGGACCACCTCGACACCTTCGTCATCCCGCAACGGCCATGGCCGCGGCCGCCTCTCCTGCGCTGTTCGCGTCGGCGGCACCGACACGTGCGACCACGCATCCATCCAGTTCGCTACGCCTTGGCGCAGCAGCACGGCCAGCCCGTCGCGCGCCGCGGGGACGTGGTGCTCCACAGCGCGGCTGCGGAGAGCCTCGTAGCGGGCCACATGCTCCGACGCATTCCGATCGCCTGCATCGCAGTGGGTCTGGTCGCTCATCGTCGGCGTTTTTTTTCCTGCCGCGCGAGCGCTCGCTCGATGCTGCGTCGGTGGACTGAGAGGCCGAAGCGCTCCTCGACCAGCCGCACCAGCTCCTGCGGACTCGGTTCGGGCTGCTCCGCCAGCGCCTCCTGCAGCGCCTGCACCACCTCCTCGGACAGCTTGTGGGCCCGGCGCGGTCCTGGCTTCTTGGGCAACAACGCGGGAAGGCCGCCCTCCTTGAACGCGTTCTGCGCTTGGTAGAAGGACGGCCGCGACAGCCCGAAGCGCGCCGCGCTGTGGCTGACGGGCTCCCCGTCCACGCGGACCCGGCGCAGCATCTCGTACTTGACCTGCAACAGGTCGCGTGGGTCGAAGAACTCGCTCGAGGCGAAGACCTCGTCGGTGACCTTCTCCGGGTGCGGGTGCAAGCAGCCCTGCTGACGCAGGCTCTCCATCTTGGGATCGGGTTTCTGTCGGGGCATCCGCGTCTCCTTGAGTCGATGTAAAGACATTTACGCCTATGGTGAGGGGCATGTCAAGAGGGATGTGCCGTCTGATTGGCAGCGGTAGCGCTGTTGTCGGTGCCAAAATGGTGTCATTCATCGGATCCACCTGCGCGCCGCGTGAGCGCTAGCGGCGAAATCAGGCTTACACTCGCGGCGAAATCTGCTTGACACCCGACGGCCCCTCATCGCCTCATCCCCCGAACCAGCTCCACCAGATCCACCAGGTCGGCGACGCGGAAGTGGGAGCGCCCTGCTGACACCACCACGAACGGATCGTCGGCCGCCGCGCTGGTCCAGCGCGCAGGCAGCGAGCAGATCTGGTCCGTCTCGTCGACGTAGAAAACCCGGTCGTCACCCCAGCAGTGGGAGTAGCTGACCAGGTCGAACTCGCGGGCGAACAACGGGTGGAACGGATGGGTCACCCGGAAACATCGACGCTCAGCCTTCGCATCGGGTGCACTCGACCACTCAGTCCAACGCGTTCGCCGAGCGCTTCGTGCTCTCGATCAAGAGCGAGTGTCTGGACCGCATGGTGCTCTTCGGCGAGGGCCACCTCCGGACAGCGGTCCGCGAGTACGTCGCGCACTACCAGGCTGAGCGCCCGCACCAGGGGCTCGAGAACGAGCTCATCGACCGGGTGGAGTCGGGGGAGCTGGGGGCGCCCAGCGATGCCCCGGTGGAGCGCCGAGAGCGGCTCGGCGGCATGTTGAGCTTCTACCACCGCCAAGCGGCGTAGCAGTCCCGACCTCCCGCGCTCGACCGCACATCCGCATGATCGCAGGCATGCCCACGCCCGGCACGGGCGCCGGGGGGCGACTGCCGGGCGACGACCGGCGCTCCTGGACGCCGCAAAGACCGCCGAAGTGCCCGGATCGCCGCCAAGATCGGCCCGGCTGAGTTTTGGGACACGACGCGGTCGAGGTGCTCGTCGGGCACAGCCTGGGGCTGCGGGGCGTCTACACCGACCCGGACGCGCAGCCGCTGAAGGCGGCGATCAAGCTGGTGCCGGCGATCGGGGAGCCGAGGGTGCGGGGGGCGGTGGTGGAGCTGCGGCGGGGAGCGTAGGGGGCGACTGGCTGTGGCACTGACCGACGCATTCTCCGAGGAATCGGGCAGAATCCTAGAGTCTGCGGTGTCTCTCCTCTGCGGAGATGCACCGCCGAGGAGCAGGGGGCGGAACGCTGGGGTCGCTTCAGGTTGCGAACGAGCCAGAGCAGAAGGATCATGGGGACGATGACGGAACCGAATACCGGAGAGACGCCCGACTGGGGCTCCTGGCAGCTTGAGCTGGCGCGGGTCACGCTCCTGCTCGGTCCGGGTGAGAAGCGAACCGTTGCGTGGGCGGACATCGTTGGAGAGCCTGCCGAAACCCGGCAAGAGCAGCCTCGGACCGGTCAGGTCGTCGAGGCAGGTCTACTCGATGGTCACGTCCTCCGGCTTGCACAAGGTCCTGGCCGAGTCGACTGCGTCCTCGCCGCCGGGCCGGACGAGATGGCCGGCGGACAGCTGACCATGGGGGCTGTGGGGGAGGTTCTCGACAGCTTCCGGCCCCTCGTCGGAAGGTGGCTCGACAGCATCGATCTGGCGGTCCCGCGGGTCGCGCTAGGCCTCACTCTGCTCAAACCGGTCGAAGGAAGGGACGCGGGATACACGTCTCTGGCGCCCTACCTCCCGTTCCTCAGACTCCCCGCGGACGCCGAGGACTTCTTCCTGCAGATCAATCTGCCTCTTCCTGCGGCTGGGCCAGGAGAGCCTCGAACCAACCGGCTCTCAAAGTGGAGCGTGATGGAGGTACGCCAAATCTCAATTCGACCGGGCGCCGACGGGGTCGCGCAGCAGTCAGACGACCCGGCTCAGCATCTCGTCCGTCTTGAACTGGACGTCAACACGGAGCCAGCCTGGACCGCCCCGCTAGGTCGCCTCGGCTCGCGGCTGGACCATCTTGTCGACTGCGCGGCTGCGGTCGCTTCTCGAGGAGTCCAGTCGTGATCGATATTGAACGACGCAGCTCGACCGCCTTCGAACTGGGGGAGCCCCCGCCATCCTCAAGCGCACCGCCAGACGATTCGCTCGTCTACGGCACCGGCCTGAGCGCGCGAACCCATTCCGGAGTCGGGAAGCCGGCCGTGTTCGGAGCGGGAGTGCTCATTGCGGCCCTCGCGTTTCCTGGCATCCCTGCCGTCGCCAAGACCGGTCCGACGAGGGAAAACAAGCCGCCGTTGAGCCGCTTCTTCGAGCAGCCGGACTTGCCAGTCGACCGCGTCATGGCCGGTTCGACCGCGGAGACCGAGTTGCCCGACTTGCTCCGGGTCGAGAAGGCTCGGAGGGAGTTTCGTCGGTTCCTCTCCGCATCCCGCGCCGAGCGCTCGGAGCTCGCCGATATCATCCGGGCGACGGTGGGGCCGGATGATCTGTTCACCGCCGCGTATGAGGACTACCGAGTTGCCGGCAACGAGCGACGTCTCGTCCTTCTGATCAATCTGCTTGCGGGCTTCCGAGGGGCCGCTGTCCCCGCACTTTCGCGAGCGGCTGAAGATCCGTCGGACGATGTCGAGCTGTTC
Source organism: uncultured Pseudomonadota bacterium (assembly GCA_937891735.1). Classification (GTDB taxonomy): domain Bacteria; phylum Myxococcota_A; class UBA796; order UBA9615; family UBA9615; genus JAGSHC01. Next base: position 36,529 of record CALAGR010000349.1, on the reverse strand, counting down.
GTGGATCTGACTGCGGAACTCGAAGGAGTCACGGACTCGGCCCGCGCTCGGCTGCTGGGGAGGTTCGCGGCGTCCCCGTCATCGCTGGTTCGAATGCGCGTTGTCGACCACATCGATGCGCTCGGACGAGCTCATGCCCGAGAACTCATCGAGAAGCTGCGCGACGATGCAGACGAGGAGATCGCTGCCGCCGCCCAGGACGCGCTGCAAGTCCTCGCTGCTTCCTGAGCAGCAAGAGAAGGGCTGAGCAGTGCGCCTCCCCCGGTTCTTCAGGACAGCGGTCGCATGGCTGGCTGCACGCGCTCTTGAGCAGCCCTCCGATGGAGGTGGGGCGGCTGCCGAAGTGACAGCGAGGCCCGTCGACTCTGCCGTCTTGCCTCTCCCCGATGCATCACATGTGTTCGGCACGGGGCGGGACGTGTTCGTCCGCGTCATCAACGGGAAGCTGCCCCAGTGGCAGGAGGCCAGCGCGGACTCAGTGGATGCGCTGCTGAAGTCGCACTTCACGGACAGTCGGGGGGTTTCGATCTTCCGTGTGGATACCGATATCGACGAGTGCGAGGTGGCGGCGGCCGTGAAGCTCGGGAGCGGGGGGCTACCGAAGGACGCAGCAGTCGTACGGTTGCCACGCGAGCTCTTGGACGCGCTGTCGATTGAACCCGACCCCACTCCGGGCGACACGGGCGTGGGCCCAGTTGATCGGCGACATCATGATCTGGCCGATGAGCCCGACAGGCTCCGGGAGCTCGTTGCGAAGCTGCTGGAACTGCAACTCGAGGGGCGTGACCTCATACGTCAGACACGCCGCCCAGTGCTCGACCGACAGCTTCAGGGCTTTCTGAACCTCGGCGACGAGGATCTCGCGGCGGACTCTCGACAGCGGTGTCGTGCCGAACTCGCGAAGCGCCCATAGTGCCGTCGTGTGGTCCCTGTGTGGTCCCGGCGCCCATCCAGCGAACCGCCGCCACGCCAACCACTCGAAATCACACAGTAATCAGAACAAGTGGCGGAGACGCATGGGAATCGAACCCACCGACGATGGGGCTACCACCGCCCACCGGTTTTGAAGACCGGGCCGGGCACCAGCCGCGGAAGCGCCTCCGGGACCGTGGAGCCTACTACGCTCGGGTGATCTCGGGCGGGATCGAGCCCATCCGGCCCGCGTGATCGCTCCGGATCGCTTCGTAGTCCTCGGCCTCCGCGTTCATCACGAACGGCCCTGCAACATCGAGGGGCACGAACGCCGGGAGTTCAGCGAGGTCCGGCCACTGGCGCAGCACCGAGGGTGCACGAACGCCGGGAGTGGGAGACGCGGTGTCTGGCGGGCCACCACCCAGGAGGCTCAGCACCCTATCGACCTGACCGGCGGGACGGCTGCCCCGGCTCTCCTTCTTCGATTCTTGCCGGCGACTCCGTATCCTTTCCGTTGCTCGACCCCGGTTCCGGCCCCATCCCGAGAGCTCCCGGGGGGTGGCCTGATGACCATGACCCGTGACCAGCTGCGCGCCCTGTACGCCGAGCTCGTGGACGAGACCCCCGACCTCGAGCTGAAGGGCAAGAAGTCGGCGTACACGTCCATGAACGGCAACATGTTCAGCTTCCTGGGGGACACGGCGCTGGCGTTCCGCCTCGGCAAGGCCCGGCGCCGCGAGTTCCTCGAGCAGCACCCCGACTCGGTCGTCGTGTCCTACGACACCGTGATGAAGGACTACGTGGGCGTGCCCCCCGGCATCCTCGAGGACCCGGTCGCGCTGCGTGACTTGTGGGCCGAGACGATGGCCAACGCCCGGGCCCTCCCGCCGAAGCCGACCACCCGCAAGAAGAAGGCCTGAGCGCCTCAGCAAGCGGTTCAACTCTCTAGACTCCGCTCCCTGACCATGGAGGATGAGCATGTCGCTGGAGCTGTTGGACGCTGGGCTGCGCGAGGACACGGACCGCCTGCACGCCGAAGGGCGCGCGAAGGCCCCCGAGCGCGTGATCGTCGACTACGTGCCTCCGAAGGGTGACCGCGGCCCGCGCTACAAGCTGCAGGGCAGCGATCAGGAGTTCATCCGCACGAACTCCAACAGCTACCTGTCCCTGTCCCATCACCCCGACGTCATCGCTGCGGCGGACGCGGCGACCCACCGCTTCGGCGCGGGCCCGGGGGCGGTGCGCTTCATCGACGGCACGTTCAGCCACCACGTGTCCCTGGAGCGCCGCATCGCAGCCTTCTGCGGACGCCCCGCGGCCAAGATCTTCAACTCGGCGTACACCGCCAACCTCGGCCTCGCCCTCGCCATCCAGAACGACAAGACCTTCTGGATCGGCGACGCCCTGAACCACAACTGCATCATCCGGGCGATGCGCATCGCGCACGTGCCGTCCCACCACAAGGCCATCTTCGGGCACAACGACATGGCCGGCCTGAAGCGCGCCATCGAGGGCGTGCCCGACGGCATCGAGCGGGTGGCCGTGATCTTCGACGGCGTGTTCTCGATGCGGGGGGACCACGCGCCCATCGGCGAGATCAACGCGATCCTCGCCCCCCATCGGCAGCGGTTCGCCCAGGGGCTCGTCACCATCGTGGACGACAGCCACGGCATCGGCGCCTACGGGGCCACGGGCCGCGGCACCGAGGAGGTCGCGGGGGCCCGCGCGGACATCGTCGTCGGCACCTTCGGCAAGGCCTTCGGCGTCAACGGCGGGTTCATCGCGGCGAGCGAGGCGGTCGTCGAGATGGTGCGCCAGAAGTCGGACACGTACATCTACACCAACCCCCTGTCGGTGGCCGACTGCGCCGCCGCCGAGGCTGCGGTGAACGTCGCTGACAGCCCCGAGGGGTTGCGTCGCCTCGCTCATGTGCAGGCCCGCATCGCACAACTCCGCGCGGGGCTGGATCGCCTGGGCCACGAGTCCATCCCGGGGGTGCATCCGGTCGTGCCGCTCATGGTTCGGGAGACCGAGAAGACCCGCCGCATGGTGCAGGGCTTCACGGACGGCGGCGTGCTGGTCGTGGGGCTGAACCATCCGGTGGTGCCCCAGGGCGATCAGACCATCCGGTTCCAGATCAACGCGGCCCACACCGAGTCGGACATCGACGACGTGCTGGCGGTGCTCGCCGGGCTGACGTAGCAGCCCCGATCAGCGGGCCCGGCGCCGAAGCAGACCGACCCCGAGCAGGGCCAGGAACCACAAACTCGCCCCCGAGCCCGCTCCGACCGCCGAGCAGCCGGCCCAGCTGTCGTCGAACACCACCACCCGCCGGGGCACGGCCCAGTCCGACGCCGCGCCGCGCTCGTCCACGGCCCGCGCGCTCCACCACAGGCGCCCGCGGATCTCCACCGGCTCCGGCGGGAACTGTCCGTCCGCCGAGGTGCGCTCCAGCAGGACGTCGGTCAGTCCGCTGTCCGAGGTGACGACGAGCTCGTAGGTGACGCTGTCGCCCTCGGGGTCGACGGAGCCGGACACCACGAACCCGGTCGCCGTGGGATCCACGACCAGGTCGGCGGACGGAGCGTCGAGCCGGGGCACGCTGGGCGGGTCGTTGGCCCCGCGTGAGAAGATCGAGATCGTCACGGTCTCCGACGACGCGCCGTTCAGATCCGTCGCGCGGGCCCGCAGGAACCACTCGCCCGCCGTGAGCTCGATGCCCTCGTCGGCCAGATCGAAGGTCACCTCCTCCGCGTCCTCGGGGGCCGTCTCTTCCAACTCGAAGGACGACGAGAACTCGATGGTGTCGTCGATCTCGAGCAGGTACGCCAGCTGTCCGCCCTGTGCGTCGAAGGACGCCTCCAGCACGACGGTCGGGCTCAGCTCTTCGACCTGCGCGTCATCCACCGGCGAGATGAAGCGCGGGGCTTCGGGCGGCGTGTTGGACGTGAGGTAGCCGAAGAACTGCTCCTCGCTCGGTCCGCTCGCCCGGCCCGAGGCGTCGAAGGCCTCCACCGTCCACCGATACTGCTGGCCTGCCGTCAGCAGTCCCGTGACGTCCAACGACTCGGTCGCCAGCCCGGGCGTGCCGACCACGTCTTCGTCGATCACCGTGATGGTGCCGCCCGCGTCCAGGACGGTCACCACGTACAGCAGCGCCTGCCCCTGGGGGCTCACGGAGTCGAACCAGACCAGCTCCTGGGCGTCGGCGGCCATCACCTCGCCCGTCAGGGGGGCCTCGGGGACCGGCACCGACGGGGCGTCGCCGTTCACATCGATGAAGAACGAGAACGCCTCGGTCCACTCGCCCGTCACGTAGTCGTCGGACGCGGAGGCGACCCACCAGTACGGGGTGTCCTCGTCCAGCGCGACGTCGACGATCCAGCTGGACCCGTTGAAGCCCTCGACCACGCCGCTGGTGAACGTCACGAGGTCGGTCAGGGCCTCGTCGGCGTACACCTCGAAGCTGTAGGTCAGCGCGTCGCCGAGGGGAGAGGTCGCGTTGTCGATGACCAGCTCAGGCTGGCTGGTGGTGACGTTCACGCCGTCGGTGGGGGACACCAGCGCGGGCGCGTCCGGACCGTCGTAGGAGCTCGGATCCGTGTCGTCGGTGAACTCCTGCAGCGTGTCGCGGCCGTCGGCGTCGTCGTCCAGGGTCGCATCGGTGGCGTCGAGGGGGTCGTAGCCGTTCTGGTCTTCCCAGAGGTCGCTCATGCCGTCGCCGTCGTCGTCCGTGTCCACGCAGTCGGGGGTCAGATCCCCGTCCGTGTCCGTGTCCGTATCGACGATGGAGCCGTTGCAGTCGCTGTCGATGCCGTCGCAGCTCTCAGTGGCGCCGGTGTAGATGGTGTCGTCGAAGTCGTTGCAGTCGCTCGAGTCGGGATCACCGTCCTCGTCGTCGTCCGTGTCGACGCAGTCGGGGATCAGATCGGAGTCGAAGTCGGGATCCTCGTCGACGATGGAGCCGTCGCAGTCGCTGTCGACGAAGTCGCACAGCTCGGTCGCGCCCGGCAGGATCGTGTTGTCGGTGTCGTCGCAGTCGTCGTCGGTCGTTGCGCCGGTGCCGTCGATGACGCCGTTGGAGCCGCCGGGCGTGATCCCGTCGCCGTCGGTGTCCAACCCGTCGTCCACGGTGCCGTCGCAGTCGTTGTCGACCGCGTCGCACAGCTCTGGGAGCGTGGGGTTGGTGGTGTTGTCGGCATCGTCGCAGTCGTTGTCGGCGGTGGCGCCGGGCAGGCCGTCGGGGCCGCAGGTGGTCACGCCGTCCCCGTCGACGTCGAAGCCATCGTCCACGGTGCCGTCGCAGTCCTGATCGACGCCGTCGCAGACCTCGGCGCTGTTCGGGTTCGTCGTGGCCACGGCGTCATCGCAGTCCACGGCGGCGCCGTAGGTGCTCACGCAGGCGGCCACCGCGTTGGTGAACGCGCCATCCCCATCGACGTCGAACCCGTCATCGATGGCGCCGTCGCAGTTGTCGTCGGCGCCGTTGCACACCTCGGTCGCGCCGGGGAACTGGGTGGCGTCTGCGTCGTCGCAGTCCGCGTTGGCTTCGCACTCCACGAACCCGTCCAGATCTCCGTCGGTCTCATCGAACGGGATGATGGTGTCGCAGTCGTCATCGACGCCGTTGCACAGCTCGGGTGCGCCGGGGTTCGTCGAGGTGACGGCGTCATTGCAGTCCACGATGGCGTACGTGGCGACGCACCCCGAGTCGGCGCCGTCGTAGAACAGGTCGCCGTCCACGTCGAAGCCGTTGTCCACCGCGGTGTCGCAGTCGTCGTCGACCAGGTTGCATGTCTCGGCGGCGTTGGGGTTCGTCGTGGCCACGGCATCGTCGCAGTCGACCGCAGCCGCGCCGTAGGTGGTGACGCAGTCGGGTTCGTCGGCGTCGTAGGCCAGATCGGCGTCCAGATCGAAGTCCTCGTCGATGACCGAGTCGCAGTCCTGGTCTACGCCGTCGCACAACTCGGTGCCCGCGGGGCTGATGCTCGCCACGGCATCGTCACAGTCCACGTTGGCGCCGTACGCGGCCAGACAGCCGGCATCGGCGCTCGTGAAGAACGTATCGCCGTCGCCGTCGAAGCCCTCATCGACCACGGTGTCGCAGTCGTCGTCCTCGGCGTTGCAGACCTCGGTGGCTCCGGGGAACTGGGCGCTGTCGGCGTCGTCGCAGTCGGCGCTGGCCTCGCACTCCACGAACGTGTCCCCGTCGTTGTCGGTCTCGTCCGCGGGGATGGTGCCGTCGCAGTCGTCGTCGGCGCGGTTGCAGACCTCGGTGGCGCCGGGGAACTGGGTGATGTCACCGTCGTCGCAGTCCGCGTTGGCCCCGTAGGTCGTCACGCAGCCCGCGTCGGCGGCGGTGAAGAACCCGTCGGTGTCGACGTCGAAGCCGTCGTCCACCACCGTGTCGCAGTCGTCGTCGACGTTGTTGCAGGTCTCGGTCGCGCTCGGGTTCGTCGTGGCGACGTTGTCGTCGCAGTCCACGTTCGCCGCGCCCCACTCGGCGACACAGGCGGGGTCGTTGCCGTCGTAGGCCAGATCCTGGTCGAGGTCGTAGTCGTCGTCGACGACGCCGTCGCAGTCCTGATCGTCTCCGTCGCAGATCTCGGTGGCGCCGGGGAAGCTGAGGCTGTCCCCGTCGTTGCAGTCCGTGCCCACGGTGCCGGAGTACGTGGCCTGGCAACCGGCGTCGAAGTCGTCGAAGTAGGTGTCGAAGTCCTGATCGAAGTCCTCATCGATCGCGTTGTCGCAGTCTTCGTCGACGCCGTCGCAGACCTCCGAGACGGTGGGGTTGATCGTGGCGTCGCCGTCGTCGCAGTCCAGGAAGCCCGAGGCGGTGTACGTCGTGACACAGCCCGCGTCCGCGTCGTCGAAGTAGAAGTCGCCGTCAGTGTCGAAGTCCTCGTCGGTGCTGCTGTCGCAGTCGTCATCGACCAGGTTGCAGGTCTCCGTGGCGCCGCTGAACACGGTCGCATCGCTGTCGTTGCAGTCCGTGGTGTCGGGATCGCCATCGTTGTCGCTGTCCAGCGCGTCGATGGAGAACGTGACCGCCTGGTCGGACACCCCTCCGTCCAGAAGGACGGGGACGTCTGTACCCGCGTGGTGGATCACGGCGCTCGCCGTGGGCTGCCAGGTGATGCGCAGATCGTCGACCGCGTTGGCGACAGCAGTGCCTGCAGCGTCCACGACCAGGAAGAACGTGCGCGTGTCGCCGAACGACACGGCGTTGCCGGCGGACGACGGCACGGCCACGCTCAGGGTGCCAGCTGTGAGCGTGAACGCTGAGATGTTGAGCACCTCCGTGTCGCTGGCGGCGTTGAAGGATCCGTCTCCGTCGTCGGCCCAGACTTCCAGGGCGGAGAACGCGTTGGCAGCCTCGCCATCGCTCATCGGTGTCGCAGCCGTGCTGACGTCCTTCTCGAGGAGCAGATCCAGGACGCCCAGCTCGATGTCGGTGTCCCCGGTGCGGCCGAAGCTGTGGTCGAGGGTGATGGAGAGAACGGCCTCAGCGGTGCCCTCTTCGACGCAACCCGGTGTGCCACCGGTGCAGGCGGGGCTCAGGGCCGCGCTGCTCACATCGGCCTGCTGGTTGCTGCTCGCCCACCACTTGAACTCGCCGTTGGACTCCTCCACCGCGGCGATGTCCGGATGCCCGTCGCCGTTGACGTCACCCACCCAGCTCCCGTCTCCCCAGCTCGTGATCAGGTTGGTCCGCGTGAAGCCACCCGCGCCGTCGTTGATCAAGGTGTAGATCGTGTTGCTGTTCTGGCAGGCGAAGTCCACGTCCCCGTCGAAGTCCAGATCGCTGGCGTCGACCCATCCGACCGAGCTCGAGCTGTCCACTTCGAAGCCAGACCAGTTCGCCAGGTTCGGCGTGTCGTTCTCGTACCAGTAGAGCCCAGGCTCGGTGGCGTGGTTCGTGTTCGCCCCGCGGATCACGTCCAGGTCGCCGTCGGCGTCCATGTCGGCCAGGGCCACGCCGCCGTACCCTGCGTTGGCGTCGTCGTCGATCTGCACCCGCGTGAACGAGGTGCCGTCCCCGTTGTTGCTCAGCCAGATGACCTCCCAGGAGCCGCTGGCCGAGACCACCACGTCCTGGTCGCCGTCCCCGTCGATGTCCCCGGTGGTCACCGCGTTGGGTCCGTCGAGCTGGTTGTTCGTGCCGCTGTAGATCGTCGTCTGGGTCCAGGTGGTGACGCCGCCCTGGGGAGCGGCCCACCAATACACAGCGTCGTTGTTGAAGCTCGACGCCACGATGTCTTCGTCGCCGTCTCCGTCCATGTCGGCGTAGGCGATCCCCCGGGGCGATCCGAGCCCGCCGGCGATGCTCTGCACGCCTCCGAAGGTGGCCGCGCCGTCGGTGTTCTCGAACCACTTCAGGGAGTGGTTGACCGTGTTCAACACGACGGCATCGAAGTCACCGTCCCGGTCCGCGTCGATCGCCCCCGCGTCGCCCGGGTTGCTCAGGCTGGAGCTGAGCATCGTGAAGCCCCAGTTCGAACCGTCGCCGTTGGTGTTCTCGAGCCACGTCGCGCGCCCGTTCCCGTGGGCGTGCACCGTGTCCAGATCCCCGTCTCGATCGAAGTCGTAGAACCGGACCGAGCTGGGGCTGCTGAACTGGGCGTCCGGGGTCGAAGTGGTCGCGGTGGGGAAGGTCACCGTGCTGTGCACGCGCTGGTTCTCGTGCCAGACCACCGCCCCCGAGCCGGCGGCGATCACGTCGAGGTCGCCGTCGCCGTCCATGTCGGCGCTGATGGCGTGGGTGGCCCCGGTCAGGGAGCCGTCGACGGTGCGGGAGGTCCAGGTGGCTCCGGCGCCGGTGTTCTCCAGGAACAGGACGTCGTTGTCCGTCCCCGCCGAGAGGAGCACATCCAGGTCTCCGTCGAGGTCCAGATCCCCCGCGGTGATCCGGCCCGGTCCTCCCGCGCTCGCGAGGATCGTCTGCGCGACGCCGAAGCTGCCGCTGCCGTCGTTGGCGAACCACACGACCGCGTCGCCTGCCCCGGTGGTGGAGGCGATGAGGTCGAGATCTCCGTCCGCGTCCACGTCGCCGACCTCGAGATCGAAGACGTCGGCCAGGGTGGCCAGCGTGCCTCCGACCCCGGTGCCGCAGGGCTGAGAGCAGCCGGAGACGAGGTCCCAGTGGGACATGTCCGCCCAGTTGATCACCCCGGCCCCCGCGAAGATCGGATCGAGGTCACCGTCACGGTCGAGGTCGGCGGCCTCGACAGCGGTGGCGCCGACAATGGAGCCGTTGAGGATCAGCGCGACGCCGACGCTCCCGCCAGGGTTGGTGCCGTAGCCGATCCCGGCGCCCAGGTTCTGACCGTTCAGCAGGTCCACTGCGCCGTTGCTGTCCAGATCGGCGAAGACGACGTCGCCGCCTGTGAGGCCGCCGAGCGTCCGGCCCTGCTGGGTCCAGCTCGCCCCGGTGCCGTCGTTCTGCCAGATGTCCAGGGTCCCCCCGGTGACCGAGCTCGTGGTGAGGTCGAGGTCGCCGTCCTGATCGTAGTCCGCGATGTCCACGGAGTAGGGCGCGGTTACGGCGAGCGTGTTCGTGGTCCAGCCCGTGCCGTCGCCGTTGTTCAGGTGCACCGTGAGCAGGTTGCCGGCCTCATCGATGGAGACGAGATCGACGTCCCCATCACGGTCCAGGTCGCCTGCCGCGAGCATCACCGCGCCCGTCCCGGCCACCGTGTTCGCGGTTGACCAGGGCAGCTCTTCGGCCAGGGCCGGCGCCGCCAGCAGCAGGCTGGAGATCAGCAATACGAAGCGCTTCATCATCGGGCTCCCGCGGAGTCGTCGTCGTCGTCGGCGGAGTCGTCGTCGTCACCGGTCGCGTCGTCGTCGTCGCCGGCCACTGCGCTGTCGTCGTCATCGGCCGCGCCGTAGATGTCGGTGGCGCCCGGCAGCAGGCAGCCTGCCCACACCAGCGCGAGCAGAAGGAGGGTCAGGCGGAGCATCAGGGGAGCCTCCCGGCGATTCCGAAGCTGAACGAGCTCTGGTCTGCGCTCATCCAGGGCACGGCGGCGAGCTTGGACGGGGCGGTGGAGCCGACGATGGCCACGACGACTCCGGCCACGGCCACCCCGAGCCCCGTCGCGGTCAACGCCAGACCGGCGGAGTTCTGGGTCTTGAAGCGGTCGTACTCGCTGCGGGGGATCAACGCCGACCCGATCTTCGGCAGACCGTTGTTGAACGAGCTGACGTTCAGCCCCAGCCCGGCGGCCCCCGTGCCGGCGCCCACGCCGATCAGCACGATCCCGGCCACTGTCGCTGCGGACGGGCCCTTCTTCTCGCTCATGGACGGTGCGTTGAACCGCTCCCGGGTGATCTTCCCGCCGCTCGTGGTGAAGAAGGCGCCCTCCTTGAAGAGCACGACGTCCTCGGCGCCGACGAGCGCGATCTCGGTCCAGCCTTCCTTCTCGGCCAGCTGGCTGAGCCACGGGGCGTACTTGTCGTTGCCAGCGAGCAGCCCCAGGAGCAGCTCGGCCGCGGTGGTGACCAGCAGCCCGTCCTCGGACATCGCCGGAGCGCGCGGGATCGTCACCCACATCGACGACGTGGAGCTGGGCACGAACACGAGGTGTCCGCCGGGGTACAGCCGCGGCTTGCCGAAGTCCTTGTCTCCGTCCACGTTGACGTCGCCGGGGACCGCGCTGACCACCTTGCTCGGAGGGCTGGCGGTCATGATGCGCAGCGCTTCGTCGTACAGCGGCTTGGCGGTGGGCGGGTACTGCTCGGGCCAGGGGCGGGACGGGTCGATGGCGGTGGCCTGGGCGAACGCCGTCTGGGCCGCCGAGGTGTCGTCGTCGTAGAACGCCGCCATGCCCTGGGTGAAGAACAGGGTGTACAGGTCGTCGCGGGTGGCGTCGGCGCCGTAGCAGGCGATCTGGCCTGCGATCTGCTTGATGGTCTTGCGAACGGAGCTTTACTCCATCTGCGACATCTGCTGATCGACCCGCAGGAACTCCCCCTTCAGGGGCCGCTTGGCGGGCCTGCCGCAGACTTCGTACGGCGCGCCGACCGCGATGGCCGTGGCGCCCTTGACCCCGATCTTCTCGGCGAGGCTGCCGGCCACCTGGAAGTCCCCGGTCTTCAACCGCTGCTTCGCGATGATCCCGGCCTGGGAGCTGTCCAGTCCGGGGCCGTACAGCACCACCGGGCCCGCCAGCGCGGCGGTCGAAAGAAAGGAGGCCGCGGCAAGGAGCGCCACGACCAGCAGGCATCGGTGCATGTTCAGATCCGCTCGTTCGAATGATGCGGATCAGCGGAGCGCTCCTCGCCCAGCCGACCTCCCTGACCCAGCATGCACCCCCGCACCTGCTGTAGCCGATGACAAGGATATGTCAGCGCGCGCGATTCGGGGCGGGCACTCGACTCCTGCCGCTGCGGCGCTCGTTGCCTCCGCCGACCCTCAGCCGCGGCCCGCGCCGGACCCGCGGGCGCTGCTGTGGGATGATTCCCACCCCGGCCCCTGGGCCTCCCGTTGTTGCGATCAGGAGATGGAATGGCACACCGTCACGTGGATCTGGACAGGGCGCTCGCCGCCGGCCTCGCGGCCATCGAGGCCGCCGAGGAGGTGGTCCTGCACCACTTCGGACGCATCGACCTCGCCATCGAGATCAAGGGGGACGGGTCGCCGGTCAGCGAGGCCGATCAGGCCGCCGAGGTCGCGGTCCGCGCGGTGCTCGCGCGGCTCACCCCCGAGATCCCGGTGCTCGGCGAGGAGCACGGCGACGACGATCCCGACGCGTCGCTCCGGTGGGTGGTCGATCCGATCGACGGCACCGTGTCGTTCGTGCACGGGCTGCCGCTGTTCGGATCCCTGCTGGCCTTGCACGACGTCGCGGACGACCGCGTGCTCGTGGGCGTGTTGAGCCTGCCCGCCCTGGGGCATCGCTACGCCGCGGCCTGGGGACGGGGCTGTACGCGGAACGGCGAGCCCCTCGTCCTGAAGCCCAACAGTGGGCGCGCCCGCCAGATCGTGTCGGTGGGGGACCCGTCCTGGTTCCGGGCCTCCAAGGTGCTGCACGACTACCACACGCTCGTGGACGCGAGCCCCTACCTGCGCGGGTACGCGGACGCCTTCGGCCACGCGATGGCGCTGGGGGGAGGGGTCGACGCGATGGTCGATCCCGGGTTGCAGCCGTGGGATCTGCTGGCGTCGCGCTGCCTGATCCGCGAGGCGGGCGGCCTGTTCCTGCGTCGCCCGTCGGCCCAGGGCGGAAAGGTCGAGGACGTAATCATGGGGCGCCCAGGACCGGTCCGGGAGATCGCCCGCTTGCTGGGGTGGGGCGCAGACGTCGCGGCCGAAGGGACCGAGCCTCTCGAGGTCAGTCGTCCTTGACCCAGGGTGCGGGACGCCGTCGGCCGGGCATCGTGGTCGGGCGGGTGCGGGAGATGACCTTGTGTCGCCCCGTCACGTTCGCGGAGAACGCGCTCGGCGGTGGAGCGGGCATCGCCTGCGGGATCGCGCCGCGGGTGGCCCCGGGCGCTCCGTCGGACCACTCGTCCAGCGTGTTGATCGTGTCCTCATCGGGAAGCTCGGGGGAGTCCGAGCTGAGCACGGCGTCGATCACCTCGGCGAGGTCGTCCTGCCCTCGGCGTTCCCAGGGGCGACCCAGAGGCGCGCGCAGCGGGTCGCCGTCACCGTCCCCATCGACGGGCTGCTCCAGCGCAGGGGCCTGCCGCCGCTGGTCCACGTAGATGCGGTACCGCTGCGCGCGGTGCGGGTCCACGAGGGTGCGATAGGCCTCGTCCAGCCTGGCGCACAACGCCTCGACCTCTTCCACGCTCCGCTGCCGACCCGCGTCGAGCGCCTCCCGCCGACGGTCGTGCCAGGCCCGAGCGACCTCGGTGCGAGGCGCGTGGACCGGAACCCCGAGGAGCTCGTAGCAGGTGGCGGATACGACGGACATGTGTTCACCGGGTGGCGGCCGATCCCGACCGAGGCGGGATGCTAGCGGACCGGGTCTACCCTGGATCCCGCCTTTACCTCGCGCCATGCGATCTCCCCGATGAGATCGAGCAGATCGTCGGTGAAGTCGCGGAACCGGAGCATCTGGGCGCGTTCGTCAGTCGTTCGTAGGACGGCGGCCAGATCGTCTCCGATGCGCTGGACCTCTTCGCCGGCGGCCCCCGCTGGAAGCAGCAGCGCGGCCATCTCGTGGGGCTCGTCCCGCGCTCCGAAGCGCTGCAGGTCCGACAGCCCGCGCGACAGGAGGAGCCCGTGGGGTCCCTCCCACGTCTCCAGGATCACCGCGTCCCGCAGAAGGCGCGGCAGGGGCGAGAAGCGCTCCTCGATCCCGTTCCCGCCGAGCACGATGATGGCGTCGTGCACGCGCTGGGTGGACCGTCGGGTCGCCCAGGTCTTGAAGAGCTGCACGAGCACGCGGGAGCGGATCGCCAGGTTCCGGTCCGGCGGGACCCCAGCGGTCTCGGCGGCGGCGGTGGCCTGCCAGGAGGACAGGACGTCGAACGCGGCGGCGAGCATGTGCACGCGATCCTTGCGGAGCGTGTCCAGGGCTTCGGCCACCAAGGGGAACCGCGCGATGGGGCCACCGAACGCGTGTCGGAACTCGGCGTACGTCGTCGCGACCCGCTCGGCGCCGCGGATCAATCCGATTCCGGCGAGCCCCGTCCAGAACCTGGACGTGGTCAGGACGATGCGGACCATGTTCTTCAGGCCCGCCTGCAGGGGGCCGATGGGCCAGCCGATGGCGCCATCGAGCGTGATCTCGGCCGTCGGCAGGGCGCGGGTGCCCAGCTTGTCCTTGAGGCGCTCGACCCGGAAGCCGTTCGCTTCACCCGACGGCAGCGCCCGCGGCACCATGAACAGCGCCACGCCCCGGGGGCCCGCAGGTCCATCGACGGGCCGCGCCGTGACCGCCCAGTACTGCGCGGGCAGGTTGCTGCAGAAGAACTTGTTGCCGCTCAGTCGCCAGCTGCCATCCCCCACGGGGGTCGCCTGCACGAGGTTTGTGGCCGCGTCGGACCCGCCCTGGGCCTCGGTCACGAACTGGGCGGCGTGCACCGGCCCGCCCGGAGCCTGCATGCGGATGTGCGCCGCCGCCGCCTTGACCTCCTCGGCGCACTCCAGCTCATCGACCGCCCGCACGAAGCCATCGGTGCAGGCCAGGGGGCAGCTCACGCCCGCTTCCCCCACCTGGGCCCCCAGGTAGGCCATCCCGTACCGGACGAGGACGTCGGGCTCGGTGGCGGCGCCCGCGCGCAGGGACGCTGCCAGCAGCCGCTTCGTCGCCGGGTGCACGCTGACGCCCATGGGATCCGGCATTCCCCAAGGGTCGAAGCCGATCACCTGGGGCAGCGCCCCCGGGCGGTCGTTGGCGTCCACGCCGTCGGTCATGGCCCGCGCGGAGTACACGCCGTAGCGCGCGACGCGCTCGCGCCCGGCCTCGTCGCTCAGCCCGTGGTGCGACAGGATCGCGGCCAGCTCGGGATCGTCGGCCCAGAAGTCGCGGCCGAGGCTGCTGCGCCACTCCGCAAACGAGTAGGGGATGCTCATTCAACGCACTCCATATCCGCCCCAGGCCAACAGGTCGTTGCGCAGCCGCGACCAGAACCACCAGGTCAGCAGCATCAACGGAAAGTCGGTGAGGAACACCAGCAGGTAGACCGCGTAGCTGCCGTGCAGGCCCAGGGCCAGCAGCGCGCCCACGGAGGACACGCCCTTGCTCACCATCACGGGGATCGCGAAGTCCCGGTCCCGCTGCCCGTTGCGTCCGGCGAGCACGCTGCAGATCGTGATGGTCGCCATCATCGAGACCGCCAGCGTCGCCCAGTGATACACGGTCGTGCGCGGCATGGGCTCCCAGTCCAGGCCCAGCACGGTGAGCAGGGCCCGCTCGGGCAGGGCAAAGGACATCTCGGGCATCAGGGCGAAGCCCAATCCGCCCAGGCAGTACAGCACCGCCGAGAACCGCATCCACCGCTCGAATCTGCGCGCGCTCACCATGTCCCGCTCCCTCCGTAACCCTCGGCGGGGAGAATAGCGCCGGGAAGGGTCCAACATGTGTCCGGGGGTGTGTCCGGCCCCGGACACGAACCGGACACGAGCCCGGACACGGCCCGGACACGCACCCGTCCGACAGGCGCTCCCGTCAGCGTTCATCGGCGTTGGCATGGCGCGTGCTCATGCCCGCTGCATGCCTCAGACCCACACCGATCCGACGGATGATCCCGATCAGCGCATGCAGGCGCTGGGCCCCGACGGGCTGTCCGACGCCGATCTCCTCTCGTTCCTGCTGACCCGCGGGGGCCCGCCGGGGCCGCGCGCCGTGGAGCTCGCTCGCCGCATCTTGAGGGAGGTGGGGGGTATGCACGGTCTCGTGCGATCCCGGGAGGCGGCGCTGCAGCGCGTGCCGGGGGTGGGCCCGTCCCGGGCGCGGCGGTTGCTGGCGCTGGGGGCCCTCGCGGTCCGGATCGCGGAGCGACCGTGTCCTCGGGGGCAGGTGATCACCGATCCGCGCATCGTCTACGAAGCGCTCCGGGGGCGCTGCAAGCAGATCCGGACGGAGCGGTTCTGGGTCGTGTCCCTGGACGCGCGAAACCGCACGCTGGCGCTGGAGGAGGTCGCGCGAGGGGGCGCCAACCGCGTGCATGTGTCTGCGCGGGATGTGTTCGCGGGGGCCATGGCCGACGCGGCCTCCTCGGTCATCCTGGCCCACAACCACCCCTCGGGCGATCCGCTGCCCAGCGGCGAGGATTTCGCGCTCACAGAAGAGCTGGCCCACGTCGGAGAGCTGCTCGGCATCCCGGTCCGGGACCACGTCATCGTCGGCGACGGTAGGTTCGCCTCTCTGGCGGAGCTTGGGCACCTGCCCCTCGATCCGCCGGGACTGCGTCGCAGGCGGGCAGCCCAGCGATGATCAGCTCAGTGCCAGGTGCCGGGTTCGTCGGAGGCAGGCGGAGCCTCGGTCGGTGGCCGCCCCATGCCTTCGCTGGCGACCTCCTTGATGAACATCTCCACGGCCTTGTTGAAGATGGCCACGAACGACACCACCTGGCGGTCGGTGATGCCGCCCAGGGCGAGCAGGTCCGACTCCAGGACCAGGTCGCCGTCGGGATCGACGTAGGCCCTGCAGAGCCTGCGGGTGCGGTTCCACTCGTTGATCCCGCTGAGGGCCCAGTCGCCCCCGGTGACCACGTAGTACAGCTGCAGGTCGCCTCCCCACTGGTTGAAGAGCATGACTCGCGCGCTGTCCAGCTCGAAGGTGATCGACCCGTCCAGGACTTGCCGCGCCTCGTAGCCGATCTCGGTCAGCAGGCTGATCAGCTCGGAGTCGGTGAAGTCGTCGCGGAGCTGATCGGATCGCTCCTGCGCGGCCTCGGTCGATGTGGCTCCGCCTGCGTTCGCGCGCCCCGAGGGGCCGCGGGCACCGTGGGCGCAGCCGGCGAGCAGCGCGAGCGCCAGGGGAAGGAGGAGCTTCAACAACTCAGGGGGCGTCCGGGCGAGGACCGCCGCGCCGCTCCATCAGGTCGCTCAGATCGTCCACCAGCCGCCGAAGCACACCGTGCCCGTGGTTGCTGGACACGGGCTCCCGCGCGCCGGACGCCGGGTCGAACCGGTAGCGCTTCACGTCGATGCGATCTCCTCCGCTCACTTCGATCTCGTAGTACTCGTGTCCGCGCACCCGATCCCGCCGGGTGCGCAGCTGTCCCCGGCCCGCTCCGCGGTCCAGCTCCAGGGGCTGCAGCGGCTCCGCCAGGTAGTCGATGCGCCTGGCGATGGCTTCGGTCACGTCCGATGTTCGGTCTCCTCGCCCAGCGTCGCCGCGAGGCTGTGTGCGCTCCACGGTCAGCCCCTCGAGCTCGCACCCGTGCTGCCCGGCGCCGGCCACCTGCGCCCGCGCCCGCACGCCGTCCACCGTCGCTTCGACCTCGCGCTGGCCACCCGCCCGGAGCTGCTCCACGAGGCGCTCGCCCAGGGTGGTGGTCTCGTCCATCAGTGCGTCTTCCTGCTGTGTTTGGCGCTGCCCTGGTCCTTGGGCTTGGGGTCCAGCCAGACCCGGCTGGGCTCCTTTCCATCGTGCCGCAGGCGCACGCCGCGGTCCTGGAGTCGGGTCTCCAGGGCGACGGGGCGCTTCCACAGGCGGGCGAGGTTCTTCAGGGTGGTCTCCGCCCAGTCCATCTTGAGGTCGGAGCCGGTGTGCTGGTGGGCGAGGAGGAGCTCACCCCGGTTTTCGTGGTTGGCGTCCACCACGTCGATGATGGGCTGACCGAAGTTGGTGAGCTGATCGAGCAGCTTGCGCTTCACGTCGGTGAACTGCTTCGACTCGATGAGGTGCTCGCCGGTCGTCTTGTCGAAGCCGTAGGTGAAGAACCCGTGCCGTCGGCAGAAGTCCTCGGTGAGGTAGGCGTCCACGAACTGCAGGTCGTTGTAGATGCGTCGGGTCTCGTAGACCTTCTGCAGGCCGCCTCGCTCGTCGACGAACCAGCCGCGCTTCTTCTCCATGTCGTCGCAGGCTTCGTACTCCCGCCCGTGTCGACCCGTGTCCCACCGCGCCTCGATGTCGCGGAAGAGCTCGAGGCCCAGCTTGTACGGGTTGAGCCGGTAGGGGCTCATGGCGACGGTGCCCGCGTGGTGGTCGGCGAAGTCGACGATCTCGTCCGCGGTGGCGAGCGTCTCGGTCATCAGCCGGGTGTGCCAGAAGGTGGCCCAGCCTTCGTTCATGATCTTGGTCTGGCCCTGGGGCGCGAAGTACATGGCCTCCTGCCGCACGATGGAGAGGATGTCCGCCTCCCAGTCGTGCAGCGGAGCGTGCTGCAGGATGAACCCCAGCACGTCGCGCTCGGGACGGGCGGGCACCCGCTGGGGCTCCAGGCTCTTCTGCAGGGCGCGCTCCCGCCGGGCCATCACCTCGCCGGGGGGATTGACGTAGTCGTCCATGTAGCCCCGGTCCACGTCCGCCTTGAAGTGGCGGGCGTCGGGCAGCTCCGGCTCGGCCCCCTCGTCGGCCCGGGCACGAAGGGCGGCCCGGACGGGGTCCTCGTCGCTGCTCTGGCGCTGGATGGCGGCGCCGTGCAGATCGATGAGGTTCTCCACGGACAGGCAGCAGTCCACGAACTCCTCGACGCGCTCGGTCCCGTACCGGTCGATGCTGCGCGCCACGCGGGTGGCGTGGTTCGCCATCACGTCGATCATCTTGCGGTTGGTGTGCCCGAACCAGAGGTTGTTCTTGAAGAAGTCGCAGTGGCCGTACACGTGGGCCATCACGAGCTTCTGGTCCACCAGCGCGTTGCAGTTCATCAGGTACGCGTAACAGGGGTCGGTGTTGATCACCATCTCGTAGATCTTGCTCAGCCCGTACACGTAGGACTTCTGCAGCTGCTCGAACTCCATGCCGAACCGCCAGTGCGGGTAGCGCGTGGGGAACCCGCCGTACGCGGCGAGCATCGACATCTCCTCCGGCTCCACCATCTCGAAGATGACCGGGAAGAAGTCCAGCCCCGCGGCGCGGGCCACCTTCTCCACCTCGTCCTGCATGCGACGCAGCTCGTCGGGCAGGCCCTTGCGGTAGCGGATGTCGAAGAGTCGGTCAGACATGCATGGCCCCGCTCAGCGTCCCTTCCCCAGGAACGTCTTGATGGAGTCCATCACTGCGCTTCTGTTTTCGATGCGGCTGAGGATGACCCGCTCGTCGGCAGCGTCGCCGCCGAACGCCCCCTGCAGGTCCTTGTAGAACTGCCCGGATCCGTACTCCGACTCCACCTGGCCGTAGCAGAACGCGTTGACCTTCGGGAGCATCTGGTCCCGGAGCAGGGCCAGGCAGTCTCGCGTGTCCGAGCCGCTCCAGTTGTCGCCGTCGCTGAAGTGGAACGGGTAGATGTTCCACTCGCTGCTCGGGTACTCGGCCTCGATCATCTTCTGGCAGAGGGTGTAGGCGGTGGAGATCAGGGTCCCGCCGCTCTCCCTGGTGTGGAAGAAGGTCTCGCGGTCCACCTCCCGGGCGGCGGCGTCGTGAATGATGAAGCGGGTCTCCAGGCCGTCGTACTGGCTCTGCAGCCAGGTGTCGATCCAGAAGGCCTCCATGCGCACGATCTCCTTCTGCTCGGCTCCCATCGAACCCGACACGTCCATCATGTAGATGATCACGGCGTTGCGTTCGGGGCGCTTGTCCTCGGTCCAGGAGCGGTACCGCATGTCGTTGCGGATCGGCACGATGGACGGGTTCTTCGGGTTGTAGGTGCCCGCCGAGATCTGCCGCTGGAGCGCCTGCTTGTAGGTCCGTCGGAAGTGCCGGAGCGAGTCCGGGCCCTGCGAGGCGATCCTGGTGTAGCGGTCCTTCTTGGCGACGACGTTCCGTTCGCCCTTGGGCTCGATGCGAGGCAGCTCGAGCTCCTCTCCCATGATCTCGGCGAGCTCGGTGATGGAGATGTCCACCTCCAGGATGTGCTGCCCGGGCTTGCCGCCGGCCTGGCCGGCGCCGTCCCCTTCGCCATCCTTGCCCTTGCCCAGCGAGTCGCCCTCCTCACCGTCGCCGCTGCCGACTCCCCCTTCGTTGTCGCCGTATCGGAAGCGGGGCAGGGAGATCTGGGGGAGGGGGATCGACACGAAGTCCTTGCCCTTGCGGCCGATGAGCTCGCCCGAGGACATGTACTTGCGCAGATCCTCGCGGATCCGGCCCCGGACGATCTTCCGAAAGCGACGAACGTCTCGCTCGATCTTGGAGGTGATCACCCCGCGCTCAGGCCCGACCCCGAGGGGTCAGGCGCTCTCCCCGCGGGCGAAGATGGAGGCCACGTACTGCAGGATGTCGGTCGCGGACTCGTCGTTGTATCCGTAGTCGCGGATCAGGCGGGCCTTCACGACATCGATCTTCTGCTGGGTCGCTTCGTCCACCACGTTGGACACCAGGGAGCTGAGCTTGATCGAGTCCTTCTGATCCTCGAACAGCTTGCTCTCCAGGGCCCGGTGCAGCCTCTCGTTCGAGCGGTAGTCGAAGGACCTGCCGTCCAGGGACAGGGCGCCGATGTAGTTCATGATCTCCCGCCGGAAGTCGTCCTTGCGGGCGTCGGCGATCTCGATCTTCTCCTCGATGGAGCGCATGAGCCGCTCGTCCGGGTCTTCGTACTCGCCCGTGAACCGGTTCTTGACCTTCTCCCGCTGGGTGTAGGCCTTGATGTTGTCCACGTAGTTGCCGCACAGGCGGCCGATGGCGTCCTCGTCCGCGGAGATGGCCTTCTGGACCTCTGTCTTGACGATGTTTTCGTACTCCTTCTTCACCTCCCCGAGCAGCTCGCGGTACTTCTTGCGCGTCTCCTCGTCGGCCACCAGGGAGTGGTGCTTCATGCCCTTTTCGAGCTCGTTGAGGACCATGAAGGGGTTGATGGTGCTGTGGGCGTCGTTGACCAGGGCGTTGGACAGCTTGTCCTGGATGTAGCGGGGCGAGATGCCGTCCATGCCCTCGCGGCGCGCCTCCTTGCGCAGCTCCTTGACGTTGTCCTCGGTGAACCCCGGGATCGCGCGCCCGTTGTAGAGCTTGAGCTTCTGCATCAGGGACAGGGAGGCCTTCTTGGGGTCCTCCAGCCGGGTCAGCACGCCCCACATGGCGGCCATCTCGACGGCGTGGGGGGCGATGAACTTCCCGACGATCCGCTCGTTGTTGAAGTCCTTGTCGTAGATCCGGGTCTCGTTGGACAGGCGGGTGCAGTACGGCACGTCGATGCGGATCGTGCGGTCCCGCAGCGCCTCCATGAACTCGTTGTTCTGGAGCTTGCGGTACTCGGGCTCGTTGGTGTGCCCGATGATCACCTCGTCGATGTCGCACTGGGCGAACTTCTTCGGCTTGATCTTGTGCTCCTGCGAGGCCGTCAGGAGGTCGTACAGGAACGCCACGTCGAGCTTGAGCACCTCCACGAACTCGATCAGCCCGCGGTTGGCGACGTGGAACTCGCCGTCGAAGTTGAACGCGCGAGGGTCCGAGTCCGAGCCGTAGATGGCGATCTTGCGGTAGTTGACGTCGCCGGTGAGCTCGGTCGAGTCCTGGTTCTTCTCGTCCTTGGGCTGGAACGTGCCGATGCCCACCCGGTCCTTCTCGCTCAGCACGATCCGTCGGACCCGCACGTCGCCGATGAGCTTGCTCCAGTCGCCTCCGTGCTCCTCCATCTTCCGCATGTACATGTAGCGGGACACGGGAGAGAGCTCGCCCCGGATCGCCACGTCGAACGTGGTGCTCGACAGATCGGCGGCGACCTGGGACCGGAACTCGCTCGGCACGAGCTTGAGGGGTTCGTCGTGCACCGGGTCGTCGAGCCACCCGCCCTCGGCCTCCGGGTCCTTCCAGGAGAAGGTGTACAGGGCGCCGTCCGGGGTGCGGGAGTAGTGCTCCAGGCCCTTCTTGAGCAGCCTGACGATGGTGGACTTTGCCGAGCCGACGGGCCCATGGAGCAGGATCACGCGCTTCTCGGGCCCGTAGCCCATCGCCGCCGCCTTGAGGACCTGCACCAGCTTCATGAGCTGCACGTCGATGCCGAAGATCGCGTCCTTGCCGCCGTCGATGGGGTCGTCGAACAGCTTGTAGCGAACGATGCGCTTCTTGAACTCGACGTACTCCTCCGTCCCGTGGGACAGGATCATGTCGTACAGGCGCTGAAAGGCGTTTCGGGTCGCGCGGGGATCCTTGCGGACCCTGTCGAGGTACTCGGCGAACGTACCGGTCCAATGCAGGTGCTTGAATTCGTTCAAGTCCTGGGAGTTCTGGATCATCTCGATCAGCGTCTGGCCGTTCCCCATGTCTGCACCTTCCGCGCTTGCGCGCCTGGGGCGGCTGAGTCGAGCCGACGCTCCGTCGGATGTCTGGGGGATCTGGGGTGCCGCGGTGGCGGCGAAGACCGGGCTCCTCACAGCGATGGGGCGGTGCTCACTCAGCTGCCAAGGATCGGGTCATCTCGTCGTGCGCCTGCCTGGGAGCCGGGTTTCTCCGACTCACAGACCTGCTACGAAGGTAGGACCCACCGCGGTTGGAATCCAGGGTGGGGTCCTGCACGGGGCCCGGAGAGTGTTCTATTCAACCGCCGCGCCGTCCCTGACCGGTGCTCCCCGGGTCAACGCGAGGGGGATCACCCCCGCCCACACCGGGTGCGACAGGTCCGCCGGCGCATCTACCGGCCCGCCGGTCCGACGCTTGCCGGCGGCCTCGTCGATGTCGAAGCCCAGCAGCGTGGTCGCGCGCAGCTCCGCATCGTTCGGCTGCCGGATCCGATCCCAGCGGCCGGGCTCCACCTTCTCGACGAAGGCGGCAAACGCTGCGCCCCGTGCCTGGGGATCCGAGACCTCGGTGGCGACCCCGTGCAGGACCACGGATCGGTAGTTCATCGAGTGATGGAACGCGGAGCGGGCGAGCACCAGCCCATCGAGGTGGGTGACGGTCACGCAGGCCGCAGCTCCCTCCAACAGCAGCCTCATCAGCCGGCTTCGGGGGCTCCCGTGCACCATCAGCCGTTCCTCGTAGAGCCAGCAGGACATGGGGATCACGACCGGGGCGCCGTCATCGACCACGCCGACGTGGCACAGCCAGGCCTCATCGAGGATCTCGAGAAGATCGTCGCGGGAATACGTGCCGCGGCGAGGGGCGCGACGGACGGTGGAGCGGGGACTCTTGGGCGTGTCGGACATGGTGCCTCCGGGGGAAACACCAGTCTGGGGCGCGGTCGATCCGCTGGCCTGGGCCGGTTCGCGAAAGGCGGAGGGACCGGTGGCCGCCGCCGTGTACTAGAAGAGCGTGTAGATGAAGGGCAGCACGGCGGCCTTCTCGCTCACGACGATCAGCACCGTCAGCAGCACGAGCACGATGACGATCGGCGTGAGCCACCACGCCTTTCGCTCCTTGAGGAAGAACCAGAAGTCCTGAATCAGCTCGACGAACCACATAGGCGCAAAAGGATACCCGACCGGGAGCCAGAACGACGAGAGGGGCCAACGGCTCATTCCGTCGACCCCTCCCGCTCGGAGGAACCTCCCCGCCCAGGGAGGAAGTGATGTCCTGCAATCAGGGCTTGCTCCGCCGCAGTCCCTCGTCGCTGACCCCCCTCCCATCGGTTCACCTCGGGCCCCCTGAAGTCGGGCGGCCCGGAATGTGTAGTGCTTCGAACCGCATTGGCCGGCGTACGCCCCGTGGTCCCAGCCGCGAGATCCTCCCCGGCCGGGGAGTACACTGCCTCGTGCTCTGGCGCTCCGATCTCCTCGCCGCCTGGCTCGGTGCCGTCCTGCTGCTGGTCCCGACCGCCGGGCTCGCACAGGATGACGACGACTCGGCCGCGCCTGCCCCGGCTTCGGCGGCCGCCCTGGCCCCGGTTCGGGTCGATCCGCTCCCACCGCCGCCCGATCCGGCGATCACGTGGGCACACGCGCGCCAGTTCACGCTGCCCGCCTGGAGCGCGCGCACCGAAGCCGCCATCGCACGGACGGAGGCAGCCCGTGCCTACTTCTCCGGGACCCTGGCCTTGGAGGTCGCGTGGCCCGTCCTCGCGCGCGGACCCCTGCACTCCCAGGCGTGGCTGTCTGCGACGCTGATGGCTCTGGAGGGGCGCGAGTCGTCCCGGCTCCGGGAGCGCTCCGAGTCCCCGCCCGACTTCGGCGACCCCCCCCGCTCCGATCACTGGCGGGCCGCGCGCGCCGCCGCCCTCGACGCGGAGGACCTGGCGGATTCCCAGCAGAGAAGGCTGCTCCTGGGGCTACGGGCCACCGCCATCGACCACTCCGACCTCGCGGGTGCGGGCTATGCGGCGGAGCGCGCCCGCCTCGGTGAGGTCCTGGCGGCCCTCGAGGAGCGCTGGCCACGGACGGATCCGGGCGCCGCCCGGGATGCGCTCGCGCTGGACCTGGCGGCCGTCCAGTCATCGATCCTCGCGCTCGACGATCAGGCGCGCTCGACTCGACGCTGGGCCACCGTGCCGGGCGCGGCGCCCCCCTCTCCGGCGGCCGACATCGAGGCCCTCGCAGGCGATGGAGCGGCGGCCGCGTCGGAGCGCCTCCTGCGGCTGCGCCCCATCCTCGATCCCCCCGCGCGCCACGCCGTGGACGTCGCCCTGGTGGCCTGGATGCAGGACACGCTGTGGCCTGCGGCGGAGGCGGAGCTCGCCGCAGCGAAGGAGCTGGAAGCGGCGGCCCCCGCGGCCCCCCAACCGTCCCGGTGGCGCCTGCAGGCCGACATCTTCAAACAGTCCGAGCTGGTGGCAGTCCGGGCGGCCACCGTGGCGGCCCTGGGCTCCTCCGACGACCCCGTCAGCGTGCTCCGGCGCCGCATCGCCGAGGCGGAGCGGGCAGCCGCGGTCCACCGGCTGGGCGCCTGTCGGGTCTTCTTCGAGCGGTCCCTTCAGGCGTCCCCGAGGTCCGTGTCGGAGGTCCAGGCGGACGCAGCGGGGGAGCGGGCGGAGTCCGCGCGTCGCGAGGCGGACAAGGCATCAAGGGCGGCCCGCGATGTGCAGAGCCGCAAGATCGCGGTGGTCCTGGAGGAGGTCGCGACCGTCGAGGCGGAGGCAAAGACGTCCTGGGACGCTCTGCACGCCCGGGAGGCCGCGCTGTCTCTCGAGGTCGGCGCCTGGCAGGTGCACCTGAAGGCCCTGAGCGACGAGATCACGGCGATCCGGGAGCTCCCGCCCGGTCTGGGCGGTCAGCGAAGGTCCCGGTCCGCCACGGTCTGGGCCGATCTGCACGGGCAGCTGACCCTCCTGCGCAGAGCCGCGGTCTCGGCCGGCGCGGACTCCTCCGCCGCCCGGGCGCAGGTGGAGGACGTAGGGCAGGCCGTCGCGGAGTCCCGCGGGGCTATCGTGCTGGCGCGGGCCTTCGGCCTGTCGCTGCCAGAGACCGAGGGGCGCGCCAACCTGATCAAGGCGCTCGACCAGTGGGAGGCGGCCCTCGAATCCCGCCTGGATGCCGCAGACCAGGCCACCGAGCTCGCCCGGCAGCACCGGGAGACCGTGCTCGTGCTGCTGCGGGACGGCAAGCTCCTGCGCGACCGCGTGAGGCGCGACGTCCCTCGCGCAGCGCTGGACAAGGACCGCGAGGTGCTGTTCGAGGATCTCTCGTTCGAGGTCAGGCTCGCGATCCCGAACCTCGCCGTCCTGGTGCGCGACCGGCTGGAGACGCTGAGCGGCCTGCCTCGCCTGGTCCGGCACCTCGATCAGCTCTGGGCCATCCTCGTGGGCAGCTTCTGGCTGCTCCTGGCCTCCCTGGCGTGGCTGGTGGGCCGAGGCCGGGTCGGACGGCTCGTCGCCCTCATCGTGGCGCGGCTCGAGGACAGGGGTACGCAGTTGTTCGCCCGCAGCTTCGAGTCGCTCCGGGACCCCCTGACGCAGGTAGGCAAGGCCGGCGTCGACCTGATCGCGGTGGTGCTGCTCCTCGGACCGGTGAACGAGCGCGCGCCCGAGATCGCGCTCCTGCTGGTGTTGTACCGGCTCGTCGCGATCTATCGCCTGTTCGACGGGCTGTTCCGCCTCGCCGTCACGGCGCAGGACGAGAGCCGTCCGGCGCTGCTTTCGATCCCCCGGGAGGCCTGGACCCTCGCTGTCCGGGCCACTCGGCTGCTGCTGCTGTTGCTGATCCTCGGAAGCTTCGTGCAGTACCTCTGCCGCGAGCTGCTTCGCGCCGATGCGTTGGGTCTGGTGCTGGGCTCCGTGTTCTGGGGCGCCTTCTTCGTGCTGTCCCTGGTCTTGCTGTATCAGGCCGAGCCCCACCTGCGCGCCGCCGTCGCCGGAGCGCCCGAGTCGGCGCTCCAGTCCTGGCTCGTCACGGCCCCGAAGAACCCGTTCGTCAGCCGCGCCCCGCGGGGGCTGCTGTCGCTCCTGCTGATGATCGGGGTGCGCTCCTGGCAGATCCTGCAGGGCGCCGTGCACGAGGGCTCGACGCTCGGCTCCATGCTGAACGTCCTCAACCGCCGCTGGCTCACCCAGCGGCGCGAGGCAGACGGGGACAAGCACTCGCCCATCTCCCCCGCCATCGCCCGTCGGATCGAGAGCGCGGACGCCCGCGAGGAGATCGCGACGCTGTACCCGAGCCTCGACGCTGCGTTCGACACCGCGGTGCAGGGCTGGCGGGATGATGCGGCGCGGGGCCTCATCCTGCTGGTGGGGGACCGCGGGCAGGGCAAGGAGGTGTGGGCGCACAAGGCGCTGGATCGGTTGGAAGGGACGACCGAGCTGCCGACCCTGAGGGCCCGCCTTTCGCTGAGGCTGATCAAGCCGGGGCACCTGTTCGGCTACCTCGCGCGGGAGTGGGGCCTGGGGCAGATCTCGTCGGCGGAGGACTTCGAGCGAGCGATCAAGAGCCTCCCTCCGACCTGCTTCCTGGTGGAGGAGATCGAGTTCGCCTTCCTGAGGCGTGTGGGCGGGTTCGCCGCCCTGCGCGCCTTCTTCCGGGTCGTGACGGCCACCTCGTCCACCCATCTGTGGCTCCTGACGGTCCACGGACCGGCGTGGCGGCTGCTGGAGCGCGTCGGCACGGTCGCCAACCCCAACAGCTTCCGCGCCGTCCTCGAGATCCCGCGACTCGGTGGCTCCGAGCTGGGCCAGTACCTGGGCATGCGCACCGCCGCGGCCGGCTTCCGCCCCGACTTCGGCGCCCTGTCGAGCAGCACCCCCGCGGGGCAGCCCGCGGCCGAGCTGGAGCGCACGGCGGAGGCGTTCTTCCGTCTGCTCGCGGAGGCCGCCGGCGGCAACCCCGGGATCGCCCTGCCGCTGTGGACCGCCTCGCTGTGCCCGGGTGGTGACGAGGGCGCTCAGGACTCCGAGGAGGCCCCGCGGCTCCTCGTCCGGCTGCCGGAGTTCATCATCAATCCGGACCTGCCCCCGTTGTCGGACGAGGCGCTGCTGACCCTGGCGGCGGTCCGGGTGCATGGGTTCCTGAACGTCGCGGAGATCATCGAGGCGACCAACATGGAGCCGGATCTGGTCGGCACCACGGCGCAGGTCCTGGAGAACCTCACCCTGCTGGAGCGGGTGGACAACCGCCTGCGCATCGGGATGGTGCACCTGCCGGCCATCACCCGGTTGCTGCGGCGGCGGCACTTCATCTACGGGAAGGATCAAGGATGAATCCGGGCGACCTCCTCCGCTTCATTCACGTTGACCGGTTGCCGTTCGCGCTGCTGGTCCTCGTCATCGGCGTCGTGGCGGTGCGCCTGGGCACGGGCTTCCTCGACCAGCTGGCGGAGCGCTTCACCGACCGGCGTCTGCTCCTGAAGAAGGTGTCGGCCCTCGGCCGCTTCTTCATCTACCTCGTGCTCGTCATCGTGGTGCTCACCTCCACGCTGGCGTTGGAGAGCGAGGCGCTGCTCGCCGTCGCGGGATCCATCGGCGTCGCGGTGGGGTTCGCCTTCAAGGACCTGCTGTCGTCGGTGATCGCTGGCGTGATCCTGCTGGTGGACCAGCCGTTCCAAGTGGGCGACCGCGTCTCCTTCGGCGCCCACTACGGCGAGATCAAGGAGATCGGGCTGCGCTCGGTCCGCCTCGTCACCCTCGACGACAGCCAGGTCACGATCCCCAATGCGCTGTTCCTGAGCGAGACGGTCGCCTCGGCCAACGCCGGCGAGCTGCACGCGATGGTCGTGGTGCCCATCTACATCGCCGCCGCCGAGGACTACGAGCAGGCCCAGGAGATCGTCCGCGAGGCGGCCCTGACGTCGGCCTATGTGTACGTGGACAAGCCCGTGGTGACCCTGGTCAGCGACGAGTTCATGGGCGAACGCTTCGTCACCGTGGTCCGCCTCAAGGCGTATGTGTTCGACGCGCGCTACGAGAAGGCGTTCTCATCGGACATCGTGCGCCGCGTCAAGGCGGCGTTTCGGGAGGCCGGGATCCGCGGGCCGGACCTGGCCTATCGCGACCTCGAGATCAACCGCGGGACAGAGACGGTCGCTCCGGCGGAGTGAGGCGTCCCCAACGGGGCGCATCGTCCCTCCAGCGTCCCAGCTCCACCCACTCGGTCAGGTCCGCCAGCAGTCGGTCGAACGACGGCGCGACGAACAGCCAGGGCTGCATGCAGGTCGGGTCGTAGTCGGTGTCGGCGATGCCGTCCAGGTCCCAGCCCCGCAGCTCAGGCCCGGAGCGCATCTGCTCGAGCTCGCCCGCCGAGGACAGCAGCCCGGCCCCGAAGGCGCGCACGTCGCCGTCCTGCTCCACGACGCCGAACTCCAGCACGTACCAGTACACGCGCTCCAGCCGCTCCATCTCCGAGGTGCTCGCCACCAGCGCGGCCCGGCCCATGCGGGCGTTGAGGTCGGCCACCTCGGGGTGGGCGAGGGCCGCCGCGTGGCCGATCAGCTCGTGCACGATGTCCGGCTCGGGGGTGTACAGCGGCCGGCTGTGGTGTCGGATGTACTGGGTGCTCAGGAACATGCGCCGGGCCAGGTGCTCGACGAACGTGCGCGCGGTCACCAGGCCCATCACGGGCTGCATCGTGAAGCCCGTGGCCGCGGCGAGCCGGGGGTTCAGATCCTGCAACTGAGGGATGGACTCCCGGTCCAGCGGAAAGACCTGCTGCATCGCCAGGAACTCGCGGCACACGGTGTCGCCCTGCACGCCGTCCAGCAGGGCTCGGATGGTGCGCCACACGCCCTGCTCGGCCTCGGTGTAGGGCGCCACGGGCACGGTCTCACCGAAGTCGTGGTCCAGCGCGATCTGGGCGATCACGTTGCGCCGGGCGCGGTACGCGGGGTCGCGGAAGCCGGGGTGGTCGCGACCCAGCTGGACCAGGTCGCGGACGTCGGATGCAGGTGAGGAACTCGGCACGGCGGCGCACCCTATTGATGCCGCTGTGACCACGTCAACCTCCATCTCGCTACGATGCGCCCATGTCTCTGACAGATCGATTCAAGGCGTCGATGGCGTCCTGGGCGAGCGGAGTCTCCGTCGTCACCACGCGGCGGGGGGACCTCCTGTACGGCCTGACCGTGTCCAGCCTCGCGTCGGTCTCGGCCGATCCCGCCCTGATCTCGGTCTGCATCAACAACGACAACAAGGGCGCGGCGATGATCTCCGAGTCGGGCTGGTTCGCCGTGAGCGTGCTGGGCGACGATCAGCAGGACGCGTCGAACTACTTCGCCCAGTCCGGCCGGGAGCCCAGCGCGGACTTCGTCGAGGTGGACGGCAGCTGGACGCGCTCGGGGCTGCCGGTGGTCGCGGGGGCCATCGCGTGGCTCGTGTGTGACGTCACCCAGGCCGTCGCCGCGGGCACCCACACCCTGTTCATCGGACGGGTCACCGACGCGGGCTCCGAGGCCGGCCGCGGCCCCCTTCTGTACTGGCGACGCGGCTACAGGCAGCTCGGGTAACCGTCGGGCCGACCGCACGTACCTGTTCCCAGAGACGCGATGTCCTGGGAGCCATGATGGTGTCACTGCCGAACCTGCCACACGATGTCGAGCTCATCGCCCGCCTGAAGTCCGGCGACGAGGCCGCCTTCTCCGCGATGATCTCCGCCTGGGCCCCGGCGCTGCACCGCCTGGCCCGCAGCTTCGTCAAGTCCGACGCGCTGGCCGAGGAGGTGGTCCAGGAGGCCTGGATGGGCGTCGTGAAGGGTCTGTCTGGCTTCGAGGCCCGTTCGTCCCTGAAGACGTGGGTGTTCACCATCCTGGTCAATCGCAGTCGCACCCGAGGGGTCCGGGAGGCCCGCACCGTTCCCATGTCGGCCCTGGGGAGCGACGAACACGGCCCGATGGACGTCGAGCGCTTCACCGCGCAGGGGACCTGGGCCGAGCCACCCTTCGTCTGGCGCGCCCCCTCTGCGCACCGCGTCGTGGAGACGCGGCAGGCGATGGAGGTCCTCCGGGAGGCCATGGAGCTGCTTCCGGGGCGGCAGCGGCAGGTCGTCACCCTTCGGGACATCGAAGGGCTCGAACCGGCGGACGTCTGCGACGTCCTGCACATCAGCGAGTCCAACCAACGCGTGCTGCTGCACCGTGGCAGGAGCAGGCTGCGGGCTGCGCTGGACCTGCACCACGGGCCTGCCCTCGGTGCAGCGCGCTCGCCGTCAGGCCCGCCACCCCGGCGCCCCCCGCGGACGAGGTGCTGAAGGCGTTCCGGGCGGGGGCCACGGAGACTGACGCCGCTACGCGCTCCCGGCGAGGGAGCGGCTCAGGATCACGCTGCGGTAGTTGATCTGCTGGGCCAGGCGATCGACGCCGCCCGTTCCCGGGGTAGCGCGCCCGCCCGCCCGGGCCATCTGCCCCCAGTCGATGCTCGACACCTGCCGATAGCCGCGCTTGCTGTACCAGGCGATGAGGTGGCTCGCCCGCTCGCTCGTGTCCATTGCGAGCTCGGACGCTCCCAGCCGCCGAGCGCGCGCCTCCACCAGCGCGAGCAGGGCGCCGCCGACGCCGGATCCCTGCAGCTCCGGCGCCACCCCGAACTGGTGGATGTGGGCGACATCGGCGCGGCTGTACCAGGCGGCGGTGGAGGGCACGTCGGGCCCGATCAGACCCAGCGTGGCGACCAGTCGCCCGTCCAGCTCCCCGACCCAGGTCTCCGCCTCCGCGGACCGCTCGATGGTCGTGGGGACGTCCTGGTGGGTCGCGACGGAGCGCAGGCCCATGGCCGCGAGGGGCGCGTAGGCCCGATGCAGCAGCTCCGTCAGCTCGTGCATCGAGTCGCTGGCCTGCAGCGGTCGGAACCGGATCCGGGGCGCAGCAGGGCAGCGGGGCCGCAGCACCCCACGCTCCAGGAGGGCGGAGCGCAGCGTCGGCGCGTCCACGAACGTGAGTCCCTGCAGGCCCTCGGCCCGCGCGGCGGCGACGTTCTTCTCCCGATCATCGACGAACAGGAGCGCCTCGGGCGGCAGGCCCAGCGTCTGCGCGGCTCCGAGGAAGGCGCGTGGGTCCGGCTTGCGCACGCCGGTCCGGCACGACACGAAGGTCCAGTCCAGGAAGCGCGACAGCCCCAGCCGCTCCTCGATGGCGAGGTACCAGTCCGGGTAGTTGGACAAGGCGTGCATGGGCACCCCGGCGCCGAGCAGCTCGCCGAGCAGCGCCTCCATGCCGTCCAGCCAGCGGTAGTTGTCCCACAGGAGCGCGCGCAGTCCGTCGTGGTCGTAGCTGCGTCCGTCGGCGAAGAACGTGCTCAGGAAGGTGCGCTCGTCGATCTCGCCGCGCTCGTAGCGCAGCCAGCCGGACGGCTCGCGCTCCAGCATCAGCTCACGCCAGTCGGATCCGAAGAAGCCCGGGATGAGGCGGTAGGGATCCCAGACGATCGTGTCCATCACGTCGAGCAGGAGCACGGTCTGCGTCACCCGACCAGCTCCGGCGGCGGGTCCGGCGCGAGGCCGTCGTAGGGATCTCCCTCGAATCGCCACGTGCCGCGTCGCGTCGGCGTGTCCAGCCCCGCCCGGAGCTTCGCCAGGTACTCCGTTCGTGGGATGTCCACGGCGCCGAAGCGCGCCAGGTGGTCGGTGTAGACCTGGGAGTCCAACAGGCTGAAGCCCCACCGGCTCAGCTGCCGCAGCAGGCAGACGAACGCGATCTTGCTCGCGTCGGGGCGCAGGGCGAACATCGACTCACCGAAGAAGATCGAGCCCAGGCTGACGCCGTACAGGCCGCCGACCAGCTCCCGCCCCTCCCAGGCTTCCACCGAGTGCGCGAAGCCCTCCTGGTGGAGTCGGGAGTACGCCTCGCCCATCTCGTCGGTGATCCACGTGCCCTGCTGGCCCGGGCGATGCGACTGCGCGCAGTGGCCGATCATCTCGTTGAACGCCGTGTCCATGCGCAGGGTGTAGGGCCGCTTGCGCAGGCGCTGCCTCAGGGAGCGGCCGATGTGCAGGTCACGCGGGTCCAGGACGAAGCGGGGATCGGGGGAGTGCCACAGGATCGGCTGGCCTTCGGAGTACCAGGGGAAGATCCCCACCGCATATCCGCGCAGCAGCCGCTCCGGATGCAGGTCCCCGCCGACGGCGATCAGGCCCGAGGGGTCTGCGAGCGTCGGATCCGGAAAGACGTACTCGTCCGGCAGGGCATAGATGGGCACAGGGTGATGCTATCCGGCAGGCGGGCTCTCCGTGGCCCGGTGCACGGATCAGGTGGCGACGTGCAGACGCTTGGACCCGCGAGGCGTCGGATCCGCGGCCTCCGGCGCGATGCCGAGGGTCTGCCACAGCCCCAGGTCGAACAGGTGGGTCGGGACCACGTGCTGCAGCGCCGCCAGGATCGACTCCTTGCACTGCGGGTACTGCTGCTGCAGACCGCTGAGCATCTCCTTGATGGCCACCCGCTTGAGGCCCGTCTGGCTGCCGCACAGGTTGCAGGGGAGGATCGGGAACTGCTGCTCGTCGGAGTAGGCGATCAGGTCCTGCTCCCAGATGCGGATCATCGGTCGGATGACCGTGTTGCGGCCGTCGTCGCTGCGCAGGAACGGCGGCATCGACTTCAGGGAGCCCGTGAACAGCAGGTTCAGCATGGCGGTCTCGATGGTGTCGTCCGCGTGGTGTCCCAGGGCGATGCGGTTGCACCCCAGCTCCACCGCCGCGTTGTAGAGGATGCCGCGGCGCAGGCGGGAGCACAGGGAGCAGTAGGTGCCCCCCTCCTCGATCTTGTCGGTCACGATCGAGTAGGTGTCCTGCTTGGAGATGACGGCGTTGTCCCAGCCGTTGGTCGCCAGCCAGTCCACCAGCGGTGCTCCGTCGTAGCCGGGCTGGACCTGGTCAAGGTGCCACGGCACGAGCTCGAAGCGCACCGGGGCGCGCATTCGCAGCCGGTCCAGCAGCACGAGCATGGCGTAGCTGTCCTTGCCCCCCGACAGGGCGACGAGGATGCGGTCACCGTCTTCGATCAGGCCGTACTCGCGGATGGTCCGGCCCATCTTGCGCAGCAGGCGGAGCTCGAGGCGGGAGGTGTCGTGCTTGTTGGTGGACATGGCCGGCGGGAAGGTAACGGACTGCCCGACCGCGGCCAAGGACCAACGTGCCGGGAGCCGTCAGCGGGTCGACTGGTCCGTCTCGCGGGGCGTCGTCAGGGCGTCGATGTCCTGCACCAGCCCCAGACGCCCGCCGATCTCGAACACCATGCGGTGGGTCAGTCCCCACAGGGTGCGCTCCGGCCCCAGGTCGATGGCCGGGAAGGTGTATGGCAGCGACGCCCGGTGCGCGTCGTAGAAGAACCGGCGGCCCGGCTCGACCAGCTCGGCCACGGGAAACCAGAACGCCTGATCCACCTCGCGGTTGGGCACCCTGGGAAACATGGCCTCGCCGCGCAGGGCGAAGGCGAAGGGGTGGATGACCAGGGGCGCGATCTTCATGCGTGATCGCGCCTGCATCTCGTCCAGCGGGCCGATGGGCTGCACGCTGCCGCCGCGCAGATCGAGCCCGATCTCTTCGAGCGTCTCACGGATCGCCACCGCCTGCAGGCTCTCGTCCTCGGGCTCTTCGCGTCCGCCCGGGAAGGCGATCTGGCCGGACCAGGGGTCCCTGGGATGCGGCGCGCGCCGGATGAACAGGAGCTCCGCGCCCCGCGCCCCGTCTCGAAAGACCGCCGCCACCGAGGCGCGGGTTGCGTCCTGCACCCGCACCCGCCGGGGTGTGCGGACCGGGAGCAGGGAGACGATCTCATCCAGGAACAGCGGCATCCCGCGAAGATAGCCCCGTCGCCGCGCTCTGCCAGTGGGGGTCGCCCGGTCCGTTCTCAGTCCAGGGCCAGCACCAGGCAGCTCAGGTAGCGCAGCTGGGGCAACGCGGGCGGAACGGGGTGGTCGGCCCCGGCCCCTGCGCGGCGAAGCTCCCGGGTCACCCGTCGTCCGCCCCGGCCCAGGCCGGCCACGGCGTCCTCAAGCAGATCGTCGGCCGACAGCCGGGCTGTGCAGCTCGCGGTCACGAGCAGGCCGCCCGGCGCGATGACGGGCGCGATGAACTCGTGCAGCCGCTGGTAGGCCTTGCGCGCGTTGGGCAGGTCCGCCTTCTTGCGGGACAGGGCAGGGGGATCGCACACGACCACATCGAAGCGCGGTCCCTGGCGCTTGGACTGGGCCGGGAGCCACGTGAAGATGTCCGCGGCGACCGCCTCGTGCCGCTCCGGCCCGATGTGGTTGAGCCGCATCTGACCGCGCACGTCGTCCAGGATCGGCGCCGACAGATCGACGCTGGTGACGTGGCTGGCCCCGCCGACGGCGAGCGCCACCGAGAACCCGCCGGTGAAGCTGAACAGGTCCAGCGCCCGGTCCCCCGGTTGCACGAGCCGCTGGACGGCGCTGCGGTTGTCCCGCTGGTCCAGGAAGAACCCGGTCTTCTGGCCGTAGCCGGGCCGGATCTGGTAGCGGCGTCCCTCCTCCTGGACGATCACGACCTCGTCCGGCACGGGCCCGAACAGCAGCCGCGCGTCCTCCCCCTTGGGGCGGATCAGGATGGTCTTCAGGCCGGCCCCACCCTCGGCCCGGAGCGCGTCCACCACGGCCCGCTCGTGACGGATCCAGGCCGGCGTGTCCGGGCGCACCACCGCCACCGGCCCGAAGCGGTCTACCACCAGGCCCGGGAGCTCGTCGCCCTCTCCGTTGAGGAGACGGAAGGCCGTGGTGGTGTCCAGATCGAGCATGCGCTCGCGCAGCGCCCGGGCCCTGGCGATCCGGCGGAACAGGAGCGTCCGGAGCGGCGGATCCCGGGGATCCAGGGTCAGCACCCGCAGGGCCGGGGCGCCGGGTGTGTCGCGCCCGTCCGACAGCGCGCGTCCCAGGGTGTTGCCCAGCGTGTCGACCAGCTCCACCTCGGCGCCAGCGGGGGGCGGAGCCCTGCCGTCGAGCACGTCGGGCCAGATCCAGGGGTGGCCGTCGAGGACGGCCTTGGCGGTGCGGCGGTCGAGCGTGAGCGTCGCGGTGCGCGCCACGATCAGGGAGCGGAGGCCTGCTCGCGATCCGTGGCCGCCGTGGCCGCGCCGGCCTCCCGGTACAGGGCCGCGGTTCCTGCGAGGCGCGTCATGAAGAGCTGGCTGCTGATCTCCACCGCGCAGAGCACGACGAAGAACACGAACCCGAAGCGCCAACCGTCGCCCGTCTGCCCGTCC
Organism: uncultured Pseudomonadota bacterium; assembly: GCA_937891735.1. GTDB lineage: Bacteria > Myxococcota_A > UBA796 > UBA9615 > UBA9615 > JAGSHC01. Next base: position 1,625 of record CALAGR010000349.1, on the reverse strand, counting down.
ATCGTGAAGGCTGGCAGCGCGCGGCCCAGCCCCGCCACCGCCAGATCCGCAAGGGGCACGGCCAGCGTCACGGGCGCGATCCAGAGCAGCAGCGCGGGCCAGGTCTGCTCCTTGCGCAGCGTCAGCCCGAGCAGGACAAAGGCGGCGAGGGATCCGACGATGAGCCCGATCTGGATCTGGAGCGGCATCAGCACGGCGGCATCCTACGGGAACGTGAGGCTCAGCGTCAGCGCGGTCTGCCCCCCCTGGTAGACCGTGGCCAGCCTGCCCTGCACGGAGAACCCCGCCGCCTCGAACAAGGCCCGCGCGGGCCCGTTGTCTTCGGCCACCGTGGCCCGCAGCTCGTTGAGCTCGAGCCGCTCGCGCTCCTCGGTGAGCAGGGCGACTCCCACCGCCAGCAGCTCCTTGCCGAGGCCGCGCCGCTGGTGCGCCCGGCCCACCCCGATGGCGAGCACGTAGCCGTGCCGCCCCGAGGCATCGTCGAGCACCGCGACCATCACGAAGCCGACGAGATCCTCGTCGATGACCCCCACGCGGGTGGCGACGCCGGGGTTGTCCAGCCACCCCGCCATGGCTCGGCGGTAGTCGCCCAGGGGGGCGAAGGCGTCCCGCCCCATGCGAACCACGCGGGCCCGGTCGGCGCCCGTCGGCTCCCGGACGATCAACGCCCGCGCTTCTCGGCGACCAGGGCCTGGGCCCTGCGCTCCGCGGCTCCGGCCTGGGCCGCGAATGCCTCCCCCAGGGACCCGTAGATCCGCTGCGCCTCCTGCAGGGACCCAAGGGCCTCGTCGCCCCGCTCCATCTTCTCGAGCGCCTCGGCCCGCAGCAGGTGTGCCTGCGCCAGACGATCCTGGAGGCGCCGCCGCTGGGCCTGGGCCATGGCCGCGCCGGCGGCGAGCAGCGCCTCGTCCCAGCGCTCCCGTCGGATCGCGAGGCGACCCCGGCGCAGGGCCACGTCGATCACCTTCGCCTGCTGACCGATGGAGCCCCACAGCGCCTCCTCGGCGGCCAGCGCCGCGGCCGCTCCGACCCAGTCTTCGGCCCGCCAGGACAGCTCGCCCAGCAACGCCTCGGCCTCGGCCTCGAGATCCGCGCGCCCCAGGCTGCGAGCCAGCTGGATCGCGATCTCCGCCGACTCGCGTCCCGAGGCCAGCGCCTCTCCGCGCTCGGGGCCCCGGGTGGGGATCCCCTCGAGGAAGAACCGCGCGAGGTTGAGCCGCGCGACCGCGCCGCGGTCGGCGATGCCGTGGGCCGTGGCGCGCTTCACGGCCAGCCCCAGGGCCTGACGCGCCTTCTCCCGGTCTCCGGAGTCCCGGAAGATCATCCCCATGGCGATGCGCACGTCCAGGGCCCCGGGCCGCGGATCGTCGGGATCCGGCGTGCGCTCCATCGCGAGCTTGAGCTCCTTGATCGCGCGGTCCGCCTGGCCGGCTCCGGCGATGCACATGGCGCGGGTGGAGAACGCGCGGGCCGCCGAGAGGCTGTCACCGGCCTGCTCGAATGATCGCGCCGCCTCGGCCGCGGCCTTGGCCCCGGGGCCGTGCCGACCTGCGGCCTGGTGCAGCCCCGCGAGGGCCATCCAGGCCCGGCCCGACACGGCGAAGGCGCCCGCCTGGGTCCCCTGG
>CALAGR010000348.1 GCA_937891735.1 uncultured Pseudomonadota bacterium | reverse complement strand
CGCCGACGGGGCCGGCGGGGCCGGTGGGTGCACGCTCGGGGGGGCCGACGTACCCGGTCCCCAGCCCTTGCTGACCAGGGTCTGCATGCGCTGCTCCACCATCGCCTCGACCATCGCCATGAGCGACTCCTGGTCGATCGCGGTGTCCTTGGCGACCTCGGATGCGTAGGGATCCAGCTCGGCGTCGAGGTCCCCCTCCTCCAGCTCCGTCGAGCCGGCCACCACCCCCTGCGTGTTAGAATCGACAGGCCGCTTGTACAGCGACTTCCAGAAGCTGGGGTTGTCGAAGTCGGGGCTCATCGGGACTCCAGAAGGGTGGAGTCTCGATGCTAGCAAGGCCGTCGTGGTGCACGTTGGAACCTGACCGGGAGGAGGGTCCGCTGTGGCGTTGTTCAGGAGGGGTGCGACGAGCAAGGCCGACACGCTCCGGCGGGTCGTGGGCAGTGACTGGAAGTCGAACGAAGAGCAGCGGGAGCTGCTCAATCAGCTCGGGTCGTTCAGGGACCTGCAGGCCGACGAGGTCGTCCCGCTCCTGACCAGCTCCGACGCGACGGTGCGCGCGTTTGCCGAGTACCAGCTGCGGGAACGGCTCGAGCCGAAGTCGATCGCCGTGATCCTCGACGAGCTCCCGAAGAAGACCTCCCGCACCCAGAGCCAGATCCTGCACACGCTCATCCGAGTGAAGCCCGATCTGGCCATCCCGCACATCCAACGCATCGTCCAGGAGGCGTCCAACAAGGACCTGGCCATCCGCGCCATGGAGGCGCTCTCCCAGCTCCCCGCCCACCAGATCAGCTCCGAGTTCGTGCGCCTCCTGTCCCACCAGCGCCCGGAGATCCGGCACCTGTCCCTGGTCAAGGTCCGAGAGAGCAAGGAGCTGCTCGCCGACGCCAGCGTGCAGAAGGCCGTGTCGGGCATGGCCGAGGACGAGGAGGAGAAGATCCGGCTCCTGGTCCTGGACATGGTCAGTCGCTTCAACCCCGGTGAAGGCGTGCGCCTGTGCCTGGAGCGCCTCAAGGATCCCAGCCCCGCCGTGCAGCAGCAGGCCGTGCGGGTCATGGGGGACACGCTGGAGCGGCTCGACTCGTCGGCCGAGGCCGAGGATCAGCTCCTCGCGCTGCTGACCGACGGCAGCGAGGCCATTCGCACCGGCGTCATCGAGATCATCATGAAGCGGCCGGACAAGGACCGGATCATCCGCAAGCTGCTGGTCTTCTGCACGAGCTTGATGGGCTGGGTCCGCGACCGGACCCTGGACACGCTCCGCAACCACTCCGCCGACATCACCGACTCGGTGATCCGCCTGATGAGCGACGAGGACGAAGACGTGCGCTCCATGGCCCTCACCGTCGGCGCGACGCTGGAGGCGGCGGCGGCCACCCCCCACATCATCCGGCTGCTCGAGGACCCGGACTGGTGGCTGCGCATGACCGCCGCCGAGACCCTGGGGAACATCGGTGACCCCCGTGCCGTGAAGGCGCTGCTGGCCGCGATGTCGGACCCGGACACGGCCATGGCGTGCATCGAGGCGCTGGGCCGGATCAAGGACCCGCGGGCCCTGCCCCACCTCGCCCAGCAGCTCGCTCGCGAGCAGGTGGAGATCCGGATCGAGACCCTGGAAGCCTTCCGGCGCTACGGTGATCGGCGGCTGGTCCCGCTCCTGGAGGAGGTGGTGAACCAGGATCCGTCGCCTGCGGCGCAGATCCGCGCTGCCGCCGTGATCCGCGAGCTGACGGGCAGCAACAAGGCCGCCGAGAGCCTAATCGGCCGCGTGTCCCTCACCGGCGAGGTCCCCGCCGTCAACCTCAAGGACCTGGAGATCCTGCTGGTGCAGGCCCGCAAGATGGGCGGGTCCGACCTGCACGTCGTGGTGGACTCCCCGCCGGCGGTGCGGGTGCACGGCAAGCTGTTGGAGCTCTCGGCCGTCAAGTACACCGAGGAGAGCGCCTCCGCCGCGATCCTGCCGTTGCTGACGCCGGGCCAGCGAGCCGCCGTCAAGAAGCACAAGCAGCTCGACTACTGCCACACGATCAAGGGAGACGGCCGCTTCCGCGCGAACGTGTATGTGGAGCGCAAGGGGCTCGCGGCGTCCTTCCGGGTCATCCCCAACGACGTGCCGACCCTGCAGGACATCGGCATGCCGAGCCACCTGGCGGACCTCGTCAACTACCACCAGGGGATGATCGTGGTGGCCGGACCGTCCGGCTCGGGCAAGAGCACCACCCTCGCCGCCCTGGTGAACCTGTTCAACGAGCGGCGCCGCAGCCACGTGCTGCTGCTCGAAGATCCCATCGAGTTCGTGCACCTGCCCAAGGGCTGCCTGATCAACCAGCGCCAGGTCGGCAAGCACACGACCTCGTTCGCCTCGGCCCTGCGCGGCGCCCTGCGGCAGGATCCCGATGTCATCGTCGTGGGCGAGATGCGCGATCCGGAGACCGTCATGCTCGCCATCGAGGCGTCCGAGACGGGGCACCTCGTCATCGGAACGATGAACACCACCTCGGCCCCCAAGACGGTGGACCGGATCATCGACGCGTTCCCCGCGGGCGAGCAGGCCCAGATCCGGACGATGCTCAGTGACACGCTCAAGGCGGTGATCTGCCAGACCCTGCTCCCGAACGCCGAGGGGGACGGCCGCGTCGCCTGCTTCGAGGTGCTCATGGGCACGCTCGGGGTGCGCAACCTCATCCGCGACAACAAGACCTACCAGATCATCGGCCAGATGCAGATCGGGGAGAGCGCCGGCCACGTCACGGTGGACGGAGCCCTCGCCAAGCTCCTGGATGCGCGCAAGATCACGCCGGAGCAGGCGTGGCTCAAGGCCCAGAGCAAGGAGCAGTTCGAAGCCCGGGTCAGCCCCGAGTTCCTCGCCGGCCAGATCGCCATCTAGGCAAGCCCGCACCGTTTCCGAGGAGATGAGCCATGGCGGCGTACGCCAACAAGATCGACCGCTTCCTCAAGCTGATGAACGACCGGGGCGCCTCCGATCTGCACCTGTCCGTGGGGCGGCCGCCCATGTTCCGGGCCAGCGGCGAGATGGATCCGATCCGCTACCGGATCCTGGACAACCGCGACTTCATCGACCTGATGAAGCCCATCGCGGGCCCGAAGCAGTGGTCCGCCTACAAAGGATGCGGGGACGCCGACTTCTCCTATGAGGTGCCGGGCATCGCGCGCTTCCGCGTGAACATGTTCATGCAGGAGCGGGGCTATGGCGCCGTGTTTCGCATCATCCCCACCAAGCTGATGACCTTCGCCCAGCTCGGCCTGCCCAAGGCGGTCGAGAAGTTCTGCTACATGCGCAACGGCCTCATCCTCGTGACCGGACCCACCGGCTCGGGCAAGTCCACCACGCTCTCCTCGATCATCGACAAGATGAACGAGGAGCAGAAGCTGCACATCATCACGATCGAGGACCCGATCGAGTTCGTGCACCCCAACAAGTCCTCCATCATCAGCCAGCGCGAGGTGGGCGCCCACGCCACGGGGTTCGCGAAGGCCGTGAACGCCGCCGTGCGCGAGGATCCCGACGTGATCCTCATCGGCGAGATGCGGGACCTGGAGACCATCCGCACCGCGTTGAACGCCGCAGAGTCCGGCTTCACCGTGTTCGGCACGCTGCACACCAACAACGCCGCCAAGGCCGTGGACCGCATCATCAACGTGTTCCCCCAGGACGAGCAGGACTCGGTGCGCGGTGGCCTCGCCGAGTCCCTCAAGGGGGTGGTCGCTCAGCAGCTCCTGCGGCGCAAGGGGGGCGGTCGCGTGGCCGCCCTGGAGATCCTGTTCGGCACCTCGGGGCTGAGCTCGATGATCCGCGAGGGCAAGACGGGCCAGATCACCTCGTCGATCCAGATGGGCAAGAAGATGGGCATGCGGGCCATGGACGACAGCCTCTGGGAGCTCCTCAACGAGGACATCGTGACTCCCGAGGCGGCCTACGAGAAGGCCGTGGACAAGGCCGGGTTCCGGGACAAGCTGGCCTCCATGGGCATCGAAGTGGACGCCTGATCAGCCGTCGCGGGCGGGCCCGGGGTACGCGCGCCCCGAATGGAGCAGCTCGATGACCTCCTGCTCCGACAGCGCCTTGTCGAAGAGCCAGCCCTGGCCGTAGTCGCAGCCGTGCTCCGTGAGCCAGTCCCGCTGGGCCTCGGTCTCCACGCCTTCGGCGGTCACGGTCAGGCCCAGGTCGCGGCCCAGGCCGATGGTCGCCTGCACGATGCGGGCGCGGCTGTCGTCCTCCTCCAGGTGGGACACGAACGACCGGTCGATCTTGATGATGTCGATGGGGAAGCTGTGCAGGTGCGACAGGGACGAGAAGCCCGTCCCGAAGTCGTCGAGCGCGGTCTTCAAGCCCAGTGAACGCAGGCGCTTGAGGGTGGCGCGCGTGCCCGCCCCGTTGCCGATGAAGGACGACTCGGTCAGCTCGATCACGAACAGCGTCGGATCCAGCGCGAACTCCCGAAGAGACAGCTCCAGCCGCGGCACGAAGCTCGGCTCGCTCAGCTGCTGGCTGGACACGTTGACGCTGAGCCGGAACTCGGTGAGGGAGAACCGCTCGGCCCAGTCCTGCATGCGCTCGCAGGCCCGCCGCACCACGAACGCTTCGAGCTCCGGCATGAGCCCCGCCCGCTCCGCGACGGGGATGAAGTCGCCGGGGGCCACCACGCCCCGCTTCGGGTGGCGCCAGCGGCACAGGCCTTCCAGCCCGGCGAGCCGGCCCGTGGCGAGGTCGATGATCGGCTGGTACTCGAGGAAGAACTCCTTGCTGTCGAGTCCGGCGCGGATCTCGCTCTTGAGCCGCAGCTGGCGCCGCGCGTCGGCCCGGATGGACTGGCTGAACACCTGGGTGCGGCCCGGTCCGCGCCGCTTGGCGTGGTACATGGCGCCGTCGGCGTCCCGGAGCAGGTCTTCGCCGACCTGTCGGGTGTCGTCGCCCATGGCCAGGCCGATGCTGGTGGACAGGAAGTGGCGCTCGCCAGCCAGCTCGAAGGGCTCGCGCATGGCCTCGTGGATCCGGCGGGTGACGATGCGCGCCGCCCCCTCGCCCTCGATCTGCTCGAGCAGGATCGCGAACTCGTCGCCCCCGAAGCGGCTCACCGTGTCGCCGGGCCGCACGCACAGGCGCAGGCGGTTGCCCACCTCCACCAGGACCTCGTCGCCGACGAGGTGTCCGAGGCTGTCGTTGACCTCCTTGAACGAGTCCACGTCCATGAACAGGACCGCGAAGCCCGAGGCGCCGCGGCGCGCGGCCCGCGCCATCGCGTGGTCGAGGCGCTCGACGAACAGGTCGCGGTTGGGCAGCCCGGTGAGCAGGTCGTAGAACGCACGTCGGCGCAGGGCGTCCTCGGCTGCGCGCTGCCGGGAGATGTCCACGGCGATGCCGAGCATGGCGGACGCGTCCGCCCCGGTGAGCCGCAGCGGGACCTTCGTGCTGGCGAGGATCCGCGCCGCCCCCGTCGCGTCCACGAACTGGTCTTCCTTGTCCACCAGCTCGTGCCCCAGTCCGATGACCTCGGTGAGCTCCTGGCGGATCAGGGCCGCGCGGGCGGGATCCTCGACCAGATCGAAGATCCGCTTGCCCGTGAGCTCCTTGACGGTGCTGCCCAGGGACGCGGCGGTCGCTTCGTTGACGAGCAGGAACCGGCCGTCGTCGTCGATGGCGAAGATCTGGTGGGGCACGAGGTCGAGGACCTTGCGCAGGAGCTGCTCCCGGCGCTGGATGCGCTTACTCGCGGCGATGCGGCGCTCCGTGACGTCCTCCACCAGCCCCACCAGCCTCACGATGCGGCCGTGCCGACTCCAGATGGGGAACGCCTGCTCGTGCAGGGACCGCTCCGTCCCGTCCTCCAGCGTCACCCGGTAGTCGGCGTCGATCCGCCCCCCCTCGACGAGGCGGTCCAGGGCCTGGGCGATGCGGGGCTGGTCCGCGGCGTGCACCCACCGCAGCCACCCGCTGCGGCTCGCCAGCCCGGACGCGTGGGGACGCCCCATCACCGCCTCGAACCCGTGGCTCAAGTAGAGCAGCCGCGACAGGTCCGCCGAGCTCGTCCACACTAGGCCGTCGAACGCATCGGCGAACTCGCGCCACCACGTCGAGTCGTCCGCGAGGTCGTGCAAGGGGGTGACACGCTCCACGGCGTCGACGCTGGGCAGCGTCCAGTGGCTGTCCAGGTGCGGCAGCGTCTCCCCCCCGCCCCGGGCCCACGACAGGCGCTCGCGGGCGGTGTCGGTCAGGTGGTCGGGCTCGATCACCGGGAACTCCTGGGAGTACGGAAAGCCGGGGGGGCTCGTCTGCGTGTCGTCCACGCCACCGGGCGGATCGACGCGGTCCGCGTCCCCCTTTCCTCCCTTCCTTCCAGACACGCTGTCTCTCCTGGCCCCCCAGGTTCCGGTCCTGAGTGTACGTCCTGTGCTGGCGGCCGGTCAGGGGCGGCTGCGCAGGACCCGACCCAGGACCGCGGCCTCGTCCAGGTACGCGGCGTCGGCCGGATCTCCGAGGATCACGGCGAAGGGTTCGATCCCGGCGTGGGCAGGATCCGTGGACAGCTTCCACAGGTGCGCGCCCCGCAGCGCCGGGAACCCACCGGCCTGCACCAACCGCCGCAGGGACGCCAGGGCCCGCACGCGCTCCCGTTCATCGGTGGCCTGGCTCGCCCAGTGCACACACGAAAGGGGGATGGCCGCGCCCTCCTTCGGAGGTGGCTGATCGGTCTCGAGCACATCGACCCGCCCGTAGGACCAGGGGCGCACGGTGGCGCCGCGCCGTCGGGTCCAGCCGAGCTCGAGCAGATAGACGGGCTTGTCGGTGACGGCCTGCAGGTCGGCCGCGACGGTCCGCCATGCCGCGTCCAGTCGGCGGTCCAGGGCGTCGCCGCGGTCGCCGTAGCGGGACAGGGGGAAGTAGCCGGTGACCCCCACCGCGTCCACCGCGTCCCAGAAGCCGACCTCGCCGTACTGGTCGAAGTTGGCCCCGTACGCCACGGCACCGGAATACAGCCCCCGCGCCGCGGCGATGATCCCGCGCCATCCCGCATCGAGGGCCGCGCGACGCCGGTTGAGGCCGGCGAGGGCCTGGGCCTCGGCCTGCGCGGTGATCGGCCCGTGGGGATCGTCGGGGAAGACGGCGCGCCGCGCCCACTGGTGCTGCAGCGCGTCCGCGGAGCCGAGCGCCGCCTCCAGATCGTCGTACTTGGTGCCGTCGGCCCAGCGCAGGTCGTCAGCGAAGGCAGGATCCGCGACGGTGCGGGCGCAGGCGAGCAGGTCCTGCCTCACCCGCGCCTGGCGGGTCGGATCCAGGAAGTAGGCCAGCCCCTCGGGCACGGCGGTCAGGGGGATCGTCGAGGTCATCGAGTTGAGCTCGTTGCCCACCACGAGCACGTCGATGCCTTCGCGCTCCGCGAGGTCCGCGGCCCAGGTGACGAAGGCCTGGTAGCGCGCGAACCAGCGCTCCAGCTGGTCGTCCGGCGGCCAGATCATCCCGTGCCACAGGGCCTGGTTGGCGGTGGCGGCGTGCTGCAGGTAGACGCGGAGCACGAGCACCGAGGTCAGGCCTGCGCGTCGGGCGGCCCGGGCGAGAGAGGTGATGTCCGAGGCGGCCGCGGGGTCGAAGCGGATCTCGGCCGAGTCCCACAAAGGCTGGGCGGCGTAGACGGTGATCTGGAGCGAGTCCAGGCCCGCGTCCAGCAGCGCGTCCGCGTAGGCGTCCAGGTCGTCCTCGGTGATGTGGATGCCGCCCACGAAGCTCGGAGGTGGCGGCGGGGAGGAATCGTGCACCGGTGGCGTGGCGAGCGCGGCCAGGGTGCCGAGCAGGGCGAAGCCGGCGAGCAGGCTGGGGCGGGTGACCGTCAAGGGCGGCGATGGTGCCACCCCCGGGGGTGCGCGAAGGGCCGGAGTTCGCCGAAGTCCCGGGCTCGCCGCACCTCCCCCTCCGTCCGGTCAGGTGTCATCGAACACACCGGCGCTAGCTTGATGACGAACCCGGGCTCCGCCGCCCGGCCTCGGGATCGCTAGACTCCAGCAGCAATGAGCAACGAAAAGCCAAAGCGAGAAGAGGGCGTCGCCACCAAGGAGCGCCCGAAGACCAAGAAGCCTCGGATGTTCAAGGTCATCCTGCACAACGACGACTACACCCCGATGGAGTTCGTCATCGCCGTGCTGATGCAGATCTTCCGCATGGACGAGACCGACGCCACCCAGGTGATGCTGCATGTGCACCGCTCTGGAATCGGGGTCGCCGGGGTCTATTCGTTCGAGGTGGCGGAGACCAAGGTCGCCCAGGTCCTGAGCGCCGCGAAGAACCACGAGTACCCCCTGCAGTGCACCTGCGAGCCGGAGTAGACCCCCCAGATGTTGACCAAGGAACTCCAGGAGACCCTCCGCCGCGCCCTCGAGCACGCCCTCGAGCAGCGCCACGAGTTCCTTCTGCTCGAACACCTGCTGCTCGCGATGCTCGACGACACCAGCGCCCAGGAGATCCTCGTCGCCTGTGAGGCCGACATGGACCAGCTCCGGGAGGACCTCACCGAGTTCCTCGCCGAGCAGGTGGAGTCGTTGCCCGAGGGGGCCGAGAACGAGCCGTCCCAGACGCTGTCGTTCCAGCGGGTGCTCCAGCGCGCGGCGATGCACGTGCGTTCCTCGGGGCGCGAGTCCCTCAACGCCGGCAACCTGCTCGTCGCGATGTTTGCCGAGCCCGAGTCGTACGCGGTGTACGCGCTGTCCAAGCAGAACATCAGCCGCCTGGACGTCGTGAACTACGTCAGCCACGGCATCACCAAGGGCGGCACGGGCGGCCCCCGGCGGAGGTCCGCCGCTCCGTCTGGCGTGGAGGAGGACGGCGCCCGCGAGCAGGTGCTGGACAAGCCGCTCGAGAACTTCTGCACCGAGCTGGTGGCCAAGGCGGCAGAGGGCAGGATCGATCCGCTGATCGGCCGCGACAAGGAGATCCAGCGCACGCTGCAGGTCCTGCTGCGCCGCCGGAAGAACAACCCCGTGCTCGTGGGCGACCCCGGCGTGGGCAAGACCGCCATCGCTGAAGGGCTGGCCCTGCGCATCCACACCGGCGATGTGCCCGAGCAGCTCAAGACCGCGAAGATCTACTCCCTGGACATGTCCGCGCTGCTCGCCGGCACGCGCTACCGGGGGGACTTCGAGGAGCGGGTCAAGGCGCTGCTGGAGGAGCTCAAGAAGGAGCCCAACAGCATCCTGTTCATCGACGAGATCCACACCGTGGTGGGAGCCGGCGCCACGTCCGGCGGCACGATGGACGCCAGCAACATGCTCAAGCCGCCCCTCGCGGCGGGCGAGCTGCGCTGCATCGGCTCGACGACCTACAGCGAGTACAAGAAGACGTTCGACCGGGACCGGGCCCTGGCGCGGCGCTTCCAGAAGATCGACATCGTGGAGCCGAGCGTCGAGGAGGCCTACCAGATCCTCAGGGGCCTCAAGGGCCACTACGAAGCCCACCACGGCATCAAGTACACCGACGCGGCGCTGCGCGCGGCCGCCGACCTGTCGGCCCGGCACATCAACGAGCAGGCGCTGCCCGACAAGGCCATCGACGTCATCGACGAGGCCGGCGCGGCCCAGGCCCTCAAGCCTGCCGAGGAGCGGGTGGACGCGATCCGCCCGCCCGAGATCGAAGACATCGTCAGCAAGATCGCGCGGATCCCGACGAAGACCGTGCACGTCGACGACAAGGAGAAGCTCAAGAACCTCGAGCGCGACCTGCAGCTGCTCATCTACGGGCAGGACCCCGCCATCGAGCAGATCGCCAACGCGATCACGCTGTCCCGGGCGGGGCTGCGGCAGCCCGACAAGCCAGTGGGCAGCTTCCTGTTCGCGGGACCCACGGGGGTCGGCAAGACCGAGCTGGCGAAGCAGCTGGCGAGCACCCTGGGGGTGGAGTTCCTGCGCTTCGACATGTCCGAGTACATGGAGAAGCACGCCGTCAGCCGGCTGATCGGCGCGCCTCCGGGGTACGTGGGCTTCGACCAGGGCGGCCTGCTGACGGACTCGATCCGCAAGAACCCCCACGCCGTGCTCGTGCTGGACGAGATCGAAAAGGCCCACCCCGACCTGTTCAACATCCTGCTGCAGGTGATGGACCACGCCACGCTGACGGACAACAACGGACGCAAGGCGGACTTCCGCTCGATCATCCTGATCATGACGACGAACGCCGGGGCGCGGGATCTGACGAAGACCTCGATGGGCTTCTCGGAGAGGTTCTCGGACCTCACGAAGGGGCGGAACAAGACGCTGGAGCGCATGTTCAGCCCGGAGTTCCGCAACCGGCTCGACGCGATCATCACGTTCGCCCCGCTGCCCCGCGAGGTGGTCCTCAAGGTGGTGCAGAAGTTCATGCACGAGCTCGACGGCCAGCTCGCCGACAAGCGCGTCACCATCGAGGTGTCCGAGGCCGCGAAGGCGTGGCTGTGCGACAAGGGCTACGACGAGCACTTCGGGGCGCGTCCGATGGAGCGCACGATCCAGGAGCACATCAAGAAGAAGGTGGCGACAGAGCTGCTCTTCGGTGAGCTCCAGGACGGCGGCCGGCTGCTGATCGACGTGGATCCAGAGGGCAAGGAGATCGCCCTGACGGTGCTGGAGTCCTTCGAGCCGCTGCCCGAGGAGCAGCCCGAGGAGGACCCGGTGGAGGAGCCCGCGGAGGACCCGGTGGAGGACGGCGGTCTGTCGAAGGAGCCGGAGTCGGTGTAGCCGGCCGGTCACCCCGCCATCTGGGCAGGGGAGGTTCAGCGGGCCTCCTGTTACGGTCCGCGCCCCACCTGGAGACACCATGTCCACGAGCCTCACCTACTTCGACTTCGACGGATCCCGCGGCCTCGAGTGCCGCCTCGCGCTGACCGTGGCTGGCGTGCCCTTCGAGGATCGTCGGCTCAACCGTGCCCAGTGGATGGCGCTGAAGCCCACCGTGCCGTTCGGCGCGCTGCCGGTGCTGGAGGAGGACGGCCGGGTCCTGGCCCAGTCCAACGCGATCCTGCGGTACGTCGGCGCCACCCACGGCCTGCACCCGTCGGATCCGTGGACCGCGGCCAGGCACGACGCCCTGATGCAGTCCGTGGAGGACCTTCGCCACAAGGTGCCCGGCACGGGGCTCTCCGACGAAGACAAGAAGACCCAGCGCGAGGAGTTCGCCGCCGGGTGGCTCACCCGCTGGGCGACCAGCGTCTCCGAGCAGATCGCCGGACCGTTCGTCGAAGGGGACGCGCTCAACGTCGTCGATCTGAAGCTGTACACGATCCTGAGGGCCTACCTCGCGGGCGGCTACGACCACATCCCGGCCTCGCTGTTCGACGCGTTTCCGGCCATCGGCGCGCTGTACGCCGCGGTCGGCGCGCACCCCGCGGTCAAGGCGTACTTCGACGGGCGCTGAGCGGCGATCACTGCGCGGGGGTGATCAGCGGGCACACTGGAGTCATGCGCTATCTCGTGTTGCTCCTCGCCTCCCTGCCGATCACCTGCCCCATGCCCCCCTCATGACGCCGCGCCTGGGCGATCGCAGCCTCCTTCCAGATCTGGAGGTCCCCCTCTACCTTGACCACGCGGCCATCGGCCCGACCCCTGCGCCGGTGCTCGCCGCCGGCCGTGCCGCGCTCGAGCGAATCGCGCGTCGGGGCACCGCGGCCATCCCCGAGCTGTTGCCTGTCACCGAGGCGGCCCGCGACGCAGCGGGCGCCTTGATGGGTGCGCGAGGACAGGATCTGGCCTTGCTGGGCAACACCTCCCAGGGCGTCATCGCTGTCGCCTGGTGCCTCGATTGGCGCGCCGGGGACCGTGTGCTGCTCTTTGAGGGCGAGTTCCCGGCGAACGTCACCCCCTGGCAGCGCGCCGCCGAGCACTTCGGGCTCGAGCTGCGCTGGGTCCCCTGCTCCTCCTTCGCCGTCGATCCGGGGCGCGGCCTGGCCGCGGTCGAGGCCGAGCTGGTGCGCGGCCTGCGCCTGGTGGCGGTGAGCGCGGTCCAGTTCCAGACCGGCCTCCGGATGCCGCTGGGGGAGCTGGGAGCGCTCTGTCGTCGGCACGGCGCGCAGCTCTTCGTCGATGGGATCCAGGCGCTGGGAGCGCTGCCGTTGGATGTGCACGCTCTCGGGATCGACTACCTGGCCTCAGGCGGGCACAAGTGGCTGATGGCCACGATGGGCACGGGGGTGCTGTGGGCACGGGACTGGGGGCAGCTGCGACCACGGCTCAGCAGCTGGCTCTCGCACCGCGATCCGCTGCGCTTCCTCGGCGGCGTCGCCGGGCGGCTCAGCTACGACCAGCCCCTCGAGACCGGTCCGGCGATGCTGGAGGCCGGTGTGTGGAACGCGGTGGGCCACGCGATGCTCGGCTCCGCCTGCGGACTGCTGCGGGCGCTCGGGCCCGAGGCCATCGAACGGCACATCGGCGCCTGGATCGGGGCCCTGGAGCAGGGGCTGACGGCCCGGGGGTTCACCAGCGCTCGCGCCGCCTTCCCGGAGGGGCGGTCGTCGATCCTGGCGCTTGCTCCCCCCGACGACATCGACGTGCCGAGCCTCGCCGGGGCGCTCCGGGAGCGGGGGCTCGCGCTGTCGACCCCCGACGGGTGGCTGCGGATCGCGCCCCACTGGCCGAACGCCCTGGACGAGGTGCCCCTCGTGCTGGCCGCTGTGGACGAGGCCCTGGCCGCCCTTCGCGCCTGAGGCCCCCGGTCCGGGGGACGCCGCGGCCGCTGCTACCATCCATCGATGTCCCCGCCCCGCCTGGTCGTCCCTCCGCGTCGACGCTCGCGTACCCGACGCGTCCTGTTCGCGGGGTGCGCCTTCGGGCTCGCCTGGCTCCTGCTGGAAGCGGGCGCGGGCTGGACCCTGGCCCGCCTCGAGGCCGCCGAGCGCCCGACGTCCGCCGCCTACGCGCGGGCCCCCAACTGGGTCTCGATGACGCGCTTCGCCCTGGCCGCGGGGTTCTTCGTAGGCGATCCCGACTGCCTCTGGCGCACCCGTCCGGGCTTCCGCTACGGGCTGTCCGAGCCGACCTGGGGGAACAAGCCCGTGGTCGTCAACGAGCACGGCCACCGGAGCCCGTCGATGACCCTGGCCAAACCCCCGGGGGTGCGGCGGGTGATGGTGCTGGGCGGCTCCCAGGCGTTCGGGATGTGGGCGGCCGACGACGAGACCTACTCGGCGCGACTCCAGGTCCTGCTCGACGCCATCGCGCCCGACGGGTGGCAGGTGCTCAACGCCGCCTCCCCCGGCCACACCAGCTTCCAGGCCCTGCAGTACCTCATCCACCACGGGCTGGCGTTCTCCCCCGACGTCGTGGTCTTCGATCTCGGCCTGAACGACGCGATCCCCCTGACCGTCGAGTACGCCCGGCCCGACGACGAGGTCCAGATGATGTCGCGCCCGACAGCGGCGGTCCTCTGGATCGTCGGCTTCAGCCGGGTCTATCGCCTGCTGCGGCGACAGCTGGGGCCGGTCGTGGGGAGGAGCGGTGAGGGCGGGGTGCGCGTGCCGCCGGAACGACGTGACGCCAACCTCCGGGCCGTGGGGGAGCTCGGCGCCGCGCACGGATTCGACGTGCTCTACGTCTCCCAGGTGCGCGTGCCCAGCCGGCGGGACGGCATGGCGTCCTGCGTCTTCCGCGCCGATGGCTTCGAGCCCCTCCTGGACGTCTGTGCCCTGTTCGAGGCGATGGGACCGGGCGCCGGGGCCCACTTCGCCGACGACTCCCACGCCAACGCGTCGGGACACGAGCTCATCGCCGAGGCGCTCCTCGCCCGCCTGCAAGAGGCCGGGTCGCTTCCGCGCTGACGAGCGGGCTGCGAGCGCGTTGGGAGAGCCGCGGACTACAATCCCCCAATGACTGCGGCAAGCGAGTGAAGGCCGGCCCCACGGACCGCGGACGTCAGCTGAGGGTGCTGATCTACGGCCTCTACGCGGTCTACGCGATCCTGGATGCGCTGACCCGCGAGCTGATGGTCGCGTCGCTGGAGGCCACCCCGTCGTTCCAGCGCATCGCTGAGATGTGGGATGACCCCAGCCTGTCCCTGCTCATCGACATCCCCTTTTGGTGGGAGCAGTTCAACTCGATCGGCCTGTACCTGCTCGCGCTGCCGTTCCTGGCCGTGTTCGGCCCGGTCTACCTGTCGATCAAGCTCGCCGGGGTCGTCTGGAGCCTCCTGGGGCTGTGGTGCATCGACCGAAGCCTCGGCGCCGGCCGGACGGGCCTCGTCGCGGTCGCGCTGATCGCCTTCGGCAACGCGGTCGCCACGGAGGTGCACCTCGTCCCCCACGGGGGCTTCACCCAGCTCCTGTTGCCCTACGGCCTGTTGATGCTGGCGGTCCGCCGGTTCGGCATCAGACTCCCGCAGATGTCCCGCCCGGAGGTCGTCCTCTTCGGGGCCCTGCCGCCTCTGATCGTCCCGTTCCTGGCGGGCTTCTCGCCTGGCGTGCTGGCGACCGTCGGGGCGCTGCTCGTGTGGATGGGGCTTCCCATGCTGCGACGGGACCTGCCCTGGCTGCTCGGGGGCGCGCTCGTTGGCGCGTTCCTGTTGACCGTCGTCTTGACCACCCAGGACTGTTTGACCGGGGTGCCCTACCTGCGTACCGGCATGGACGCCGTCTGGCGGATCCTGCTGTTGGTCGCCGTGGACCTCGCGGACTGGCTCGGCATCCACGGCGTGCGGTGGACGGGCTACGTGACCGAGCTGGCGTTCCTGGCTCCGATCATCTGGGGGGTGGCCCGCCTGCGCCGCGACCGGGACCCGGTCCTGGCGGTCCTTGTGGCCCAGGCCATCTTGGTGCCCCTCTGGGTCGCCGTCTGCGCTCACCAGGTGGCCGAGGTGCCCGGTCCTCTGGGCGACCGGTTCAGGCATCACACGATGTTCTGGCCCGCCTGGTCGGCGCTGATGGCGATGTTCCTGACGGCGGGCCCCGAGGGCCTGGGCCGGCGCTTCGCCCCCGCGCGGCGCTACGCGGCGGCCGTCTGTGCGGCCTTGTTGGTGGCGGGCACGATCACCTCCTTCGGCTCCATCGACTACTGCCGCATGGGCATCACGTCCCGCGTGCAACTCGCCTCGGCGCTGGGCCGGATCATCGATCGGGATATCCCCAAGTGCCGCCGGCCGGGACAGGACATCGACCGGCTCGCGGTGCTGGAGAGCGGAAAGGCGAAGACCCTGGCCCTCGCCGCCGGGTTCGACTACGTGATCGACTACCACGAGGCGGGGGCCAGCCGCGTCCTGTCGGAGCTCCCGGCCGTGCCCCCGGACCTGCGGGAGCCGTACCTCTTCGGGCTCGGGTTCTTCGCGTGCGATCACTCGCTGCCGCTGTCCTGGGAGGCGGAGGCGAGCCTCGGCGAGCTCGCGAAGATCCTCGACGACTCGGACGCCCAGCTCCTCGAAGACGGCTGCCGCTTCAGCCAGCGCTGGCGCGAAGGGGAGTTCGCCTTGCGTACCTTCGAGTGGCCGCTGGACTCCTTCACGGAGACCAGCCGGACTTGCCGGGCCTGGGGATCTCCGGCCCGGTTCCGCTCGCTGCCCCTGGGCTTCCGACGGCTCGATCACCAGGCGCGCGAGCCCCGCGCTCTGACCGTGATCGACCTGCAGCTCGATGAGCGCTTCGAGGGAGAGGTCCTCGGGAGTCCGCTGGTCATCGGCTTCGACGAGGTGGCCGATGGCTGGCCGCCGGACGGGTCGGAGCCGCTGTTCTTCTGGGCCGGCGATCCCACCCGCACGTGGCCCCACACCGTCACCGTTGACTATCCCGTGGGCTCGTGGGTGCGCATCGTGCTGGATCGGGACGGGGATGGGCGCCCGGGCCCCGACGACCTGGTGGGCGAGGTCCTGGCCCCGGGAGCCCTCGCGGACACCCGGAAGCTGACCTTCGTCTTCAAGCAGACGGTGAGGGAGTCCAGGCAGCGCGGGACCCCCCCGTGAGCGGCGACCCGCGCCGTCGGCACCCACGCCTCCTCGTCGCGCTCGGCGGCGCGTTGTTCTTGCCCGGCTGCACTCAGCCCGAACCGCCGCCGCCGCCCCCGTCGCCGACCGTCCTGGACGTCTCGGCCACGTCGGGCGTCTGGTTCGTCCATGATCCCGAGCCGGCGCAGCTTCCCCCGGGCTTCCCGGTGGCGGCGCGTCACCATCTGCGCGAGGTCGCCGGGGGGGTCGTCGATGCCGACCTCGACGGCGACGGGGCCCTGGACCTGTTCTTCCCCCAGATCGCCGGGGCGAACCAGCTCTACTGGGGCGTGGGGGACGGGACCTTCGAGATGGCCGGCTCGATCCCGGTCATGGAGAGGCCGGACTTGCTGGACCAGATGGGCTCCGCCGCCGACTTCGACGGGGACGGCCTGCTGGATCTGCTCGTGGCCGGGGTCGGCACCCTCGGGCTGCTGCGGAACACCGGGGACCGAGGCTTCGTCGACGTGACGGCGGCGATGGGCCTCACCCCTTCGGACGGCTTCGCCGGGTGCTCGGCGTGGGGCGATTACGACAGCGACGGCGACCTCGACCTCTTCGTTGGCGCCTACGTCCGGGACATCGGCGAGAGCGGGCCAGTCCCTGCGCTCGACCGGCTGTGGCGCAACGACGGCGCGTCCTTCGCCAACGTCACCGAGGGCCTGGACTACGCCACCACCCCCGGCGGGGGGCTCACGATGCACTGCCTCTTTCGCGACATCGACCAGGACGGCGACCCGGACCTCTTCAAGCTCAACGACTTCGCCATGCTCTCGCGGTCGTCGATGTGGGAGAACCTCGGTCCGAGCGAGGGGGGCTGGCGCTGGACGGACCGCCTCTCCACCAGCGGCGTCGTGCCCCCGGACTTCGCGATGGGAGCCCTGGTCGCGGATCTCGACGGAGTGCAGGGGGATGACCTCTGGATGAGCAACATCGGCGCCGATCGCTCCTTCCAGCACACCGGCCCCTGGACCTGGACCGACACCAGCCTGGTCTGGACCGGGGCGTTGCCCACCACGAACGACGCGATCTCCTGGTCGGTCCTGCCCTTTGATCTGGACGGCGACGGGGATCCGGGCGTCCTGATCACCTACGGCCCCCTCTCGCCCCCCGGCTCTGCACAGGTCCCCTACCTGGAGCTCCAGCCCGACCGCCTCCTGGACCCGGTGTTTGACGGTGAGGCGCTGGTGGGCTTCGAGGTGGCTGCCGTCCCCCTCGGCGATCCGGCCGACGGCAGCTCACGCGGCGCCGCCAGCGGTGATCTCGACGGTGACGGGGCGCCTGATCTCGTCATCGCCCGGATCGACGGGCCGCCGGCGATCCTGCTGTCGCGACCGGGCGCCTACGGCTTCCTCGGCGTTCAGCTCAAGGACGACGGCAGCCGGAACCGGTTCGGGATCGGCGCCCGGGTGCGCCTGACGGCGGGCGACCTCGTGCGCGAGCAGGCCGTGATGGCCGGCGGCCGGGGAACGTTCAGCGGCGGGGATCCCACCCTCTGGTTCGGCCTGGGGGGACGGCAGTCGGAGCTCGTCGAGGTCTGGTGGCCCGACGGCTCCAGGAGTGAGCACGATGTCGGGGATCTTCGGGCCGGTGAGACGGTCGAGATCGCCCACCCCTGAGCCCGGTTGGTCCCGGGTCCGCGCTCAGTCGAGGAATTCGGGGTGCGTGACGGACACGAGCCGCCGTACGGGGAGGTCTTCCGCTCGGCTCTGGGCGCCGTCGGGCCAGGAGACGACGATGCTGTCCACGACCTCGGCGGCGCCCAGCCCGAAGTGCAGCCGCGCAGGACCTTGTCCGAGGCTGCGCGGGCCAGCCAGCTCCTGGAGGATCGTGCGGCCCCCCACCTCCAGGGTGACGTGCGCGCCCAGGCCGTCGGTGTTTCCCGGGGGGCCGGCCAGTTCCACATCGAGCCAGGCCCCTGCGCCGCACGGGTTGGACCAGAGCGCCGGGCGCCCCGTGAGGGGGGCCATCACGAGGTCCGGGTAGCCATCCCCCTCGAAGTCGGCGGCGGCCATGCCGTAGTGGTGGGCGAGATCGGCGAAGCCGCTCTGCACGCTGCGCTCCTCGAACCGGTCAGAGGCCATGCCCTGCCACAGGGCATCGGGCTGCGCGGGGGCGCCCGGCCCCGGAGAGGGAAAGCCCGGGCCGACGATCTGTCCCGCCGCCGTGGCCACGTCCACGAGCCCGTCGTTGTCGAGATCCGTGACCACGACCGACCACCCGGTCCACGCGCTGGGCGGGTTGCCGGCCGGGACGTCCGGGTTCGCCGACAGGTCCACCTGGAGCCCCATCGCGACGGCGGACTCGAAGTACCCGCCTGCTCCATCGCTCGCCAGGCACATCAGCCGGGCGCCGGTGGTGGTGAGGCAGTAGTCGAGCAGGCCGTCTTCGTTGAAGTCCGAGATCCCCGCGCCCATCGCCGAGATCCCCAGATCAGCCCCGATCACCGCCGCGTCGTCCACGTACAGGGGCAGCCCCTGGGGATCGAGGCCGTCGTTTCGATAGAAGGCGGTTGGCGGAACGGACCAGTCACCCCGGTCCGAGCCGATCAGGAGATCGGCGTCCCCGTCGTTGTCCCGATCAGTGAACAGCCCGAACAGGGAGAGGGTGGGGGCCGCCCCCCCGGACAGCTGCACCATCGGCGTGAACGCGCCCCCCTCGTTCAGGAGCAGCAGATCCGGGGCGGTGTTGTCGGGATCGACCGGCTCCAGGGGCGATGCCGGGGTTTGGCGCCGGTCGGCGGTCGGCAGCGCGAGGTCCAGATCGCCGTCACCGTCGGCGTCGCCCCAGCTCATCGTGTGAATGCAGTCCCGGGGGTAGTCCACCTGCTCGAAGAGCACCTGGGGCTCCGAGAACCGGTGCTCGCCGAGGTTCCAGGACAGCAACGCCAGGCCCTCGGCCACCAGCGCGACCTCGGGCAGGGAGTCTCCGTCGAGATCGACCGCAGACAGGCCGAGCATCGGGCGCCCGAAGCGCGTGGCCAGGTCCTCGGGGCGCTCAACCACGGTCTCGGTGAGCCCCCCCTTCCCGTCGTTGACGTACAGGGTGGGGAACCCGCCTGATCGCCCCAGCAGCAGGTCGATGTCGCCGTCACCGTCCATGTCCCGGGCGACGATCCCGGGCGGGAACGACCAGCACCCCGGCTCGTTCGACAGCGAGCCCTCGACGGGCGCCAGGCCCCGCTCCGCGCCCTGCTCGACGAGGCGATCGAATCCAGCCCGGGGACTCGCGCAGACGATCTCCGGACCGAGGTCGAACCCCGCCTGGGGATCCGGGGTGGGGACCGGCTCCTCCCCAGTGCAGGCGACGGCCGCCCCGAGCAGCGCGAGCCAGGGCGGGACGCGGCAGCGAGGCCGAATCGCGACGCCTGGCTTCCGCGTACCGGGGGCTTCCACCGCTAGTCCTCGTACCAGGACGGCTTCCAGAGCCTGTTGACGCCCGCGAACCCCTCGAAGCGACCGCGCCCACGGGCGGCGTTGTAGGCCTGCATGGCCATGACCCGCCCGATCGCCAGGAAGAACCAGATGTGAAGGCGACGGCGCACGGGGTGACGACTGAGCATCCGGCGAAAGTACCGGGCAGGCTTCTTCGCGACGAAGTTCTTCTGACACCAGGTGGTCCAGCGCGCGACCTCGTCGCGGCTCAGGTGCTCGGTGGGCATCACCGGGCAGAACATGTCGAAGTTCGAGAAGTCCGTCTCCTCCAGCCAGCCCTTGTCGAGCGCCTCGCGGTACAGCGGCGTGCCGGGGAAGGGGGTCACGGGGTGGAACGCCGCGAAGTCGAGATCGCAGGCGTGGGCGTGGGTGAGGAGGGCGCGGATGGACTCCGCGGTGTCGCTTCGGATCCCGGTGATGAACGTGCCCTGGCGAAAGACCTGGGGGTAGTGGTCCCGCAGGATGTGGAACGCCCGGACCGCCCCTTGCTCGTCGTAGCGGTGCTTGCCGAGCCAATCGAGCCCGCTTTCCACCCGCTCGACCCCCACCAGGACGTGCCGCAGGCCCGCGTCCACCATCAGCTTCAGCGTTCCGTTCTCGTGCTGCCGGGGCAGGAAGTCGTAGCGTGTGAAAGCCCACCAGCCGAGCTTCCACCGCCTGCGGATCACCTCTTGGCAAAACTCCCGGAGCCAAGCGTCGTCGGTGTTCCACGTGGCATCCACCCAGAAAAGGTAACGCACACCCCTTCGATACAGGATGTCCACTTCCGCGATCACGGTGGCGACCGACTTACTGCGGAACCACTTCTTGTCCTGGATGCGGCCATCCGGGAGCTCGATGTGCTTGTTCTCCATCGCGATCCAGCTGCAGAAGTTGCAGACATCGACGCACCCCCTGGATCGCTGGATCGTGGCGGCCTTCGGCCAGAGCATGCCAAACGGCGAGTACTTGCTGACCGACATGAGGTCGAAGGCCGGGGGGGGGAGGTCGTCCAGGTCCTCGATCACCGGGGCCAGGCTGCTGGTCCGATAGGTCGTACCCTCCAGCCAGCACAGGCTCTCCACATCCGCCTCGGGGGCGCCCGCGCGGGCCTTGCGGAAGAAGCGCTCCAGCGCGATCTCGGCCTCGTAGCGGATGACGTAGTCCAGGGCCGAGCAGGTCCGCAGCGCCCATTCGGGCTCGTGGGTGAAGATCTGACCCCCCGCGATGGTCACGATGTCTGGGTTCACCTGCTTGACGACCTCGAAGGCGCGCATGGCGTCGGCCGCGTAGACGACCTTCTCGCCGATCCCCACCACGTCCGGCCGGCGGCGCCGGATCTGCTCGGCGAGGGACGCAAACCCCACCTTCTCCACGCAGCAGTCCAGGATCTCGACGTCCACGAAGTCGAGCTTGTCGCGGATCCACGCGGCGAGGACCGGGTAGGCCAGCGGGATCAGGAAGTTGTCCGACTGGTTGATGATCGGCCAGTAGTGATGGGGTGGCCTCACGAAGAGCAGCTTGATGCGCTCCTTGCCGGCCAGACGCTGCATCGCTCCGCTCATCGCTCCGCTCATCGCTCCGCTCATCGCTGCTCCCTAAGGACGGGAACATAGCCGCGCCTCGGACCCGTCGCTGATGCTGGCCCGAGCCCAGACTCGCCCGCGTGTCGCTGCCCTTCGTCACCGCCCCGTGATCGCGTCCACCCGGACCTGCATGACGCCGCACTTCGAGGTGGCGAAGACGAGCCCGCGCTCGGAGTCGTAGGCGATGTTGCGCAGGTGGGGGGCCACCGGCGTGGAGGCGAGCTCCGCGAGGGTCGACAGCCGGTAAAGGACCAGCCGTCCCCCGAACCAGTCGGTCACCAGCAGCAGGTCCCGGGCCACGTCGGCCCGCACCGAGCGGGGCGTGTAGTCCAGTCCGACGGTGCGGACGAGGGACATCCCGTCCATGTCGATGACGTTGATGGCGTGGCGAACGATGTCGGTCTCGAAGATCTGCCGCCGCTCGGGGACCGCCGTCAGCTGCCCTCCTCCGAAGGGGACGGCGGCGAGCCGGACGGCGCCCGTGCCGAGGTCCAGCTCTGCGACCGAGGGACCCATCATGCTGACGTAGACCCGCGCGGCGCCCGGGGCCTGCCACGCGTCGAGCACGACCATGCCTCCTGGCACCTCTATCTCCCCTTGGGGCTGGAAGGTCTCCCGGTCGTGCATCACCAGCGCGCACTGCACCTTGAAGCAGCCCACGGACCGACCGTCAGGCGAGAGGATCATCGAATGGGGCTCGTAGTCGATCGGCACGCTTCGCGCGAGGTGCAGGTTCGGGAAGTCGCCCACCCCGACGACCGCGAGGGAGTGCTTCCCGTACCCCAGGCGGGACAGGACCACCTCCTGCCGCGCCGGATCCCAGGTCATGTACTGGGGGAGCGCCGGCCCCGGCAGGGGGATGGAGGCATGCCGGGGGCGATCGGGATCCGCGACGTCGATCACGAAGAACCGGTTGCCGGCCGGCTCGAGCCAGAAGTCGAGGGTCCCGTTGCCGGCGCTCTTGAAGGTCACCAGGACCAGCTGTCGCTGCGGCACGTACAGGATGTCGTAGGGATCGGACAGCTCTCCGGGCAACTCCGGGGGGGTCAGCAGATCGACCGTTCCGGGCCGCGACGACGACGAACAGGCAGCCTCCGACGGTGGACGCCAGAGCCATGTCACCAGCCCGACGTACAGCAAGCTGCCCGCGAACAGCACGCTGATCGCTGTCCGGCGGGCGAGGGCGCGTGCGCTCGGACGCCTCACGGCGAGGGCGGCTGCGCCGAGGAGGCAGCCGATCTCCAGGGCGGCGAGGAGGACGGCCAGCCCGTGGGAGAGCATCACAGCGGCCAAGTACCCCGCGGCGTGAGCCACGGCGAACGCCGGGAGGAGCACGAGGGCCAAGGGGACCAGCACGAGCCTCGACCGGGCGCACCGGACCAGCCGCGAGTCGGGCGCCCGGGCCGAAGCGAAGGCGATCACCAGGAGGCCCACCCCGAGCACCACGAAGACCGTGGCCACGCTGACCCCCACGAGACGACTGGCGGGCTGGTACGCGTTGCCGAAGTAGGCCGCGAGGGTGCAGTAGGCCGCGTACTGGAGCAGCTCCGAGCTGGCGCGGGAGTGGATCAGGACACCTCCTCGGCGGTGTAGGTCCCCCTAGTCCGGGTCGGAGGGAGCCCCAGCCGCAGCCGCAGCGCCCAGGTGACGAGGACGGCCGCCGTGGCCGCCAGCCAGAGGACCGAGTAGGCAGAGCGACCCTTCCGCGGGTGGGAGAAGTCGACATCGACGTCCTTGACCCGCCCCTCGAGCATCGAGGCCAGATACCAGCTGAAGCTCGGATCCGAGAACGTCTGCAGGCCCTTGTCCCGGCGCCAGGCCCGAAACAGGCAGAAGACGTCCCGGAAGGGCAGCCCGCACACCGCTCGGAGGGTCCCGTTGACGACCCGCGAGCCGAGCAGCCGCCACCAGGGGTCGTTGCGACGCACCCGGTGACCGGCGACCAGATCGGTCTGCGCGTCGAGCAGGTCGGCGAAGCGGAAGACGTCGGCGACGTCGTGCTGGGCGTGGGCCTCCATGGTGACCACCACGGGGGCGGAGGCGTGCTCGAAGCCGGCGAAGAGGGCGGTGTGCAGGCCGTGGTTGCGGGAGAGCAGCAAGAGCCGACGGTCGGCGGACCCTGCGCACCAGGCCCGCAGCAGGTCGATGGACGCGTCCGTGCTGCCGTCGTCTACGAAGAGGACCTCGACCGCGCGTGCAGGCTGCCGTCCCAGCGCCTCTTCCAGGGCCTGGAACGTGCGTCGCAGGTTGGCGGCTTCGTTGAAGACGGGGACCAGCACGGTCAGGTCGTAGGGACGGCGCGCGCCGGACACTACTTCGTCGCCCCCCCCGGCTCAGCGAGGACCGCCGCGAGCGTCTCGGCGACATGATCGACGTCCCTCGGGGGGAGGCCCGGCCACAGCGGGAGCGACAGCACGCGGTCGCCGAAGTCCGCCGCGCGGGGGGCCTGCTCCCGTCGGAAGCCCAGGACGTCCCGGTAGTAGGGGTGGATGTGGGTGGCGCGGTAGTGGACCTTGCAGCCGATCCCCCTTCGCTCCATCTCCGTCAGCACGGAGTCGCGGCGCCCGAACGGGACCCGCACGGCGAACGTCGAGTGCGACGACGTCCCGATCCGTTGGGTCAGCTCCAGTTGGGGCACCTCGGCCAGGAGCCGGTCGTAGCGCGCGGCGACGCCCTCCCGCGAGGCCCGGCGCGCCGCGAGCTTGCCGAGCTGGGGGAGCAGCAGGGCCGCCTGGATGTCTGTC
The DNA here is from genome assembly GCA_937891735.1 of uncultured Pseudomonadota bacterium. Lineage (GTDB taxonomy): Bacteria > Myxococcota_A > UBA796 > UBA9615 > UBA9615 > JAGSHC01. Next base: position 19,048 of record CALAGR010000348.1, on the reverse strand, counting down.
AGGGAGGCCTTGAAGCCGAGCTGCAGCATCTCGTAGTGGCGGTATCCGCCTCCCGGATCACCGACGGCCTGGGTGTCGATGCCGTGGAACGCGAGATCCCGCACCCGACGGGCGAGCCCTGCGTCGTTCGTGACGATCGCGCCGCCTTCGCCGGAGGTCATCTCCTTGAGCGCGTTGAAGCTGAATACCGCCAGGTCCCCTGCGGATCCCGCGCGCACACCGTCGCGCGAGGCCTCGATCGCGGGGGCCGCGTCCTCCACCAGGGCGATGCCGTGGCGGTCGGCGATGCGACGGAAGCGGGAGAGATCTGCCAGCTGCCCGTACAGGTGCACCACCACGATGGCGCGGGTCCTGGACGTGATCGCCGCCTCCACCGCGTCCGCGTCGATGAGTCCAGTCCGCGGATCGATGTCCGCGAAGACAACCCTGGCCCCCGCGTGCAGCGCCGCGTTGCCCGTGGACAGGAAGCTGAGGGGCGTGGTGACGACCTCGTCGCCCGGCCCCACCCCGAGCGCCCGCAGGGCGAGCACGAGGCCCATCGAGCAGCTCGACACGCCGACCGCATGGGCCGCCCCGACGTGGTGCGCGAAGGCCTCCTCGAACTCCGCCGCGCGAGGACCCGCGCTGATGAACACGTCCCCGAGGGTGCGCTCCAGGGAACGCAGCTCGTCGCTGCCCAGCGGGTGGCTGTAGAACGCGACGCGCCGGCTCATGAACGGACCGCGGGCCTCGACCCTGAGGCGATCAGGTGGGCGACGTTCCGGTGCACGGTGCCCCCGGGATCGGCGATCCGACCGTCGCGGAGCGCCGCCGCGACCTCGCGGGCCATGTCTCCGACGTCGAGGCGGGGGTAGACCCCCAGCTCCCGGGCGATCCTCCCGGAGGAGACGCGGTAGGACCGTCGATCAAAGACCGGCTCCACGACGACCGCGGCGTCGGGGTGTACGGCTTCACGGACCCTTTCGGCGATCTCCATCAGGGAATGGTTGGCGAAGCTGACGTTGAACGCGCGTCCCGCGACCTTGCCAACGGGCGCGTGGAGCACGGCGCGGTAGGCCACCAGGAGGTCGTCCATGGCGACGACGGGACGCATCTGGCCGCCCCCATGCACGACGATCCGACCCTCGGCCACCGCGTGGTAGGTCAGCGCGTTGACGGCGAGGTCCAGTCGCATCCGGGGAGACCAGCCGCCCACGGTCGCCGCGCGCAGGCAGACCGTCTCGAAGCCGGGCCTGTTCGCCGCGAGCACCGCCTGGTCGACCTCGGACTTGTACTCGCCGTACAGCGTGATCGGACGGTGCTCGAGGGTCTCGTCGATCTCCGGCTCGTCGCGGACTCCGTAGACGGTCGAGGTGGAGGCGAAGACGAAGCGACGTACGCCGGCTCGGGCGGCGCTCGCCAGGAGGGCCAGGGCTGCGTCTCGGTTGACCTGCCGGGTGAGCTCCGGATCGAGATCCGCGCTGGGGTCGTTCGAGATCCCCGCGAGGTGCACCACGGCCTCCACCCCCGAGAGGGCGGCGTGCACGAACGCTGAGTCCCGGATGTCCCCGCGCAGGATCTGGAGGGAGGCATCGCCTGGCGCCGCCTCCGTTAGCCGCTCGCCGAACAGCATCGTGTCCAGCACAACGACCTGGTGACCGGCAGCGAGCAAGACCGGGGTGAGCCGGCAGCCGATGTAGCCGCAGCCCCCGGTGACGAGGATCCTCATGCGGCATGCTAGCAGCATGAGCCTCGTTCCTCCCGGCTCCCCAGTCATGGGATCAGCGGCGCTCCGGCGACGCCTCGACCTGGGGATCCACCGGCCCGATCTGCTGCTGTGCTCGGGCTGTGCGGTCACCCTCGGGCTCGTCTCCTCGGCCTACTGGCCGGTGGAGCGCGGGCTGCTGCCGCTGATCCAGGCCGGGTACGGATCCCTGGCCCTGCTGTGCCTGGTCGCCGGGATCACGGCCTGGAGCGGGCCCACGGGTCGGCACCGGGCACGGCTCCTTCGGGGGCTCGTCGGGCTGCTGCTTGCGCTGACCATCCCCTGGATGCACCTGACGGGCTACCTGGCCAGCTTCATCGTCCTCCCCAGGGCAGGGTTCTGCGCCCTCGCGGGACCGGAGATCGTGGGGCTCGCCGCGGCCCTGGCCCTCGCTCGGCGGCGCGGCCGTTGGCAGGGCCTGCCCCTGGGGCTGCTCGGCGCCTCGCTCCTGGGGGGCTGCCTGCTGTACCCGGTCGTCGGCTACACGGTGTGGCGTCCGCCCTCGCGGTCCGTCTGTGCCGCGGCGGTGCAGCCCGGGGTGGTGGACCGGCTCTCGCCCGCGGAGTGGGCCGAGCAGGGCTCAGCGCCCTACCATCTCCTCATCGTGCCCGAGGAGGGGATCCTGGTGGCCAGCTTCAAGACGGCCGGGAACCTCGTGCTCGACTTCCTGGGCGATCCGGCGTCGAATCGGCTCGCTGCGTTCCTCCTGTCCGACGCCGCGGTCCCGGGGCGCCCCGCTGCGGTGCTGCCCATGCCCGGCTCGCAGATGCCCCAGTACCTGGGCTGGCTCCAGGAGGGGGACGCGATCGTCGTGTCCCGGCAGGGGCCCGGTGCGCACACGCTGGCGGTCGTCAGCCCCGCGGGGCTACCCTGGCCCGAGCAGGCCCGGGTGATCGAGGTGGACTATCCGCCCCACGCCGTCCTCACGGGCCGCCCGGGGGATCCCGTCGTCATCCTGGGGCAGCACGCAGGGATCCACGTCCTGGATCCCCGGACGCTGGAGGAGCGCGGACTCTGGGACCTGCGGACCCCGGTCGACACGGGCCTGCTGACCCTGTACGGCTGGCGTGGCGGGGCTGGCAACCGGATCTACCTGACCGCGCTGCTGTCCCGGCTGGTGGAGGTCGATTTCGACTCGCTGCGGCTGCGTAGGAGCTCCGTTCGCCTGGGCGGGGGGCACCTCCTCGGCGTGCCCGCGACCGGGGAGATCGTGGCGACGGACCTCGTCTTCGACTCCGTGCACGTGCTCGATCTTGCCGGGCTGACCGTGCTGCGCGAGCGCTCCCTCCCGTTCACCCCCCGCCCCGTCCAGGTCGATCCCGAGCGCGATCTGCTGATGATCGGCGACTGGCTCGGCGGCGTGGTGCACTTCTACCGGCTGTCCACGCTCGAACCGTTGCACGTCTCCGTTCCCGTCGGACCGGATCTGCGGGAGCTGGCCTGGCACGCGCCAGGGGACGCGCTCTTCGCCGCCTCGGGCTGCGGCGTCTACCGGATCCGCCTGGGCCGGCTGCCCCGCCTCGCTCGGCAGGATGGCCCTACTCCGGAAGACGCAGGTCGAGTGCGTCGACGTTGACCTGCACGACCCCGCACTTCGTAGCGACGAACAGGCGACCCGACCCGGCGTCCCAGGCGAAGTTCCGGGGGCCCGGGCCCACTGACACGATGGGGGCGAGGGGCTCCAGGGTCGACATCCGGTAGGGAACGAGCCGCCCCCCGAACCAGTCGCCCACCAGGAGCAGATCGCGCGCAGCGTCGCCGACCACCGACCGCGGCGTGTAGTCCAGCATCAGCCGGCGCAGCAACTCGAACCGCTCCAGGTCGAGCACGTTCAGGGCCCGCAGCAGCAGGTCGGTTTGGAACAGCCGCCCCGCCGCCGGCACGGCCGTCAGCTGCCCGCCCCCGAAGGTCACGTTGGCGAGGCGAACGGAGCCGGGATCCGCGAGGTCCAGCTCCGCGAGGTTCGGGCCCACGAGGCTAAGGTACACCCGGGTCGAGCCCGGCGACTGCCAGGCGTCGAGGACCAGCCCCCCCCCCGGCACACGGGAGTAGAAGGTCTCCTTGAAGCTCTCCTTGTCCAGCATCCGGAAGCGCTCGTGCTGGCTGAAGATGCCCAGGCTCCGGGAGTCCGGGGGCCAGACGGGGGTGTGGGGATCGAAGTCGATCGCGACGCTGCGGGCCACCTGGAGGGAGGGGAAGTCCACAGCGACGACGGCGAGCTCGCTCCCGCCCTTGCCCAGCCGGGTGACGAGCAGCTCGGCGCGCCCCGGATCCCAGGCCAGGTACTCGGGCATGGTCGGTCCCGGAAGAGACAGGACCGCCGTCTGCGGCCGAGCGGACGGGGGCACATGGGCGGCCCACAGCCGGTTGGCGTTCGGGTCGTTCCAGCCAGTGATCGTCAGGTTCCCGGCCATCTTGAAGCTGGCGAACACCAGATCTCGGTCGGGTGCGTACAGCACGTCGAAGCCGTAGGAGCGCTCCGCGGGCCACTCGGGCGGCGTCAACCGCTCGACCACACCGGGCCGATCGATGGCCTCGCACTCGCCCTCGTCCGGCGCCTGCCACAGCCACAGACACAGGCCGTAGTAGGGAACGCTCCCCAGGAAGAGCAGCGTCGCCGCCGCCATCCTGAACGCCGGACCCCGCCGGGACAGGCCCACGCAGACGACGAGTCCAGCGACCTCCAGCACCGCCCAGGCCTTGGCGAGCGGGGGGACTACGGACAGGGCGATGAACGCGCTGGCCGCGTGCATGAAGAGGAGGATGAGGGCGAGCAGCACCAGCGCCAGCGCCGCGACCCGTCGGATCCCGCGGCGTGCGGGGCTCCGGACGGGAGGCCGTGACGCCTCGAGCAGGCTCGCGACCGCCAGCGCCGCGAGGACCGCCGTTCCCCCCACGGCGCCGGACAGGTTCGTGGGCGCGTACGCGTGGGCGATCCCCGCCAGCACGGCGAGGTAGCCCGCGTACAGGAGGAACTCGGGCCGGCTCGGTCTCACCCCGGGAGATCCAGGGTGAGGTGGAGCACGCCCCCGGAGCTGGCGAAGCCCACCGACTCCAGCAGACGGAACATGGCGACGGCCGGGAGCCGTACCAGGCCGGTCAGGTAGCGGGCCCTGGGCGTGAGGCGCGCGACGACATGTTGCGCCAGCAGCCGGCTGGCGCCCCGGGGAGCGGCGGGATCGACGAAGGTGTCCCGCTCGAAGGTGAAGGTGGAGCCGAGCGTGCCGTCGCCGTGGCGGGCCAAGGCGCTGGCGTTGAAGCCGACGGGCCGCCCCCGGTGCAGCAGCGTCAGGCACACGTCGGCCAAGTCGCCTTCGACGCAGCTCCGCAGCCGGGTGGCCCTGTAGGCCGCGCGGCGGTCTGCCGGCAGCCCCGGCTCGTGCTGCAGCCAGCTGTAGCGGGGGAGCCGGGCGGCGACCTCGGTCAGCTCCGGGAGGTGAGCGGTGGTCGACTCGACGACCTCGACGGATCGGACGCGGGAGGGGACCGCCTCCGCTTCCCGACGGGCCGTGTCGGCCACCATGCGCACCGAGGTCCACGCGTGATGCCAGCCTTGGCCCTCGAACGCCCTCACCAGTCCCTGGTCACGGGCGTCCAGGACGTGGTGCAGGTGGCGCAGCCCGGCCTGCTCCGCGGCGGCCCGCACGGCCTCCAGGAGGACATCGACGGCCCCGGGGTCCGCGGCGCGCAGGAGATCGAGGCGGCCCATCGGGAGCCCGAAGAACCCGGTGTCCCAGGGGAGCGCGCTGAGGCAGGCGACTCCGAGCACCCGCGAGCCATCGAGGGCCGCCCAGGCCTGGTCCGGGCCCGCCGCCGCGAGCCGACGGACGGCCAGGGCGCAGTGATCGGGGATGGACAGCGCCCGATCCCAGTCGTCGGGGTGGAACGGCAGATCGGCCAGTAAGGTGTGCGTCTTCCCTGCGTCGACGCCCCCGAGGGGCCGGCCGAGCAGGGTCACCAGCCCGCTTCCTTCACAAGGACTACGCGATCAACCTTCCCGTTGCTGGTCCGCGGGAGGGCCGGCAGGGGGATGAACCGGGCCGGCACCGCAGCCTCGTCGAGCCAGCGGCGGCAGTGACGGCGCAGGTCGCGCTCCCCGTCGGGCCCGCCGCGGTCGGTCACGACGAACGCCACGAGGTGGTGATCCTCGGCCCCGCCATGGGCCAGGACCGCGGTCTCCCGGACATCTGGGTGCTGTGCGATCACCGTCTCCACCTCTCCGAGCTCGATCCGGTGGCCACGGACCTTGACCTGTTCGTCGGACCGCCCTACGAACAGGCACCGGCCATCCGCCCCGATCACGACCCGATCTCCGGTCCTGTAGGCCGACGCCCCCGGCCGGCCCGGAGCTGGGCTCATTGCGGCGCGGGTGGCTTGTTCATCCTGCCAGTATCCGCGCATCAGGGTGGGCCCAGTGACCAGGAGCTCGCCTTCGGCACCTGGAGCGACGGGGAGCCCGTCGCCGTCGCAGCTCCAGACCTCGGTGGCCGGCAGGGGCCGGCCGATCGGGACCGGTGCGGTGCGGCCGGTTTCGAGGTCCGCTGGCTCGACCTCGTGCCAGAGGCAGACGTTGGTCTCGGTGGGGCCGTACAGGTTCGCCAGCCGTGCCGCCGGCAGGGCCTCCCGCAGCGCCCGCAGGTGCGGCAGCGGGAACACCTCGCCCGCGAACAGCACCAGGCGCAGGGACGAAGCGGCGAGCTCGCCGGCCCGATCCGCCGCGAGCAGCCGGGGCCACACGGTGGGGACCGAGTACCAGACCGTGGGGCGCTCCTTCAGCACGAACCTGAGGAGGTGCCCCCCGTGAAAACGCGCTGCTTCGGGCACTGGGCAGACCGCCGCGCCGCCCAGGGCCGAGGCGATGAGGTCGAAGGTGGACAGATCGAAGCTCAGGCCGGCGTGGTTCGCGAGTCGGTCCGTCGGTCCTACGTCGAAGCACCGGGCTGCCCACTCTGCGAACGCCAGGGCGCTCCCGTGGGTGTGGGCGACCCCCCGCGGGACGCCGGTGCTCCCGGAGGTGTAGAGGATGTAGGCGAGGGAGCCCGGCCCGACGGCGGCCCCTCCGGCGCCCCGCGCCGCCCCCCCCCAGCGGATCGCGCGGGATCCGACCGGGAGCCCGCGCAGGGCGCCGGGCCCGACGGCGAAGACGAGGGGGGGGGGCTTGCTCAGGCTCCGCCTCCGCGGCAAGCCCCTTCCAGTGCCCCGTCGAGACGACCAGCGCCTTCGCTGCGGCGTCCCGGAGTACGCGCCACGTGCGTCCGGGCGGTGAGGTGGGATCGACCGGCACCCAGACCGCGCCAGCCCTCCAGACGGCCCACGCGGCGACCACCGCCTCGACGGACTTCGACAGGCAGACGACCACCCGATCTCCGGGCTCGACCCCTGCCCGCTGGAGCTGGCATGCGGCGCGATCGACCCGCTCCGCTAGCTCGGTCCAGGAGACGACCTCCGCCTTGAAGCAGATCGCGGGTCGCGCGCCGAAGTCTCGGCTCGCCCGCGCCAGGGCGTCGGGGAGAGTGCCCAGGAGGCCTGGCGAAGACGACGCAGGCACCGGACTCAGCTCCCGAGGTCGGGGTGCAGCGCCGTGACCACCCGGTCGACGGGCACGTCGAAGAGCTCGGTGGAGGTGCCGTCGGGCCAGTAGACGACCATGCGCTCGACGATCTCGGCGTCCCCAAGCCCGAAGCGCACCTCGGCCGGGCCCTGGCCAAGGCTCCGCGCGCCCAGGATCTGCCGGGTCCTGCGCCTGCCGTCCGCGGTGATCTCCACCTGCACTCCGTACCCCTCCGCCATCGCCCCCGGCCCCCGCGCGCGCACGGCCAGCCAGGCGCCCGACCCGCAGCGGTTCCACCAGGCCGCGATCGGCTGCCCCCGCCCCACCAGGACCAGCTCGGAGAATCCGTCCCCGTCGAGATCTGCGGCGGCCATGCCGTAGTGGTCGGTCGGATCGGCGAAGCCCACCTCGGACGACCGATCCACGAACGTGCCCCCCCCGGCCCCTTGCCAGAGCCCATCGAGCTGGGGCTCTGATTCCCCCCAGCCCGTCGATGGCCATCCCGCGGCTACGGCGGCGTCCCGAAGCCCGTCGTTGTCGAGATCCACGAGCTCGATGGACCAGCCTGACCAGGCGGCCGATGTGCCGGCGGGCTGCGTGAGCCCCAGGGAGGCAGCGCCGGCGCGGTAGATCCCGGAAGGATCCCCGAGCATGCACCTGATGGGTCCGAGGTCGGTCACGCAGAGGTCGAGGCGACCGTCCTCGTCCAGATCCGCGAGATCGATGCCCATCGTGGCTGCGGCCAGGTCCAGACCGAGGGACGGGGCGACATCGAAGAGATCGACGGCGCCCGGGGTCACGCCCCCGTTCCGGTAGAGGGCCAGCCGGTTGCCGTCGGAGGCGTCGGGGAAGTCGGGGCCGAGCAGGACTTCGGGCAGCCCGTCCCGGTCCAAGTCGGTGATCAGCGCCAGCTGGGTCACGGCCGGCTGCTCCGGGTCCGGGGAGACCTCGGCCACGACGCTCCAGGCGTCGCCCTCGGAGAACACGACGAGGTCGGGGCTGCCCACGGTTGCCGTGCCGCTCGCGTCGATGGAGTCCGGCATACCGCCGGAGGCGATGACGAGGTCAAGCTCCCCGTCCTGATCGAGATCTCCCCAGTCGACGTCGAGCCAGACCGGGCCCCGGGGCGGGCCCTCGAGGACCACCTGCGGCACCGAGAACCGCAGACCGCCCAGGTTCCGGGCCACCCAGAGCACCGAGGGGCCCAGGATCAAGATCTCCGGGAGCCGGTCCCCGTCCAGGTCCACCGCGGCCAGGCGGCCGATCGGTGTATCGACGGGCTCGCCCTGGGGCGGCCCTCCCCAGGAATCGAGCCACTCGGGAGCAGGCAGCGCATCGGAGCCCTGCAGCTCGAACTCGCCAGCGCCGCTGTTGGCCAGCAGCGCGAGGCCCGTGGGGCCGAAGCCCCCGACGAGCAGGTCGACGTCCCCATCGAGGTCCAGGTCCCGCGCCACGATGGAGGGCTGATCGGTCGCCCCTGGGGGGAGCGAGTGGTCGGCCGGCGGCAGGTCGAGGCCTCGGGACGACGCCTCGGGAACGAGCCGGTCGAACCCGTCGACGGGCCCGGTGCAACTCACCTCCGGACCGAGCAGCAGCTGCCTACCGTCATCCCTCGCCTGCGCTGCCCCGAAGCCCGTCGGCGGGGCTGCGCAGCCGCAGAGGGTCGCGCCCATGACCACAGAAAAGAGCGCTCTCGGACAGGTGATCGACACGACCCATACATAGCCGATCCCCTCTGGTCCGTCGTCCATCCGGACGACCGGCACCTCTCCAAGCGCGCTACAGGCCGAGCAGCCCTGCCAGGACGTTTCGCAGGACGTCCGAGGTCCCGGAGTGGATCAGGGTGCCCACCGCGTCCCGCAGGTCGCCCTCCATCGGTAGTTCCTCGGTGTATCCCGAGGCGCCATGGATGAGCAGGCCGTCCAGGTGGCTGGCCACCGCCGCCTCGCTCGTGGCCAGCTTGGCAAGGGCGCCGAAGAAGGGCGCCTCCGCGCCGCGGTCCAAGGCCCAGGCAGCGCGGTAGAGGAGCAGCCGTGCAGTCTCGAGCCGGGCCGACATGTCCGCGATCCGGTGGCTCACGGCCTGGAACCGGGCGATCGGCCGACCGAACTGCTCCCGACTCCGAGCGTGCTGCACGGCTCGCTCGACCTGCCTGCGCATCGCGCCCAGCTGGGGTGCCAGCACCAGCGCGCGCTCCCACTCCATGGCCGTACGGAACACCGCGTGGCCGTCGGGCAAGAGCTGACCGAGGGGCACCCGCACCTCATCCAGCACGACGTCAGCGAGGGACGCCTCCCGCAGACCCATGGTGCGGATGGGCGCCTCGACCGTCAGCCCGGGCGTGTCCCGCTCGATGAGCAGCCCGGCCTGCCCCCGCCAGCCCTTCGCCGGATCGATCATCACGGTCACCAGGAAGACGTCGGCCTGGACCGCGTTGGTGACGAACGCCTTGCGTCCGGTGACCACGAGGCTGTCGCCGTCGGCGACGGCACGGCAGCTGATCCCCCCCGCGTCCGAGCCGGCGCCGGGCTCCGTGCTGGCGAAGGCCCCGATGAGATCACCGCTGCACAGCCCGGGCAGGATCCGGCGCTTCTGCTCGTCGCTCCCGTGGACCCGCAGCGGGGTGGCGACTGCCCAGAGTTGGGCGCCGAGGCCAAAGAGGAGCCCCGTGCGGTCCGCGCCGTAGCCCATCCCCTCAAAGATCCGGGCGGCGGACACGGCGTCCCCGCCCAGCCCGCCGTGCTCCGGCGGCAGCGTCAGCGAGGTCAGGCCGAACCGGGCGCAGGCTCTCCAGCGCTCCCGGTCCGCTCCCGGGTCGTGGGAGCCAAGCTCTGCCCGGGCGAAGCGGGCGGCGGCTTCGTGGGCCTGTTCCTGGTCAGCGGTCCATGAGAAGTCCATGGCCCATTGTTGCGCAGGCCGTGCCTCGGCGCTCAGGCGCGCCCGGGCAGGTGGGCCACGACCAGGTCGACGAGATCGCCGACCGTCTCGAGCAGCGCCTCCTCCAGCCGGCCCCGAGGAGCCCGGAGCGCGAACCGGTCCTCCAGCCCCGCGAGCACCCGCAGGTGGCCCAGGGAGTCCATGCGGATGTGGGGCGAGAAGAGGTTGTCCTCCTCGTCGATCGCCTCTATGGGCACCGCCAGATCCAGCTCGGTGACGAGCACGGCCTTGACGGCGTTCGCTACGGCCTCTCTGTCCATGGTCAGCCTCCTCCGGGGGATCGTTGCTCGGTGGGTGGGGCGTGGGGCCCGACCACCAGGGCAGGGAAGGGGCCGCCCGCGGGATCGTGGCGAAGGAAGCGATCCGCCACGTCCAGAGCCTCACCGACCACGACGTGCATGTCCAGATAGCGGTACGTGCCCAGGCGCCCGACGAAGGTCACGCCCGAGCTGGCCTCGGCGAGGGCGACGTAGGAGTCCAGGCGCCGCAGGTCCTCCCGCAGCCGCAGCGGGTAGTAGGGGATGTCCCCAGGCCCGGCGTCCGCGGCGAGCTGCCGGAACGCGACGCTCCTCTCGTGGGACTCCCAAGGCGTGAAGTGCTTGTACTCGAAGGTGCGCACGTGGGGCACCTCCTCCTGGCAGAAGGCGATGCCCGGGCCGCCCTGCAGATCGCCTACCCCCTGCTCCCGCTGCCAGCTCAGGGTCCGGTAGCCGAGGCGCCCCGCCCGGAAGCCGAACCACGCGTCGAGGGGCCCGCTCCAGAACACCTGAGCGAACCCGGGCGCCCCCGCGGGATCGAGTCGCTCCCCGAGGCGGACCTCGATGTTCCGATGATCGAGCAGCCGCCCGACCAGCTCGGTGTACCCCTCCTCGGGGATCCCCTGGAAGGCGTCGGAGAAGTAGTCGTCCTCGTAGTTGAAACGGAGGGGCAGCCGCCGCAGGACCGAGGCGGGGATCTCTCTTGGATCGACCCCCCACTGCTTCTTCGTGTACCCCCGCAGGAACGTCTCGTAGAGCTCCGGGCCGACGGTGCTCAGGGCCTGCTCCTCGAAGTTGCGGGGCTCGCCGATCGAGCGGTCGGCCCGCGACCGGACGAACGCCTCGGCCTGGCTCGGGGTGAAGGTCTGCCCGAAGAGCTGGTTGATCGTCAGCAGGTTGATCGGGAACGAAAAGACGCCCCGGTGCGTGACCGCCTTGATCCGGGTGGCGGTGCGCCGGAAGCGGGCGAAGCGATTGACGTAGGCCCAGATGTCCCGTCGGTTGGTGTGGAACACGTGGGCGCCGTAGGTGTGCACCATGACGCCCGACCAGGGATCCCGGGCGGTGTGGCAGTTCCCCGCGAGGTGGTCCCTCTCCTCGAAGACCACGACTCGCTTGTCGCCCTCGGCCAGCTCGCGAGCGATGACCGCCCCGGACAGGCCCGCGCCCGCGACGCCGATCACAGGCACCAGGCCGTCCCACAGCCGCGACACGCCTCGGGCGGCTCGCCGTCAAGCATCGCGCCGCGCCAGCTTCGGTAGGGGGCGCCGTTCCACACCGTGTCCAGCTCCTCCCGGAGGACGTTCCCCAGCACCAGGGACTTGTAGGGGGCAGCCGTAAAGGGCGAGATGCAACACGGCAGGACGTTGCCATTGGCGGTGACGTACATCAACGACCACGGCCGGCGGCACCCCCGCCAGGGGGCCTCCCCCGCGGCCCGAAGCAGGCTGCCGGCCGCTGCCCCCGCGCCGGAGCCGAGGAGCTGCACGCCCCGCTCGGCGGCAAGGCGCTCGGCCTGCTGGATCGGCGCCTCGGCGTCGTCCGCTCCGAAGAGCGACTGGCTCCGGGTCGCCAGGCCCTGCTCGGAGGTCACGAGCCGCTGCAGGTAGACCTGCGGGATCCCGAGATCGGCGGCCATCTCCACCAGGCCCGGCAGCTCGCCGATGTTGCTGCGGGTCGCCGTCATCCACAGCGACAGGGCGGGGGCCGTGGCACCCCTGCGCTCCCGCTCGGCCAGCAGGGCCCGGAGGTTCGCCCGGATGGTGGGCAGGGAGTCCGCGCCCCGCACCAGGGCGTAGGTCTCGGGCGTGGCGGCGTCCATCGAGACCCGGAGTTCGTCCAGCCCGGAGTCGATCAGCTCTGCGCACAGGGGCTCCGAGAGCAGGATCCCGTTGGTGTTCAGCAGCACGTAGGCGCCCCGCTCCCGGACGAGGCGAACGATGGCAGGCAGCTCGGGATGCAGCGTCGACTCCCCGATGCCATGCAGGACCACCCGCAGCAGCCTCGGCACCTGGGACAGGATCTTGTCGACGTCCGCCAGGGTCAGCTGCGCCGCCGGCTCGGGCATGCCGAAGTGCTGGGGGCAGGTGCGGCACCGCAGGTTGCACCGGTTGGTGATCTCGAGATAGAGCTCGACAGGGCCGCCCGGCACCGTCGATCCGCGCTCCGCGGGGGGCAGGCCGCCCTTGAATCCGGGATCCACCCTCACGGCCGCACCACCTGGTCCCCCACGAGGATGCAGTTCTGGAGGCGCACCGGCTCGGCCAGGACGGCGTCGTCGAGGACCAGGCAGTCGATGAGGCGGGCGGGAGCCAGCACGCGGGCCCGGTCCCCGATCACCACGCGCTCCAGGACCGCATCCTCGTGCACTTGCGCGTCGTGCCCCAGGAGGCGCTCCTCGCCGCGCCGCCGCAGCTCCGCGAGGTTGGCCAGCAGCAGGTCGGCGGGCGTGTTCAGGTTGACGTCCCAGGCCACGGCCGAGGCCTGCCCCACGAGCTCCCCCATGGAGACCAGCTCCTGGATGGCGTCCGTGATCTCGACCTCGCCCCGGAGCGGGGAGGGCACCGTGCGGTCGATCGCGGCGAAGATCCTCCGATCGAAGAAGTACAGGCCGCAGGGCTTGAGATCGTTGAAGGGGCGCTCGGGCTTCTCCCGGATCTCCAGGAGCCGTCCTGCCCCGTCGAACCGGACCGAGCACTCCCTGCGGATCGCCTCGGGATCCTCCTCCCGTCGCACCGAGAGCACGGCCGCGAAGGGCGGACCCCCCTGCCCGGTCAGCAGCTCCAGGGGCGCGCGCAGGTCTCCCGGCACGAGGTAGGTGTCGCCGAGGACCACGACCAGGTGCTCGTGCACGACCTCGCGGGTCAGCCGCAGGGCGTGGGCGATGCCGCCTCGGTGCTCCTGCTCGACGAAGCGAAGCTGGATGGAGCCGGAGCGCACGGCGGGGTGCGCGTTCGCCACCGCGACGACGGCCTCGGCCCGGAAGCCGACGACGATGACCGCGGTCTCCAGCTGCATCTGGGCGAAGAGGTCGAGGTGGTGGTGGAGCAGGGGTCGGTTGCCGACCGGCAGGCAGGGCTTTGCGCGATCAAGACCGATGCGCCCCATCCGGCGCCCTTGGCCCGCCGCGAGGATCACGCCTGTCGGAGAGGTCGGCGTCATGAAGTCACCGCCCCGCCTCCGCGATCCACCGCTCCAGGGTGCCGAGCTCCAGCTCGAAGGCACCCTCGGTCGTCGTGAAGCGCAGCATGTCCCGCTCGACGTCGATGTGTCCGAACTGGATCCGGCGGGAGATCCGGCGCCGCAGCAGCTCCTTGAAGTTCCGACGGTCCAGGACCACGAGCTCGCCGGTGTAGTAGGAGCCCTGGATGAGCCACTGGCGCTTCTCGTCGAACACGAAGAAGCGGGCCTGGGTGGCACCGCGGTGCTCGGCGACCACCTCGAAGGAGGCGAGATCCACGACGAACAGCGTGTCCGAGAAGAAGCTGGAGACGAGGAGTTGTCCCGCCCCGGCGTCGTAGTTGGTGACCAGGAACATCTCCGGCGCGGTCACCTCCCGCAGCACCTCCAGCGTCTGGGAGTCGAGCTCCATCAACGAGAAGGTCATGGGCACGTCCGTCATCCCGATGGAGATGTAGATCCGCGTTCCATCGGGCGAGAAGACGTAGAAGGCGGCGCCGCAGCTCATCCGGGACCAGGAGTCCCGGAAGTCGTTCAGGGCGAGCAGCTTCATGGTCCGGCGGTCGAAGCGCGCGAGGATCGGCGGCGCGTAGGAGCTGACGTACACGTCGTCGCCCTGCTGGCGCGCCATGAAGAGCTGGCCGAGCCCGTGCTGCATCAAGTCCACCGACCGCAGCAGCCTCAAGGTGGCCGGGTCGTACTCCATATATCGGCCGTTGGTCCACCCGGCCGCGTAGATGACATCCTCGTCCTCGCTGAACGCCAGGAAGCGGGACAGATCGACGTCCTGGTTCTGGACTGCCCCCGTCTCCCGATCGATGCGCAGCAGGCCGCAGGTGGTGCCCCAGGGCACGAACAGAGTGCGCCCGTCCCCCGCGAGGAGGGCGTCGCGCATATGGGTCGTGGGGACGAGGGCGTCGGCGCCCGGCCGGGGGTAGACCTGCGTCAGGCCCGGGAGCGACGGGTCGATGGGCGTCGGCGGAACGGGTCCCACGTAGTTGGACAGGGCCAACCACAGGACCAGCCCCACCACGGCGGAGCGGCGCTCGAGGATCGGCTGCCGCAGCACCCCGAAGAGGATGGCCAGGATGAGAGGGAAGAGCAGCGGCAGGAACCGCTCGGCCTCGGGGATCGCGAACAGGGTCCAGTACAGCCCGAAGAGGACGAGCAGCACCTCCACCGCGAGCATGGGCCAGCGGGAGCGCTGCAGGTGCAGCCAGAGGAGCCCTCCCCAGACCAGGAAGTAGGCGATGGACCAGCCCCCGAACGCGGCGAAGAGCGAGTACCAGACCCAGGGTGCCTGGTGCCACTCGGGGGGGAACCACCCCCGCCGGGTCATGTCCGTGGCCGTCTCGAAGGGCACGACGAGCACGACCGCGCAGACCAGGAGGATGGCCGAGGGGCCGGAGATCACCGCGAGCCAACCCACCCCCCGGTCGCGACAGGCGTGGGCGGACCAGGCCAGGACCCCGGCCGCGAGGAGCGGCACGATCACCGCGGCCTGCGCCGGCACGATGTGCAGGCGGGAGAGGGAGGCTGCGTCGATGGCCAGGTAGAAGGCCGCCAGGGTCAGGGGGCCGTCGAGCGCCCGCCACACCAGCGCTCGACGGGCCGTGGCGGTCGAAGTCATGGCCTCGTATAGCCGACCCGGATCGGCAGTGGCAAGCTGCCCGGCGAGTCGGTCCCGTCGCCTGCAACCCTCGCCCGAGGTCCCTTCGTGTCCGATCTGCGCGCCGGTCTGCGCCGCCTCGAGAAGGCCTACTTCCGGTCCGGAGCCAGCCGCCTGTTCGCCGAGTTGATGAGCCGCAAGGCCCGTCACCTCTATCGACGGGTGATTGAGGACGTGGGGCCCCTGCCCGTGGGCGCCGCGCTGGCCGACTTCGGCTGCGGACACGGCACCTTCCTGGCGATGTACCTCGCCGAGCACCCCGGCGTGCGGGGCTGGGGCATCGACCAGAGCGCTGAGCTGATCGCGTTCGCGTCACGGCAGTGCGCCAGACAGGGCGTGAGCTGCGCCTTCTCGGTGGGAGACCTCGAGGATCCCCTCGACGCGGCTGGACCCTTCGACGTCGCCGTGAGCTGCTCGTCCATCTACTGCTGGCAGGACCCGGTCGCGGTGCTCGACCGGATCCACGAGAGCCTCGAGCCCGGGGCGCGGCTGCTCGTCTACGACCAGCTTCCGGTCCGCACCTTCCGCCAGGCGCATCGCGCGCTCTTCCTGCAGCGCCTGTTCGGGCTCGGGCTGCCCGCCTGGACCCGCGGCGAGCTCGAGGGCTTCGCCGCGCGCTCGCGGTTCAGAGGAGCGAAGGTCGAGATCGACGAGCTCATCATCCGGCTCGAGCTCACGAAGGCGCGCTGAGCGGACGGCTCAACGAAGGAGATCGGGGTGGGTCACCGTTACCCGGCGCCGCGTCGGCACGTCCTCCAAGAGGGTCGTCTCGCCGCCGGGCCAGGCCACCCTCATCCAGGCGACCGCGTCGAGGTCCCCCAGGCCGAAGTGCAGGCTGCTCGGACCCTGCCCCAGGCCGCGCACGCTCATCAGCTCCTGGATCAGGACCCGGTCGTCCACGGCGACCTCCACGCGGGCTCCGATCCCGGACCGGTTGCCAGGGTTGCCGATCAGCTCGACCTCGAGCCACCCATCCGAGCCACAGGGGCGGTGCCAGATCTTGGGACGCTCCAGGCCCCCGACCAGCACGAGCTCCAGGAACCCGTCGCCGTCCAGATCCGCCGCCGCGCCCCCGTAGTGGTGGGAGTCTCCTGCGAAGCCCACGTCCTCCGATCGGTCGGTGAAGAGGCCGTCGGGCCCGCCCTGCCAGATCGCGTCTACGCCCCCGGGGCTCATCATCGGGTCCGATCCGTACTGCCCCGCGGGGAAGCCGGAAGCCCCGACCCAGGCATCGACGGAGCCGTCGTTGTCCAGATCGTCCAGCCCGAGGGACCAGCCGGTCCACCGGACGTCGCCGTAGGAGCTCGCCGGCTGGAGCCCCAGCGCCGTCGCGCCGTCGTAGTAGGAGCCGTCGGAGGTGGACAGCAGACAGCGCATGAGGCCGCTGTCGGACATGCAGTAGTCGAGCGCGCCGTCGCCGTTCAGGTCGGCGCTGCCGATGCCCATTCCGTTGGCCAGCAGGTCTGCACCCACCTCCGCCGCGTCATCGACGAGCACCGGCCACCCGGCCTCGTCCACCCCGTCGTTCCGGTAGAAGGCAGAGGGGGAGCCCGCCAGACCCGGGCGATCGGAGAGGGCCAGCAGATCGGCGTCTCCGTCACCGTCACGATCCGTGAACGTCGCCGCGAGGGACAGACCGGGCCCCGACGCCGGCGTCAGGTCCGACGGTGATCCGAAGCCGTCGGCCTCGCCGAGGAGCAGCACCGACGGAACGGGCACCTCCGGCCCCTGCCCATCGAACCTGCCCACGGTCGGCAGGAACAGGTCCAGCGCCCCGTCCCCGTTCACGTCCCCGAAGGCCATCGAGTTCAGCAAGGTCCGCTCCTGGGGCGTCTGGTAGGCGGCCGGGGGCCCGTACTCCCAGTCCCCCAGGGCCGGCAGCACCTGCGCGGACCCGAGCCCGACCATGGCCAGCTCGGGCAGGCCGTCCCCATCCAGATCCACCGCCCCCACGGCACCGTTCAGTGGCCGGCCATCCGTCTCGGACGCCAAGGGTGACGTGCGCCGCGTGAACCGGCCGCTTCCGTCGTTCTCGAACAGATCCGGTCCTCGACTGGCATTGCCGAGGGCCAGGTCCACGTCGCCGTCGGCATCCAGGTCAACGGCGGCGATGCTGCCACCGAAGTACCAGAACGGCTCCACCTGGCCCCCCCAGTCGGGCACGTGGTCCAGGCCCGAGGCCTGGCCGATCTCCTCGTAGACCGCGAAGCCCGAGACGGGTTCGGCGCAGCGGATCTCCGGGCCGAACGTGACGCCCGAAGCCGGGGGCGTCACGGCCGGGGGCTCGACGACCGGGAGGCACCCCGCCATCAGGACCGAGGCGAACAGGCCCAGCACGCGCTTCAGCACCGTCACGGGTCTCCGCCGGCTTCGCCGGGCACGGGATCCCGGACCTCTTCGTTGAAGATCCAGGGCCAGCGGTGCGAGACCCGCTCCATCAGCGGGATGAGGTAGCGCGTCGTGATCCCCGGGACGGCCATCGCGCCGAGGATGAAGGGGCGTCGGGGCCGGATGCAGGGGCAGGACAGGCAGGGCTCCACCTCGCCCTCCCCGGCCGCGTGCATGCTCCGCAGCCGCTGCATCTCCGGGTGATCCCAGAGGTCGGCGAGGGACACGTCCCGCAGGTTGCCGAGGGCGTCCCCCTGCTCCGCGATGTGGTAGCAGGGATAGACGTCGCCGGTGTAGCGCACGACCAGGGGCCCCCTCCACAGCAGGAAGCAGGGGTTCTTGCGCCCCTTCCCATCGGCCCCCGTCAGGTTGTGCCCGGGCAGGCCGATGTCCTCCTCCTTCAGGCGGACCAGATCGACCCCCGGCACCGCCCGCCACAGCCGGAGGAAGTCCTCTTGCTGGTGCAGGTTCCGGTGCATCCGGATGAACTGCACGACGAGGGTCATCTTCGCCCGCCGCGCCTTCTTCTCCGCCGCCAGGGCCCTCACCTGGGCGACGACCGTCTCGTAGACCCCGCCCGCGCGGTAGTGGCCGTAGGTCTCCTGATCGGTGCCGTCGATGGCGACGATGAAGTGATCGCAGCCGGCGTCGAGGAGCCGCCTGCGTCGATCAGCGTTCAGCAGCGTGCCGTTGGACGAGATCACCGTACCGAGACCGAGCGCCCGGCAGCGCGCCAGGATGTCGAAGATCCGTGGATCCAGGAGCGGCTCGCCCAGGCCGTACAGGTAGACATGGTCACCGCCCATCGCGGCGTAGTCCTCCAACAGCGGATAGAGCAGGTCGTCGGGCAGGTCGGCCTGGGGATAGTCGACCCCGGTTCGGGGACACATCGGACAGCGGAGGTTGCAGCGGACAGTCGTCTCGACCATCAGCCCACTGGGGCCCGGCACGCCCGCGGACCCGCCCCTGGCGTAGGACGCCATCAGCCGCAGTCGCCCTCGCCCGGTCATCCCCATCGCCGTCTCACTCCAGTAGCATGTCGCCTCGTCATAGCCGATCCACGCACTGGGTGTCGTCCGGTACACTGGCGCCCCGGCGGGCCACTCTCGGCTGCCGCAGAGGATCGAACCATGCGCTTCTGGTCGCTTGTCCCCCGTCCCGAGATTCTCGTCGCCATGTCGGTGCTGCTGGTGATGTTCGCCCTCGGCGGATGCCCCAGCTCCGACGACGACGACAACGACTCGTCCACCGGCGACGACGACACCGGTGACGACGACACCGGCGACGACGACACCGGCGACGACGACACCGGCGACGACGAC
>CALAGR010000347.1 GCA_937891735.1 uncultured Pseudomonadota bacterium | reverse complement strand
GCTGTACCCGGGCTCCTCGCACTACCCGCTGCCGTTGCGGGGAGGGCTGGTCGAGCTCCAGTACGACCCCCTGTCCTGGCAGGAGCTCGCTGCCCTGCGCACCGAGCTGGACGAGGAGCAGCGGCTCGGGATCATCCACCTGCTGGACTACTGCTTCGAGCTCTGCCAGCAGGAGGCGGGCCACTTCGAGCCGGACGACTTCGCGCCCATGGTCCAGGCGATGCGGCGCCACCTGCTGCGCACCCGGGACCTCGCGACCTACGACCGCATGATGCGGTACCTGCGCCGGATCGCCGGGGGCGGCATCTACCCGGCCTACCTGACGCGGCGGGCCGCGGACATGGTCGCCGAGTGCAGCTCCCCGGACGGCATCGCGGCGTTGGTGGCGTCGGCCTCGGGAGACGCCAACAGCGAGGAGGTCGCCTGGGACGTCCTGCAGACGCTCCTGCCGGACCTGGATCCCGAGGCGATCCTCGAGCTGCTCGGTCACGGCATGTCCGAACACATGGCGGGGATCCTCGCGGCCACGGTCATCAAGCGCACCGGCACCGATCTGACCCTGTTCGAAGCGGCGCTCGCGATCGGTGACGAGCCCAACGTGCCCCAGGCCATGGCGGCCCTGCGTTGCCTCGCCACGCTGCGCACCGAACCCGCCATCAAGCTGATCGAGACGGCCGCGCGGTGGCCCGATCCGGTGGTGCGTCGGGCGACGGCCCGGATCCTGGGGCGCATGCCCATGACCAGCTCCACCCCCGGGGCGCTGGGTCGCGGCCTGAGGGATCCCGACGACTCCGTGATGGGTGAGGCGCTGGACGCGATCAGCCGCCAGGGGGAGCCCGTGCTCGTGAGCCAGCTCACCCGCTGGATGGACGAGCAGGCGTTCAAGCGACTGACGGAGGAGCAGCTGATCGCGGCCGCGGAGCTGATCGCGGAGCTGGATCCGGACGCGGCTACCCGCTACTTCAAGGGCAAGCTGAACATGACCATGATGGCCAAGGTCGGCGGGCTGGTGGGCACTCCGGAGGTCGTGGCCTGGAACAACCTGGCGGCGCACGGGCTCGCCGCCGCCGCCACCGAGGAGGCCGTGGAGAAGCTGCGCTCCGTCCGCACCAAGGGCGATGACGCGTTCCGCCAGCTGGTCAGTCGGCTGATCGTGCAGGCGCGCCGGAAGGCTGACACGCCGTGAGCGAGCGCACCCTGGACGGGCTGCTCAGCCTGAGCGACGTGGCTGGCGAAGCGCCGATCGGCGACCCGGACGAGGAGGGCCTGTCCGAGCTGCGGGAGCTGGGCCGCAACCTGACCAACTACCTGTTCCAGTCGCTGCGGATCCTGTCGATCCACGACCGGGACAACGCCGCCGTGGACGAGCCCCTGCGCCGGCTCGAGGAGACGCTGGGCCGGCTGTTCCAGCAGACCCAGACGGTGCACTTCATCACCGTCGAGGGGCAGGTCTACCTCAACGATCTGCGCATCAAGATGGAGGCCAGCGCCTACGGGAACGTGGTCTACCTGCTGGGGCAGCTCGGGCGGCACGGCATCGGAGGCATCACCTTCATCTCCGCGCTCCCGGCGCGGGATCTGAAGAGCCTGGTCCTGCTGCTGCTCGAGACGAAGCCGCCCCAGGGTGAGGACGCGGACCCCCTGGCGAACATCCGCGCGGCGCTCGACACGGCCGACGTCCCGGACGTCGAGTTCGACCAGCCCTACTACTTCAAGTCGGGCGCCGACAACTACAACGCCGCGGGGCCCGTGGACGACGGAGGCCAGGAGCAGGCGGCGCTCTCCTACGCCAAGGGCGTGCTGGCGGTGAAGGACTACTTCCGCGCCGTCGAGGCGGCCGAGGCGGCCAACCCGCTGCGGATCCGCAAGATCGTGCACGATCTGGTCGACGTCGCGGAAGACGAGCCCGACGAGTTCCTCAAGCTGCACGTCATCCAGGGCATCGAGGACCCGTATTACAACCACTGCGTCAACGTCGCGACGCTGTCGGTGGCCCTGGGCCGGGTGTTGGGCCTCAGCCGGGTGGAGCTCGCGGATCTGGGCGCCGCGGCGATGTTCCACGACCTCGGGTACTCCGCGCTGGAGCGCCAGGAGATCGACGAGAAGCGGGAGTTCTCGGACCAGGACCGGATGCGGCTGCATCCCGTGGCTGGATTCAAGTCCCTGCTGCGACAGGGTGAGTACGGGCCGGGGCTGCTGCGGCGGCTGCTGGTGACCCTCGAGCACCACATGCACTACTCCCGCCCCGGCGGCTACCCGAACCTGGGGCGCAAGACGCTGTCGGTGTTTGCGCGCATCGTGCAGGTCGCAGACCACTACGACGCGCTCGTGACGCCGTCCGGCGACGTGCCGGGGCTGCTGCCGGTCAAGGCCCTCGAGCGGATCGTGTCGGCGTCCGGGAGCGCGTTCGATCCGGTGGTGGTCAAGGCCCTCGTCCAGGTCGTGGGGCGCTATCCCTACGGCTCTCTGGTGCGGTTGAACACCGGGGAGCTGGGCGTGGTCACCTCGGGCGGTCGCGCGGGCGAGGGGTTCCTGCGGCCGATCGTGATGATCGTGCGGGCGGGGGACGGCTCGGAGGTCAAGCCGCACGCCGTCGATCTCGCGGAGAAGGGGATCCTGCGCCGCCGGGTGGAGCAGGTGCTCGATCCCCACGACTCGGATCTCACCCCTCACGCGGTGCTCTTCGACCAGCTCGATGACGGGGCCGGGGACGAGGAGGACGGGCAGGGCGCCGAGGCAGGTCCTGCCGATCAGCACGCGGATCTGGACGCGTGGAACCGGGCCGTGTGGGAGGAGGAGGACGCCGAGACGATCCTCGCCGCCGGCCGGTCCGAGGGCATCCCCGTGGTGGAGGACGAGGAGGAGGAGGAGGACGAGGCGCCCCGCGTGTCGCTCGCCGTCGATCCCACGCAGTCATCGTTCTTCCCTCCCATCGACGATCTGTTCGAGGGGCCCGAGGAGCCGGTCCGGGAGTTGGGCGCTCCGCTCCGTCCCGCCGTGGACCTCGCTCCGTCCCCCGCTCCGTCGCCTGCCTCGGGTGGGCTCGACGACGTGCTCGCGTGGTTGGACGACGAGCTGGCGGGCGCGTCGGACCCGGAGCCGGACGAGGACTTCCCGCTGCCGGACGAGGACTTCCCGCTGCCCGACGACGACTTCGGACCGCCGACGGTCGAGGTCGAAGCGGCGGTGCCCCCCGCTGAGCAGGCTCTCGTGCCGCTGTCGCTGGTGGGTCTGCACAACGACCTGCCCCCCCTGCTGCCCGACACCGGGTGGGAGCGCGAGGACGACGAGGACGAGCCGGACGACCTGCCGCCGCTGCTGCCCCACGACCACGAGGAGCCTGACGACGCCGGGGCGAGCGACCTCAGCGGGGACGAGCAGTCATGGCTCGACGGGCTGCAAGGGCCGCCCGCTCCGGAGCCGCCCGCTCCGGAGGCCCCCGAGCGCCTGAGCAGGGCCGAGCTGAACGAGCAGATCCAGAAGGCGTTCGAGCGCGGTGGAGAGAAGGCGGTCGTTCGGCTCATGGCGCAGCTGGAGGCGGAAGGCCGCGCCTGAGCCCGGAACAGGGCGCGCCGGCCCGCTTGCCCTACAATCCGCCGCCGTGGAGCTGACCCCAACCCGCTTCGTCGTGCCGGCGCTGATCGGCATCTGCTGGTTCGTGCTGGCCGCCGTGGTCTTCGTGGTCCCGGCGCACTGGCCGGTGCTCGGGGTGTGGCTCGTCCTGCTCCTGGCCGCCGCCGCCGCGGGCTCGGCGTTCCCCAACCTCGACTTCTTCGGGCGCAGCCTCTCCCGTCGCCCGTCCGCGGCGGGCCGGGTGGCGCTGACCTTCGACGACGGGCCCGACCCGGAGTACACCCTGCAGGTCGCAGACGCGCTCGAGGCGGGGGGAGGGCGCGGCACCTTCTTCGTCGTCGGCCAGCGCGTGCTCCAGCACCCCGAGATCGTCGCGGCCCTCGTGGCGCGCGGGCACCAGGTGGGCCTGCACGGCCACACCCATGTGTGGCACCTCATGCTCCGGGAGCCGTCGCTGATCGCGGATCTGCTGGCTGCGGACGCCGCTGTGCATGGAGCCACGGGGCGGCGGGCGCGCTGGTACCGGCCTCCCATCGGGCTCATCGCGCCCCCGATGATGAACGTGCTGCGCCAGTGGCGACTGCATTTTGCGGGCTGGTCGGTCCGACCCTTGGACGGGCGCGTGGACGACCCGTCGATCGTGCGCCAACGGGTGGCGTCGGCCGTGTCCGCGGGGGACGTGGTACTGCTTCACGACGCCAGCCCCTTGGTGGGGCCTCCCCGGCGCCCTCCGGCGCTGGACGCGTTGCCGGGGATCCTGGACGACCTGCGGGACAAGGGCCTCGCGCCCGTGACCCTGTCCGAGCTGTTCGATGAACCGGCCTGGTTCGAGGAGGACGACGTGTTCGAAGAAGAGCGCCGATCATTCCGTCGGGGACGACTGCAGCTGGGCGTGTGGGCGACCGTGACCGCCCTGTGCCTGAGCATCGCCCTGTTCGCGAGCGCCGGCCGCGCCCGGGCCGCCGAGCCGGAGCTGCCCCCCGAGCTCGTGGCCGCAGCCACGAGCCTGGCCGCCAACGACACCGTGCGGGCGAGCTTCACCCAGACCAAGAGCTCGGTGCTCTTCGTCGAAGACATGGTGCGCACCGGCACCCTGGAGATGCGGCGCAGCGACGGGCGGCTGGTCTGGAACTACGCAGACGGCGTGGCCTTCCTCATGGCCGACGGGCGCTTCTACCCCGCCGGAAAGACCGCCGAAGAGGCCGGCGCGGAGGGCGCGCTCGGCTTCTCGATGCCCGGCAGCGGAGATTTCACGGGGGTCATGCAGGCGCTCTTCACGCTGGATCCGAAGGCCGTGGCGACCCACTTCTCGGCCAAGGCGCTGGGGGATGGCCGCTTCGAGCTGGTGCCGCGGCAGGCGCAGGCCCGGGGGCTGTTCGCCAAGGTGATCCTGCAGGTCCGCGCCGATCCCGTGACGGTGGAGTCCACGACGATGCACGAGGCCACGGGGGACACGACGGTCATCGTCTTCACCGACACCCAGACCGGCATCGAGATCCCCGCGGAGCGGTTTCAGACCCCGGCCGAGCGCTCCGCAGGCGGCAAGTAGCTCATGCGCCGGCTGACCACGTGGCTCGGTGCCGCGGCCGTGCACTCCCCGCGCGCGACCGTGGCGTTGGTGGCCCTGCTGGTGGTGCTGACGGTGCCCGGCATCGCCCGGATCACCGTCGTGGGCGATCTGCACAAGCTGATCCCCCAGCGCAGCGAGGCGTCGACGGGGCTCGCGCTGGCCCTGGAGGGCCTGACCCGGTCCGACGCGGTCTACGGGCTGGTGGAGCTGCAAGGCGACGGCCCGAACGAAGCGAGCCTGCTCATCGATCTGGCCGAGCAGCTCTCCCCGGCGCTGGTGGCGCAGGATCTGGTCGAGTCCGCGCGGTTCCGGCCCTCGGACGGGATCCCCACCGTCGATCCGCTCCTGCTGTTCGACGTGGCGGATCCGGAGGCCGAGGCGGCCCTCGCGGCGCGGCTGACCCCCGCCGCGGCGAAGGAGCGGGCCGCGCTGATCCGCCAGATCCTGTCGGGACCCGCCGGTGGGGACGCCCGGGAGTGGCTCGTGCGCGATCCCTTTGGGCTGCTGGAGCTCCTTGGCCAGCGGGTGGGTCGCGGGGTGCAGCGCATGGACACGTCAGAGCAGGCGTTCATCGCCCCCGGCGGCCGCGCGCTGTTGCTCGTGATCCGGCCTTCGTACACCGGGGTGGGGCCCGACTTTCACGAGCCGCTGTACCAGGAGCTCCAGGCCGCGGTGGCCAGCGTCCTGAGCGCGCATCCCGAGGGGGCGCGGGTCAAGGTCGGCTTCACCGGCGCCTTCATGCACACCCGCGAGATCGCGGCCGCCACCCGGTCCGACGCGAGCCTGCTCAGCACCACGTCGATCCTCGCGGTCCTGGCGCTGTACCTGCTGTTCTATCGCTCGTTCGTCAGCCTGCTGCTCCTCCTGCTGCTGCTGCCCCTGGCGGCGATCCTGACCCTGGGGGTCGGCGGCTACGCCCTGGGTGAGCTCAACCCGATGGCGGCGGGCTTCGCGGCGGTCCTGTTCGGGCTGGGTATCGATCCCGCGATCCACCTGATCTCGCGGTATCGGGAGCAGCGGCTCGAGCATGCGCCGGTGCCGGCGGCCCTGCAGACCATCGACGGCGTGGGGCCGGCGGTGGCCATGTCGGGTCTCACCACCGCCGCGTCCCTGTTCACGATGGCGATCTTCGATCCCAAGGCGATGGGCCAGATGGGGGTCCTCAGCGGCGTGGGCGTGCTGATCAACAGCGCGCTGATGCTGACGTTGCTGCCGGCCCTGATCATCCTGCTGGGCGACCGGCTGGGCCCGGACCCGGAGGTCGGGGTGAGCTTCGCGCGGCGGTTCGCCCGGCTGGTGCACCGGATCCGGCGCCCCATCATGGTGGGCGCCGCGTCGCTGCTCGCGGTGCTGGCGGTGACCTGGAGGGGGCTGGAGTTCGACGCCTCCATGGAGGCGTTCCAGCCCGCGTCCATGGAGCCGGTGCAGGTGGACCGCGCCCTGGAGCGCCACTTCGGAGACGAGCGGGGCAAGCTGCTGGTGCTCGTGAGGGGGCGCGACCGACAGGCGGTGCTGGAGCAGAACGACCGCTGGGACGCGGAGCTGCGCGCGATGCAGGAGGAGGGCCTGATCCGGGCCTGGGAGTCCCTCGCCGTGCTCCGCCCCGCCGACATCACCGCCCGTGGGCGGCGCAAGGACCTCCGGCAGAAGCTGGACCTGGACGCCGCGGCGCAGGCCATGGCCACGGCCCTGGCCGACGCAGGCTTCCGCCCCGAGCCGTTCGCTCCGGCCCTGGAGCGACTCGCGGCGCTCGGCACGGCCCGGGAGATCGATCCGGCCACGCTGCGCCAGGAGGCGAGCTCTGCGGAGCGGCTACGCAAGGCCGAAGCTGCGGCCACCGGCGGGTCGGCGGCGCCCAGCTGGACGGAGTGGTTCGACGCGAAGCACCTCGCGGAGGTGGACGGGGAGTGGCGGGTGGTGACCCGGGTGTTTCCCCTGGCCGGCCGGGACGGATCGGAGCTCGCCACGCACCTGCGGTCCCGCAGCCCCGACCCCATCGCGGGGGTGACGACCTACGTCACCGGGCTCGCCCTGGTGGAGACGGAGAACGCGGATCGGTTCAAGGAGTGGCTGCCATCCCTCCTCACGATGGCGGTCTTCGCGCTGATGCTGGTGCTCTGGACCCACTACCGCGCGAGGCGCCCGGTGCTGGTCGGCATCCTGCCGCTGGCGTTCGCGCTGGCCGCGTTCCTCGGCGTGCACTCCGCCCTGGACATCCACCTGACCCTGTTCGCCCTGGCCGCGCTGCCGCTGCTCATCGGCGTGGGGATCGACGATCACCTGTTCATGCTCGACCGGTACCTGGAGGGGGGCAGCCCCGGCCGTCTGGACGACGCGATGGCGGGCGCGGGCCGGGCCATCCTGGTCACCACGGTGACGACCCTGGCCGCGTTCGGCGTGCTGTCCCTGTCCCGGTTCGAGGCCCTGGCCAGCCTGGGGCGGGCCGTGATCATCGCCCTGAGCCTCGCCTTCTTCTCCTCGGTCGTCCTGATGCCGTCGCTGCTCAGTCGGTTCCTGCCCGGACCCGACAGCCCGGACGGTGGAGCAGGCGGCAACTGAGGTTTGCCGGACTGCGGGTTTCGGGTATACGTCCCGCGCTCGCGGAACGGGGGATCCTCCCTGGACTGGACGCCGCGCGCTGTGGGTGTCTGCCCACCTCGGGAGGGTGCTGGTATGTCGAGCGTGACGGTCGAGCAGGTCAAGGAGCTGGTCATGGACACGCTCAACCTGCACGAGGAGTTCGAGCCGGACGAGATCACCGAGGACGCCTCGCTCTTCGGCGACGACGGGCTCGGTCTCGACAGCCTGGACGCGCTCCAGCTCGCCGTGGCCATCGAGGAGAAGTGGGCCGTGTCCATCGACGAGACCATCGGCGAGAAGGTCTTCCTGAACATCAAGACCGTCACCGACTACGTCAACGCCAACCGCTGAAGGCGCGGTGTCGCCCGCCCCGCTGCCCATCCCCCACCGCGAGCCGTTCCTGTTCCTGAGCAGGCTGGACGCGACCGACGGGGAAGAGGCGCTCTTCAGCTACGACATGCCGCGGCAAGGGGACTCATTCGCGCTGCGCATGTTCCCCTCGCTCCTGATGGTGGAGGCCATGGCCCAGGCCGCGGCGGCCTTTCACGGCGTGCAGCTGCGGGGCGCGGGGGACGACGGCGTCGAGGAGACCGGCGTGCTCGCCTCCGTGGACAAGGTGAGGATCTCGGGCCGACCCCGCCCCGGGGACCGGCTGACCATCAAGGTGCGCAAGAAGAAGGCCTTCGGCCCCATGGTCCTGCTCGAAGGAGAGGTCTGGGTCAGTCACCGCCTGGCCTGCAGCGCGCAGATCTTCGTGCGCCGTGGCGCGCCGGAGCAAGGAGCACCGTCTTGAGCGAACGAGCGTCTGTGGTCATCACCGGGTACGGCGCGGTCACGCCGATCGGCGTCGGGGTGCAGGCCTTCGCCCGGGGCCTGCGGGCCGGCGACTGCGGCGTCGGGGACATCACCCTCTTCGACGCCTCGGCCTACCGGAGCAGCAAGGGCAGCGAGATCCGGGAGGACGTGCGCACCGAGGAGATGCGCGCCGCGTCCGCGGCCTGCGGGGTGCCGCTCCAGACGCGCTACGGCCGCACGGCGCTCTTCTCGCTGGCCGCCCTCGCAGAGGCGCTCGTCATGGCGGGGCTGCACACCGACGACCTCGCCGACGGAGGCACGGGCCTGGCCTTCGGGGGCTGCACGGCGGGCACCTTCGAGTCCGAGGACACCCTGCTGAACCTGCCCGAGGGGCAGGACTACTGGGAGATCGTGCCGCCCATGGAGCTGCTGATCACCCCGGTCGGCACCACCGCGGACGTGCTGCTGACGGCGACGGGGGTTCGGGGCCCGGTCACCACCATCAGCACGGCGTGCAGCTCCGCCACCAACGCGATCGGCATGGGCATGCGGTGGATCCAGGCCGGCCGCGCAGACCGGGTGATCGTGGGCGGCGGAGATGGCCTGTGCAGGCTCACCCACTGCGGGTTCAACGCGCTGCGGCTCGTGTCCCCGGATCGCCCCCGTCCGTTCGACGCGCGACGCGCCGGCATGGTCATCGGCGAGGGCGCAGCGGTGCTGGTCCTGGAGAGCGCGGCGTTCGCGCGGGCCCGGGGGGCGCGGGTCCACGGCCAGCTCCTGGGCTTCGGAAACGCCGCCGAGGCACACCACGCGACCCAGCCCCGACCCGACGGCAGCGGCGCCGCCGAGGCGATGGGCCGCGCCCTGGCGGACGCGGGGCTGCACCCCGACCGGGTGGACTACGTCAACGCCCACGGCACGGCCACCCCGCAGAACGACCTGACGGAGTGCCTCGGCGCGCACCTCGTGTTCGGGCCGCGGACCGCGTCGATGCCCATCAGCTCCACGAAGTCGCAGACCGGTCACACCCTGGGGGCCTCGGGGGCCATCGAGCTCGCCGCGGTGCTGCTCGGCATGCGGGACGGGTTCCTGCCGCCGACGGTGGGCTGGGGCGACAAGGATCCCGAGATCGAGCTGGACCCGGTGCCCAACGAGGGCCGGGCCGGCGCCATCGGGGTCGCCGTGTCCAACTCCTTCGCGTTCGGGGGCAACGACGCCTCCCTGGTGGTGGCGCACCCGGACCTGGAGCTGGCCCGATGAGCGCGCACCAGCCGGTCATCACGGCGTTGGGGATCCTGTCGCCCCTGGGCATGGGTCGCGAGGACTTCGTGAGCGCGTGGCGGCAGGGGCGGTCGGCGGAGGCCCAGGTCGAGGGGCCCGTGGCCGGGGGCTTCCTGGTCGGCGAGTTCCTGCTGCGCGAGGCGTTTCCGAGCGGGCGGGCGCTGATGCGGCGGATGGACCGCCTCAGCAAGCTGATCTGCATGTCCGGCGCCCTGGCCCGGGACGACGCGCCAGGGGTCGGCGACATCGAGGAACTGGGCCTCGGCGTGGGCACCGACCTCGGCACGCTGGAGATGACCTGGGCGTTCCTGGTCCGCCTGCGCGAGAAGGGCCCGGAGCTCGCCAACCCGAACGACTTCCCCAACCTCGTGCCGAACGCGGGCGCCGGCTACCTGGGGATCCTGACCGGAGCGCGCGGCCCCTCCCACACCTTCTGCCAGCACGACACGTGCGGGGACGACGCCGTGGCCTGGGCGGCGGACGGGGTGTCCAGCGGGTGGTTCGGGGCGTGCCTGGCCGGCGGCGCCGAAGAGCTGGGCGAGATCCGTGGCCGGGCCATGGCCCGCACCGGCTGCCCGATCCCCGAAGGACCGGGCGGAGAAGGCGCCACGATGCTGCTCGTGGAGTCTGCGGCCCGCGCCGAGCAGCGGGGCGCTCGTCCCCTCGCGGCGCACCGCGGCAGCTGGGGGGGCTCGGGTCTGCGTCGGGGATCCCCCTTGAAGCGCACCGTGGATCCCCAGGCCCTCACGGAGCTGATCGCCATCGCGCTGGCCCGCAGCGGAACCCCCGCCGACGACGTCGGGGCGGTGCTCCTGTCGGCCCCCCGGGACGCTGTGATGCGCGACGGCGTGCGCGCGGCGCTGGGCCGCGACGTACCGAGCACCGATCACGACGTGCGCCTGGGCGTGCACCCGGCGGATGGCGCGTTCCGCACCGCCCTGGCCGCGCTCCTGCTCGCGGATCCGGGTCTGCCCGTGAACGCCACGGGCGCCCTCCGCGCGGGGCCGGCGGCGCTCGTCATCAGCGCCGGGCGGGGCGGAAGCCTGCGCGTCAGCGTCCTGTCCGAAGCCTGATCGGCCCGCTGTCGCCGATCTTGGGACGATCCGTGTCCAGGTCCGTGTTGCACATGGGGAGGTCGGCCGGGGACACTGTGTCCCGGACCCGCTGAGGCCCCGGTCCTACCGCCTGGAGGCGCTTCTTGGGAACGACGATTCGGCTGCCCACGACCCCCGTACCGGACCGCGCGGACACGCGCGTCGTCCTGCCCGAGGTCGTCGATTCGCTCTGCGTTCTCCTGGTCACCCGGGACAGCCAGGACACCATCGGGGCCCGGGTGGCGGCCCACTCCTTCCGCATCGAGACCGTGATCGTGGTGGACGACGGCTCCACAGACCAGACGCGGCGCGTGGCCGAGGAGGCGGGAGCCCGCGTCCTGCGCCTGCCGTCCCCCCGGGGCGAGGGGATCGCGCTGCGGGCGGGCCTGCGCCTCGCGCGGGAGCTGGGGTACATCGGCGCCGTCGTGCCGGGGGCCGACGATCTCGACCACGCGGGCATCGACGCCTTCTGCAGCGCCCACGTACGCGCCCCGGAGGCGCTGATCGTCGGCGTGGGGCCCGGGCAGGCCCTGGCCGGCAAGGAGTGGAAGGAGCTGCGGGACGTCGCCGCGGGGCTCACCCCGGAGCCGTACCCCGACTGGCGGCCGCCCAAGGCCGACGGGCTCCCGGGCTTGATGGAGGAGGCCTTCCAGGCGCTGGCGGAGACCCGCTTCGGGTACCCCTGGGGGGGGCCCCGGCTGCTCCCCTTGCAGGCGGTGTTGCGCCGCGATCTGCGCGAAGTGGGCGACGCGGTGCACATCGAGCTGCTGGGGCTGGCGGTGCACGCGGGCATCCCGACCATCGAGATCGAGCTGGACCGCGCCCCGGATCGCCCGGTGGTGACGTGCCGCAAGGCCGCGCTGCGGCTGCTGCCGCGCTTCTGGGCCCTGACCGCGCGCCGCCGCTTCCAGGAGCGCTTCGGGCTCGGCGGGGGCTACGCGCCTCCCACCACCTCACCGCTCGCCCTGGCCCTGGGCGCGGGCCTGATCACCATGCTGGCCCTGGGCACCGGCTGCCCGAAGCAGGCCCCCCTGGCGGGCCTGAGCAGCCCGTGTCCGGATGGCCTGGCGGTGTCCGAGTGGCCCGGAGGTGGCGACGCCGACTCCGCGCGGGACGAGCTGCTGATCCAGCGCGCCGCGGTGGCCACGGTGTGGATCCAGCAGGACATCCGCATCGAGGATCCCAAGATGGGCACGCGGCGCCTCAAGGGGGTCCTGGCCCTGGACGGACAGGACCGCGTGCGGCTGCGGCTGCTCGCTCCCATGGGCCTGACGGTCATCGACTACGTGCAGGACGCGGGGCGCTGGCAGCTGACGGTCCCGCCCGCGGGCATTCATCGCACGGGAACCGAGGGCGAGTCGCCGCTGTCTGCAGAGGAGGAGGCGCAGGGAGACATGGGCATGCGCCCGGACCAGATCGTGAGCCTGCTGCAGTCGATCGGGCCGGAGGCCTCGGTCCGGTGGCAGCCCGGTGCGTGCGCGGTGCTGGAGGAGCTCGATGAGACCTCCGTCGTCCGGCGCCTCGGGTTCGGGCGCTCCGAGCTCGGCGAGGAGGGGGCGATCCCGGTCCCGACGTGGGTCGTTTCCTCCGAGGAACTCCTCGATGACGACGTGGTGGTGGCAAAGACCACCTACGAGGACTACCGATCTGTGGGGGAGGGCATGTGGCCCTTCCACAGCGAGGTCAGCGATCCGCAGCGGGGCTCCCTCGTGATCATGGACGCGAAGGCCGTGCGGACCGACGGCGTCACCGACGCCTTCTTTGCGATGAGCACCGATTGAGTCGAACCGACGCCAGCCGATCCCGGCGTGATGGAGCAGCCCCGATGAACCACCTTGCGTCCCGCTTGTCTGCCGCCTTGTTGCTCGGCTTCGCGCTCCTTCTCGGCCCCGCCGCGCGGGTACAGGCCGGTTCGTCGTTCTTGCGGTGCGAAGCCCTCCCCATGCTCCTGGAGCGGCTGCACGAGGTGCACCTGGAGTACAAGAAGCCGACCAAGGAGCTCGACGCGCGCGTGGTCGATCTCTACCTGGACTACCTGGATCCGGCCCGCTCCCTGCTGCTGGAGTCCGAGGCGGATGCCATCGGCAAGCGCCTGTCCAAGGCCGTGGGCCAGGTCCGCAAGGGCGACTGCTCCGAGCTCGACGCGCTGCAGGCGGAGCGACTGAGCTGGCACAAGGCGATGGAGGCGTACGTGGCCACCACGCTCTCCAAGAAGAAGTTCGAGATCGACAGCTCGGTGGAGCTGGAGGTCGATCCGGACGACCGGGTCCGTCCCGCCACGGTGGCGGACCGCGATGAGCTGCGGCGCGAGCTGGTGCACGTGCAGCTCGCGGGCTACATCGCCCGGGGCATGGACCTCGACGAGGCCAAGCGCCGGCTCCTGCATCGCTACGAGCTGCTCGACCGGCGCGTGGCGGAGGTCGAGCCCGCGGACGTGTACGGCATCTACCTGGACACGGTGGCCCGCGCCCTGGATCCCCACAGCACCTACTTCAGCGCCGACGCGCTGGAGGACTTCCGCATCGGCATGGAGCTGAGCCTGGAGGGCATCGGCGCGGTGCTGACCCAGGACGACGGCTTCACGGTGGTGCGCGAGGTCGTCACGGGCGGCGCGGCGGATCGCCAGGGTCAGCTCGAGGCGGGCGACAAGATCGTCGCCGTGTCCCAGGGTCCCGCCGAGGAGGACGTGGATGTGGTGGACATGGCGCTGCGGGACGTGGTCCGGCAGATCCGCGGCAAGAAGGGCACCCCGGTGACCCTGTCCGTGATGCGCGGCACGAAGTCGGTGGAGAGCCTGCAGTTCACCATCGTGCGGGACGCGATCAACCTGGAGGACCAGGCGGCCTCGATCCGGTACGAGACCCGGACCACGGACGCCGGCGACCTCAAGCTGGCCGTCATCGAGCTGCCGGGGTTCTACGGCAGCGACGGCCCCAAGGCCCGCAACGCGGACCAGGACGTGCGGGACCTGCTGATCCAGGCACGGGACGAGGGGGCCGACGGCGTGCTGCTCGACCTGTCCCGCAACGGCGGCGGGCTGCTGAGCCACGCGGTCACCATCAGCGGGCTGTTCCTCGGCACCGGGCCGGTGGTCGGCGTCGCTGGCCAGGGGCCCGACGAGACCTACACCGACGACGATCCGTCCGTCACCTGGTCTGGTCCGATGGCCGTGCTGACCTCGCGGGGCAGCGCGTCCGCGTCGGAGATCCTCGCAGGAGCCCTCAAGGACCACGGCCGGGCCGTGTTGGTGGGCGACGAGCACACCTTCGGCAAGGGCTCGGTGCAGAACGTCGTGGGCCTGCCGGCGGGCTTCGGCGCGTTGAAGGTGACCATCGCGCGCTTCTACCGGCCCAACGGCCAGTCCACCCAGAACGAAGGGGTGCCGGTGGACGTGGTCGTTCGCTCCCCCATCGACCTGCCCGACGTCGGTGAGAGCAGCCTGGAGTACCCGCTGCCGAGCGGCCGCATCGCCCCCCTCACCGGCGGCGTGCCGAACCCCGAGGGCGCGGGCCACTGGACGCCCGTGACGGCCGCGCAGGTGACCGAGCTCAAGGCCGCGAGCGCGGTCCGGGTGGCGTCCAACGAGGCGATGAAGGAGCTGGCGGAGCAGCTGGACCAGGCCGTCAACGCCCGGGCGGTGGTCAAGGTGTCCGAGCTGCTGGCGTCCGAGTCCGAGCCCCAGGCCGCCGCGCAGGTGGAGGGCCTCGACCCGCTCGACGACAAGGACAAGGACGACACGCCGTCCATCCAGGCGGTGGAGGCGCTCAACGTGCTGGCCGATCTGGTGCGCCTGCAGCGAAGCGGCACCTGATCGTAGACTTGGTGGATGTGCCGCAACATCCGCCCGCTGTTCAACTTCGAGCCCCCCTCCACCCCGGACGAGATCCAGGCCGCCGCGGTGCAGTTCGTGCGCAAGGTCAGCGGCATGAGCAAGCCTGGCGGCGCCAACCTCGCCGCGTTCGATGAGGCCGTGGCGTCGATCACGCAGGCCACCGCGGTGCTGCTGGCCCAGCTCGAGACCCGCTCTCCGCCCAAGGATCGGGAAGAGGAAGCCGCGCGTCGTCGGCTGGCCAACGCCAGGCGGTTCGGGGGGGTCTGACTCGGCTCACCAGCTCAGGGCGGCGTACCCCGTGATGACCGGACCGCCCGTCTGCCGGGCCACGGGACCGAGGCCCCCCGCCAGCGAGACGCCGAGCGACAGCAGGTCCGTCACCACCCGCTCGACCTCGAACGTGAACGCCACATAGCGGGTGCCGTTGCCGATGCCGCTGGGGCTGGCGTGGTACGGCGCGTCGCCGTCGCCCAGGGGATGCACGCCGCCCACCCGCAGCCGGAGCCGGGTGGTCTGCAGCTTCCCCGGGGACCAGCCGCCCTCGACCGACCAGGCCAGGACCGTGTCCCAGCCGCCGGTGCGCCGCGCCAGGCCCACGGATCCAGCGAAGTACACGCGCCGCAGTCCGAGCCCGAGCTCCAGGTTGCCGGAGCCCTCGAGCACCCCCGTGCCGACGCGCAGCCCGCCCACCACCGCGTGGTCATCGACGGACACGATGTCCTGGACGGGCGCGTTGCCCCGGGTCGGGAAGCGGATGGCGGCGCTGATGCCCGCTGCGAAGGGGCCGGCCTGCACCGCCTGCAGCCGCAGCCCGAGGGCCGGCTCGCCCACCGATACGTGCGCCCGGGGGGGCTCGTCCGGGTTGTCGAGCACGAACAGCCGCAGCCCGTCGCTGTGCAGGGTCACCGCCAGGCGCGGGAGCAGCCCGAGCTCCGCGTACACGCCCCCCAGGAACACCTCGTTGTAGGGCCCGATCACCGCCGAGCCCCGTGGGTCCTCGGGCCCGGGGAACCAGCCGATCCCGGGCAACCAGCGGGCCTGAAGCTTGAGGTAGCCGCCGCCGGGCTCGGGGGTCCAGGGACCCGCGGAGGCGACGCAGGGCGCGACGAGCGCGCCGACCAGAACGGCGAGGGCGAGGGCTACCTTCACGCGGTCCTCCCGGTGCCGAACCGGTCGCCCGTGGCGAGCACGCGGAGCTCGTCGGCGGCCGGCTTCGGCGTGCCATCGAAGTACAGCAGCCCATAGCGGCGCTCCTGGGAGGGCGTCCAGTAGCCGAGCGTGGGGTCGTGGTGGGCCTGATCCCGCAGCGCCCACCAGGAGAGCCCGGCGGCGCCGGCGGCCTGGGCCTCCTCCGCCGCGATCACCAGGAACTCGCGCTGGGCGCGGGGGCTGAACCGACGGCCGGTGGTCGGGTACCCGATCCTGGCGATCTCGACCGCGACGTCGTCGCCCACCACGCGGCGCGCCTGATCGACGGCCTCGCCCACCCGGCGGGCCATCTGCGGGTCCGGCAGGAGCAGGGACGGCTGCAGGACCAGCCCCAGCCGGTCGAACGCCACGCCCGCCTCCAGCCAGTGGTTCAGGTGGCGACGCCAGCCGGGAACGCTCGCGTGCACGGTGATCTGGATCCGGGCCGACGGTCGGGCCGCCCGCACCGCGCCGGTGGCCGCCCGGAGCAGCTCCGCTGCGAACGCAGGCCTTCCCCAGGACCGGCCCCGGCGCCGGCGGGTGATGGCGCGCTCCAGGGCCGCCGTGTTCAGCTCTCCCTCCACCCGGAACGCGTCGATGTCAGGGAAGAGCGCGACGCAGTCGGAGCAGGACCGGGCGAAGCGGTCGATCCATCCCGGGTCGTCCACGTCCCGGGCGTGGTCCGGCAGGAGGTGGGGCAGGGCCGGGCCCAGCACGCCCAGCAGCGGCACGCGGTGTTCCCGCAGGGGCCCCAGGAACCAGTCCGTGGTCGTCGGGTCGAGGGCCCCGCGGGCCTGCTCCCACCACCGCCAGGGCAGGTGCACCCCGACCCGGTCCAGTCCCTGCTCGGCGAGCGCCCGGGCCTGGTCCGAGGACACGGGCCGGAGCAGCTGCACGCCCCATTCGAACGGCGGGGGCGTGGGTTCGGAGGCCGGGTTCATCGGCATGAAGTGTAGCGCCGGCCCTGCACGAGATAGGATCCGGGGCGCAGTCGGTGATCCGGCGCCGGAGGTCGATGCTCCAGGAACGAAGAACAGCCCCCGAGGAGCCCCACCCTGCGGATCCGGTGGACGAGCGGCGGGCATCGCCATTCCGGTCCGTGCGCCAGATCGGCCTCGGTCATCGTTCCGCCCATGGGGCAGAAATTGGTCGCGAGCGGTTCGA
>CALAGR010000346.1 GCA_937891735.1 uncultured Pseudomonadota bacterium | reverse complement strand
GTGGGCCGTGGCGGGTGAGTCCTTGGGCGGGATCCCCATGGGCGGCGCCTTCGGCGGCATGCCGAGAGGCGGGGGCGCCACGGGAGGCAGGTTGGGCGGCAGGATCGGGGCCACGCCGACGGGCCGGAGGGCCGCGGGCCCCTGGGGCGCCACGGGCTTGATCCCGGGCAGGGAGATGGCCCGGAGCTCAGCCGTGAGGCTGCCGATGGCCGGTCCGCTGCCGAAGGACTGGTCGAGCTTGTCGAGTCCCTCGACGGACTTGATGACCGTGCGCTCTTCGCCGTCGGGCTCGCCGGGGACGTTCACCGACCCCCCCGCGGAGGGCCGGAACCCCGGCTTGTAGATCACGATCTTGTGTCCACAGCGCTTGCAGGTCGCCTTGTTGACGTCCTTCGAGAGCTTGGAGTCGGCGATCTTGTAGACGGCGCCGCAGTTGTCGCAGACGACTCGCATGTCTCTCCCACGCATGGCCGGGAATCGGAGGGCCGGTCGGGGCAGTCGGGCGTGTTCCAGCACCACTGACCGGCAACAGGGCGCCTGTTGACACCCCGCATCCGAAGGCGCCTTTTTAGGCCACGGCGACCCTGGCGTCAAACGCTGAAGTCTACCGACCGCAGCGCGCGTCGCCCGTCGGCCCCCGCGGGTGCGGTACGCTGCCGCGCCCATGTCGTCTTCCGGCGCCAAACCCCGAAAGTTCATCGCCGTCGCCGGGAACATCGGGGCCGGCAAGTCCACGTTGGTGGACTTCCTGTGCCACACCTACAGCTGGGTTCCCTTCACGGAGCCGAACCTCCTCAACCCCTATCTCGACGACTTCTACGCCGACATGGGGGCCTGGGCGTTCCACAGCCAGGTGAGCTTCCTGGCCCACAAGTTCCGTCTGCACATGGACCTGATGGCGGAGCCGGCCACCGTCGTACAGGACCGCACGATCTACGAAGACGCCGAGATCTTCGCGCGTCACCTGCACCGCAAGGGGCACATGTCCGCCCGCGACTACGGCACGTACGGCGATCTGTACGCCGCGATGCAGAAGGCCCTGGCGCCGCCGGACCTGCTGATCCGCCTGCGGTGCTCGGTGCGCGGGGTGAGGCGCCGGATCAAGCAGCGCGGCCGACCCGAGGAACAGGCCATCCCGCTCTCGTACATCCAGGAGCTCAACGGCCTGTACGAGGACTGGTTCGACCGGTACGGCCTGTCTCCGGTGTTGGAGATCAACACCGAGAAGCTGGACTACATCGGCGACCTCGTGCACCGGCTGGAGCTGGAGAAGGCCCTGGAGCCGTTCCTGGCATGACCTCACGCCGCGCTGGGATCGCCCTGCTGCTCCTCCTGATGGGGTGCCCGAAGAAGGCCCCTGAGCTCGTGCCCGCCGGGCCGGGGCAGGCGCCCCTGGACCGTGCCCTGGCCCTCATGGAGCGCGATCGGTCCGATCTGCACCTGCCCCGGGCCGCCGAAGCCCGCTACACGCTGCCCACCAGCTACGGCGTGATCGACGCGGTGCTCGCCGACCCCCTGTCGCTGCCCTCGCTGGGGGAGGCCCTGGGCGCGGGGCTGGACGCCGCAGAGGGACCCACGCGGATCTGGTCCGCCCTCGCCCCCCTGAGCCCTTCGGTGGCGGTGGAGCCCGTGGCGTACGAACCGGAGCGCTCCCGCCACCTGGCGGGGCTGGCCCTGCCCTCGGAGCTCGTCGCGTCGCCCCGCTGGGCCGTGCGCACCCAGCACCTGCCGGCGCCCTGGCCCGAGGCCATCGCCGAGCTCGCCGTCCTGCTCGAGGAGCTCGACGCGGCCTCGGCGGGGTGGGACGTTCGCGGCCACGGCCCGACCCGCCCGGACCGGGCCGCCGAGGAGTTCTTCATCGACGTGCAGACCGGGGAGTACCGCTTCCTGAGCCACCCCGTCGGCGTGCAGCTCGAGTTCCTGGAGCACGCCCGGACGCTGGATGTGGGCGCGATGGAGCGGGCGGCCACCCGCGTCCTGGAGGCAGCGATCTCCTGGGAGCCACGCCTCGCGGCGGTGGCCGACCAGCTGGCGCCGGGCGAGGGGCCGCTGCTCCAGCTCGACACGGCGCTGGGACGGATCATCGTCGGCTCCACGGGCCGGGACACCTACGGCTCCGCGATCCTGGCCATCGATCCCGGCGGCGACGACAACTGGGTCGCCAACGCCGGCGGCAACGCGGGCCTGCCCGGACGGGTGGCCCTGGCCCTGGACCTGGGGGGCGACGACACCTACGACAGCGACGCGCCCCACGCGCAGGGCTCGGGGTTCCTCGGCGTGGGGGTCCTGGCGGATCTCGGCGCCGGCAGCGACACCTACCGCTGCTCGACCCACTGCCAGGGCGCGGGCTTCATGGGCGTGGGGGTCCTCTGGGACGGCGGCGGCAACGACCGCTTCACCGCCGACGGCTTCGCCCAGGGCGCGGGCACCCTCGGCGTGGGCCTGTTGGTGGACGTGGGCGGCGACGACATCATGGTCATGGGCTCCCGTGGGCAGGGCTTCGGCAGCACCGGCGGCCTGGGGGCCCTCGTGGACCTCGCGGGCTCGGACCAGCGCCGGCTCGGCTTGTCGGGGATGGACCCCTTCAGCCCCGGCGGCGGCGGCGGCCAGGGCGCGGGCTTCGGGACCCGGCCCCTGGCCTGGGACACGGACGTGGCGCTGCACGGCGGGGTGGGTCTGCTGTACGACCGCGCCGGGGACGACGTCTACTTCGGCCGCGCCTTCGCCCAGGGCGCCGCGTGGTTCTCGAGCCTGGGGCTGCTGCTGGAGCGCGGGGGCAACGACCGCTACACCGGCGAGCTCAACAGCCAGGGCGCCGCCGTGCACCTCGCCGCGGCCCTCGCCCAGGACGCAGGAGGCCACGACACCTGGTCGGGCACGGGCCGGGTGCAGGCGAGCGCGGCGGATCGATCCGTGGCGATCCTGGACGACCGGGGGCCCGAGTCCGA
Organism: uncultured Pseudomonadota bacterium; assembly: GCA_937891735.1. Classification (GTDB taxonomy): domain Bacteria; phylum Myxococcota_A; class UBA796; order UBA9615; family UBA9615; genus JAGSHC01. The sequence goes on along the minus strand of CALAGR010000346.1, from coordinate 14,124 downwards.
CGGATACCGGCTCGGGCCGACCGGACCGGCGTCCGCCGGCAGCCGGTTCTCGGGCCACGGGCTGGTGCGGCAGTCCCATGCCCTGGCGATCCTGGTGGACGCAGGGGGCGACGACATCCGGCAGCTCGGGGGCGACGCGCTGGCGACCGGGGTCCCCGCCGCCCACAGCGGGCGCGACGGGCTCGCGGTGCTGCTGGACCTCGGTGGCGCAGACGCGTACGAGGTCCAGGGCCTGACCCAGGGCGCCAACCCCGCCGAGGGGGCGACGTGGTTCTCCGAGCTGCTCGGCATCGGGATGGATCTCGATCTGGCCGCCGAGGGCCTGCTCCCCACCCCCGGCTGGTCCCCCTGGACGCCCCCCGCCGAGGCGGGCTTTCGCTGGTCCGGATCGAGGGAGCCCCAGATCTGGCCCCCGGCCGCCCCCGGGCGCCCGGACGGGGATCCGGCCGACCGCTGGGCCTGGGCCCGCGGCATGTTCGAGCGGTGGCTGGAGGATCCGCCGGCTCCCGACGCGGAGCACATGGCCGAGGTCGTGGAGTTGGCGCGGGCGGACCGGGACCCGCGGGTGCAGCGACAGGCGGGCTTCGCGCTGCTCGCGGCCGGAGATCCCCGAGGCCTGGACGCGATCATCGGCAGCCTCGCGTTCCGCGCTGGCGACAACGATCCGTCGTCTCCGGCGGGGTCGGTCGTCAGCACCCTGCAGGCCATCACCGGAGCGGAGCTGGACGTCGATCCGCGGGAGTGGCGGCTGTGGTGGGGCGAGCACCGGGACACCTTCGACGCCGCGGACCGCCTCCCTCCCTGGATCCTGCTGGAGCGCGCCCGGCTGGCCGGTGACCAGGGCGACTTCGAGCGGCTGGCGGCCCTGGCCGACCAGGCCGCGGACCGCGCGGGGAACAGCCGGATCCTGCTGGATCGGCTCGGCGCCCTGACCGGCACCTGGGCCTCCATCCTCGTGGACCCGGAGTCCCATCGCACCCACGATCCCGTCACCGCCGGCAACCTCGCCCAGCGCGCGGTGCGCTGGTCGCCCGACGCGGGGGCGACCAACTGGGTGACCCTCACCTCGGCGCTGCTGCAGACCGGCGAGGTGGATCTGGCCCGCCGCGCCATCGAGAAGGCGACCCTGGCGGACCCGGACGGACGCTCGGTCAACGCCCTGCGGCTGCAGATGGGGCTCGACCGGCCGCGCAGCGACGAGTCCGGCCCCTGAGTGCCGATCGGAGCGGGCCGCTACAATCCCTGCGATGGCCTTCGTTCTCCGCACGATGCTCACCCTGACGCAGTTCCCGCCGCTCGATGAGCTGCTGCGGGTCCTGACCCAGACCTTCGGGACCGAGGCGTGCCTGGATCAGGACGCGGACCGGGCCTTGAAGCGGGGCGCGCGGTCGGCGTCGTGGTGCCCGTGGCCCATGCGCACCATCGGCCTGTTCCTCGAAGGCGCCTCCACGCGGGGCACCGAGATCGACCTGCGCCGCGACGCCGAGGGCATCGAGGTGCGGCTGACCCAGCACACCCTGGGCACCTGGTCGGACTGGCGCCTGACCTTGGAGACGGCGATCCACCTCGCGGAGCGAGCCGACGGCTACGTGACCCTTCAAGGGGGCGGACGCGTCGCCACGAGCTCGCTGCGGCGGCGCTACATCGAGGAGACCGAGCAGTACGACGCCGAGCTGCTGGCGGGTTTGCAGGCGGTGCGCAGCGCCGTCGAGGACCAGGGGCGCACGCTGCGCCTGGGGGGCCCGCGGGGCGTGGCTGCGGTCGGGCCGCGGATCTGGGGGCGGGTGCTCGATCTCGCCGCGGAGGAGCCCGAGGATCAGGCCGAGGCGCTGGTGGACATGATCCTGGCGAGCCTGGAGGCGCGCGGGTTCGAGGAGTTCTATCCGGCGAACCTGCTGTGCCTGGACGGGCGCACAGGCAAGGAGGTCCTGGCCTCGCTGCTCCCGCCCGGGGTGGACACGCTCCTGCGCGATCCCGAGTACGTGCTCGTGTCCCGGAACCTGGAAGCGGGCCCCGAGGAGCCCCTGCTGCTCCTCCCCTTCGACGCCATGGAGGCCGCCTTTCCGGGGCGGTTGCACTGGCTCGATGACCGGACCTGCGCGGTCCCCGCCATCGATCCGCAGGGCTGGTCCGTGCACATGCAACGCATCGAGCCCATGCTCACCTCGCTGACCGAGCTGCTGGACGGCACCGCCGAAGACGATCCGGAGGCCTGGCGGCGGTTCGTGCCGGACACGGATCCCAGCGGTGGCACGGGCTCGCGGCAGCCCTAGGAGTACCTGATGTTCACCGTCGCCAACCTGGGTCGCGTCTGCGACATGCTCTGCGCCGACAACCTGATGCACGACGGTCAGGTCAAGGACGTCATGGCGCGATACTCGATCCAGGAGAAGCGGATCCTGATCGCCCGCCGCAACGAGCTGCGCAAGGCCCTGGGCCGCAACCGCGTGCCCTACTCGGTGGGCGAGATGGAGATCATCGCGTCCTTCAACTTCCCGCTGCCCAACCGGGAAGGCCAGAAGCTCAACGAGCAGATCATCACCGAGTGCGTGGCCCGGCACCTGTCGCTGCCGTTCATGCTCCTGGACCCGCTGCAGCTCGAATACAAGCTCATCACCGGCACGTTCCAGGGGGCGTTCGCCGAGCGCCACATGATCGTGCCCGTCGCGAAGACCAGGAAGACGCTGACCCTGGCCGTCGCGAACCCCTTCGACCACCAGATGATCACGAACCTCGAGGGCTACACAGGCCTCGAGATCGCCACCGTGCTGGCGCCGAAGAGCGACATCACCCGCGTGATCATGGAGTTCCACGGCTTCAAGAAGTCCGTGGACAAGGCCGCGCGGCAGTTCGCCAGCGAGCTGCCCGAGCTCGGCAACCTCGAGGCCTTCAGCCGCATGAAGGGCGTCGAGGACATGGACGCCTCCGACCAGCCGGTCGTGCAGGCGGTGTGGTTCCTCTTCAACTACGCCTTCGATCAGCGGGCGAGCGACATCCACATCGAGCCGAAGCGCGAGACGAGCGAGGTGCGCCTGCGCATCGACGGCGTCCTGCACAAGATCCACGTGATGCCCAAGGCGGTGCACCGCGCGGTCATCAGCCGGGTCAAGACCCTGGCCCGCATGGACATCGCGGAGAGCCGGCGCCCCCAGGACGGGCGCATCAAGACGACCTTCAAGGACGCCGAGATCGAGCTGCGCGTGAGCACCGTGCCCACGGCCTTCGGAGAGAAGGTGGTCATCCGGGTGTTCGATCCCGAGGTGCTGATGCAGGAGATCGGCTCGCTCGGCATGTTCCCGCGGGAGCAGGCGGTCTACGAGAGCTTCATCGGCCGCACCAACGGCCTCGTGCTGGTCACGGGCCCCACGGGCTCGGGCAAGACGACGACGATGTACAGCACCCTGGACTTCCTGCAGAGCCCGCAGGTGAACATCACCACCATCGAGGACCCCATCGAGATGGTGCGGGAGGAGTTCAACCAGATCTCGGTGCACCCCAAGATCGGGCTGACCTTCGCGACGGCCCTGCGCAACATCCTGCGGCAGGATCCGGACATCGTCATGGTCGGCGAGATCCGCGACAAGGAGACGGCGGACAACGCCGTGCAGGCCGCCCTCACCGGGCACCTCGTGCTCAGCACGCTGCACACCAACGACACCGCCACGAGCATCACCCGCATGTTGGATCTGGGGGTGCTTCCGTTCCTGCTCAGCTCCGTGCTCGTGGGCGTGGTGGCCCAGCGGCTGGTGCGCACGATCTGCACGAACTGCACGATGGACACGTTCCTGTCCCGGGAGCAGGTCCTGAGCCTGAACATCTCCGGGGCCGAGGGGCGGCAGCTCAAGGTCAGCTACGGCGCCGGCTGCCCGCGCTGCCGCGGCACGGGGTACGAAAAGCGCACCGGGGTGTTCGAGGTCATGCCCGTCAACTCGAAGATCCGGCAGCTCATCGGGGACGCCGCGGACGCCGACAAGATCAAGCGGGAGGCCCTGAGCGAGGGGATGATCCCGCTGCGCGACTACGCCATCAAGAAGATGGCCATGGGGCTGACCACCTACGAAGAGGTGCTGCGCGTCACCACGGAGTAGGGGGCCCCCGCTCTACGCGCCCACCGCCCACCACCGGCCGTCCTGGCTCATGACGAGGCGGCTCGGGCCCTCCATCGCGTGCTCGGCGAAGTGCAGCGGATCACCGGGCAGCAGGATCGTCAGCTCGTCGTCGATCATCTGGAAGATCGGCGCGATCTCCTGCACCCGCTTGGCCTCCGCGTGCTCGAGCACCGCGTTGACGCCCAGGTGCTGGGCCAGCTCCCACAGCGTGTACCAGGTGGGTGGCGCGAAGGCCATGCCCCCGTCGCCGTAGCTGTCCAGCGCCGTCCGGGGATCCACCCAGGCGCTCGCCGTGACCTCGTAGGCGTCGTGGGTGGGCACGAGCCCCTCCGGCAGCCGGCCTACCAGGAACCAGGTGTCGAACCGCTTCGGCTCGAAGGAGGGCGTGACCCAGCGGGACCATGTGTACAGGGCGGCCGGATCCGGCAGACGCACCCGCGCCTCCTCCTCCACCTCCCGCGCCGCCGCCACGAGGTGGGCCTTGGCGGTCACCGCGTCGAGGGCGCCGCAGAACCGCTCCATGGCCTGCTCATCCGACAGGGCCACCGCCGCCACCGCGCTCTCAGAGGCGTCCTCGGGATCCACCCGACCCCCGGGGAACACATAGGCGCCCGGCATGAAGGAGCTCTTCAGGGAGCGCCGCACCATGAACACGGAGAAGCCGCTGGGGCCGTCGTCGGGGCGAAGCAGGAGGACGGTGGCGGCGGGGCTCGGGGCAGCGGGATCGGCCATGGCGCAGACAGTAGCGCGCCCCACCTGGCGCGCTCCAGGAGGACCCGGTCTCAGCCGGCCTGTTCGCCGATCCAGGCGTCCGTGGGCTCGCCCTGCTCGATGGTCGCGGCGGCGGCTGCGCCGTCCTCGATGGTGTGGGCCTCTTCGCCCTCGATCTCGACCTCTGCGGCGGTCTGCGCCCGGGCACGCCCGTCATCGACGCTGACCGGCGTGGCTCCCACCAGGACCGGCATCTTGCCGGCCATGCGATCGAGCTCCACGAGGGCGGCCCGACGGACCTGGGTGTGCGGATCGCGCATCGACACGTCGTGGATCACGCGGCGGGTCAGGGCCTTGGGCATGCGCGCCAGGGCGCTCACCGCGTACAGGCGCACCCGGAAGTCCGCGTGGAACGCCTGGGACTGGAGCAGGGGAAGCGAGCGGGGCAGGCCCAGGTGGCCCAGCCCTTCGATGGCGCCGCAGCGCACGATGCTCGCCAGATCGGGTTCGTCGAAGACCTCCAGCAGGGGGTCTACGTGTTCGGGATCACCGAGCTGACCCAGGGTCGCGAGCGCGGCTGAACGCAGGCGGTTTGCGCGGTTGCCCGTGCGCGGCGTCACCGCGATGGCGAACAGACGCTTCATGCCCTCGGCGCCCAGACCGGCCCAGTCGTCGGGCGTGGCAGGAGGACGTCCCTGGAGCCAGGCGAAGACCCGGCGCTCGATCTCGGCAGGTGAAAGCAGTAGCGAAGGATCCATGGCCACGCCTATCGGCGGGCCGCCGGCGGGCTTGAGTGCCTTTGCCCCTACTCGCTCAACCCCACCAGCATCTTGAAGCGCTCGTGGTCGTGCAGCGCCTTCAGATCGGGGTCGTGGCGCGCGAACGACAGCTCGCTGAACCCGAGCTCGATGGCCGACTCCAGCATGTGCAGCGCCTTGTCCTGCTCGTCGTTCAGGGAGTACAGGCACGCGAGGTTGTAGGTCGCCACGGCGTTCTTGGGCTCGAGCTTGATCAGCTCCTCGAGCAGGGCGCGTGCGGTGTCCAGATCCATGCGGCGGTACGCGTCGACGATCTCCTCGTCCACGTCGTCGGCCCGCTTCCACAGGGCGAGTTCCTCGTCGCTGGGCGACGGCCACCTGCGGTCCCGGGCCGCGGCGAACTTGCCGAAGGCCGAGGCGGTCCCCGTCTGGTACCAGTACGTGACGGCGGACATGCGATCCATGCGCTGGTTGTCCGGCCCGTGATCCACGGTCACCTCCATCGAGGACGTGAAGGGAACGGGGTCGTTGACCTGGAACCGGTAGAAGGACGTTCGGGCCTGCACGCGGTTGCCCTCCGCCAGGGTGGTGCCGACCCACGGCCCGGTGGTCTTGTTCGCGCCGAAGAGGGCTCCGAAGTAGCGGATCAGGGGCTGGCTGCCCGGCCCCCGCGCGGCGTCGCCGTCCACCGAGAACTTGATCTTGCCGGTGCCCACGTTGCCCGGCTCGGTGCTCTGCACGGACAGCGCCATGCCGACGTAGTGCCCCTGCCCGGAGGTGCGCAGCACCGTGATGGGCACGTCCGGCTCAGGCGGGTTGGCCTGGGTGTAGCGCGCATGGAAGTGCAGCGGATCCGCGGCCACGGGCACGGAGCGGTAGTTGACCTCCCAGGCCAGCACGCGGGTGTCGTGCACACCCTCGTTGTCGAGCACGATGGTTGCGTTGCTGGCGAACGGCATCTTCCACAGGGACGTGAACGAGCGGCCCCCCGCCTGCACCGACATGGGGACCGACTGGAGCGTCTGCCGCGCCCCGGGACCGACCGCGAAGAGGTCGCCGATGGGGGCCTCCACGGCGGGGGTGGTGCCGCCGTCCCAGCTGATCCGCACCACGATGTCCCGCCAGAACGTGTCCGACCCCTCGATCGCGATGTGCAGTCGGTCGATGACGCCGGGGCCGGCGATGTTGGCGATGGTGAGCGAGCCGCCCGCCTCCAACACCGGATCGCCGGTCTTGTCGGCCGACGTGACCCGGCCGAAGGTCCCGTCGATGGGATGGGTGAGCGTCTCGAGCGCCGTCGTGGCGGGGGGCGCCGCCGGCGCGGGCTCCGCCTTCTTGCGCGCGTGAACCGGGGCGGCGAGGGACGCCGTCAACAGGGCGAGGAGAAACAGGCTGGATCGCATTACAGGAGTCTACTCCCTCACCCCCCCAGAGGCACTCTCCTCAGGCCTCCTCGGGCTCTTCCCCGTCCGCCGGCAGGTACACCAGCGTCGCTCCCCAGCCCTCGGGCAGGGCCGTCGTCTGGAGCTGCCACTGACCGCCCAGAGGCTCACTGGGAGCCAGCGCGAGCTCCCGGGCGCCCATCGCGGCGACCTTTCGATGGAAGGCCCGCCGACGCCGCCAGCTCGCCACCAGGAAGATCAGGGAGCCGATGCCCCACGTCACCCCGGAGCCTCCCAGGACCGGCAGCAGCGCGTGCCAGAAGGTCATGCGCCCGCGCCAGGACTCCTCCAGGTCATCCATGCCGCGCCCGGTCCCGCGCTCCAGGGCCGCGTCCAGGGTCTCGCCCCGGGCCAGCCCGTCGATCACGATGGACAGCGCGTCTTCGCCCTGGTCCGCCAGGAACGCCACGAAGTCCACGGACTGGGCGTACGCGAGCCGGGCCCGGGCCGGGTTGTGGGGCCAGCCGTCCGTGATCGTGGACAGCGGAAGCAGGCCCCCGCCGATGGCGGCCTGCACCAGCGTCGCGTGATCCGCCGTGGACAGCTCGCCGGCGAACAGCTGCGCGGCGCCCTCGTTGAGCCAGCGCGGGATCGGCTGCTCTCCGAACCGCTCGCCGAGCAGCACGTGCACCAGCTCGTGCACGAACACCCGGTCGATGGGATCCGCTCCAGCGTGGGGCATGCGGGTGCGCAGGTAGATCTCGCCGCGCTCCGCGTACGCCGTGCCGGCGGCCCAGGACGGCGGCGTACCGGGCTGGGCGTGCGCGAAGTCGCTGAACGTGGCGGACAGGACCACGTCGATCCGCTCCGGGGCCGACACCCCGGTCCTCAGCCCGATCTCCTCGATGACCGCAGGGCCCGCCGCGGCGAGGGCGCGCGCGATGCCGACGTCCTTCGGGCGGCTGTGAAAGGTCAGGTTCCCGGCCTCCACCTGCTCCCAACCGCCTCCGGTGGGAGCCGCAGCCTGAGCGGAGGGGGCCAGCAGGAACAGGGCGGCGAAGAGCGGGAGCAGGCGGGACATGTCCATGTTCATGGAGCCTGCGCGGGCCACGGCAACCCCTCCGTCCGGACAGGCGGGCTTCGCAACATCACGTGGAACCTGCCGAATTGCTGGACTTCCCCGTAGGCCGTCAGCAGATAGCTGTGCACCCGGGGCGCCGCGTTCTCCAAGCGCCGCTCCGGTCCCTCGATGCTGTCGTCCACGAAGATCGCCACCGGGGGACGCCCGCGCTCCAGCCGATCCATCACCAGCCGCTCCCGCCCCGGGTCGTTCGCGTAGTACACGACCCCGACGTGACCGGTGACGTCCGCCCGCTCCGTCAGCCCGTACAACAAGGGCTGGTTGGTGGGCACCCACAGCGGCCCCGGGGGCACCTCGGTGCGCAGGTACTCCAGCAGCGGCGCCATCTCCCGGAACTCCCCTTCGTTCAGCCAAGCCCGCCCCAGCGGCGTGTCCAGGATGAACGTGCGCGCCTCCGGGATCGTCCACGAGCCGGTGTAGATCGAGCCCCGGTGGTGGACGCCGATGTTCGTCACCACCAGCGCCACGACGGCCAGGGCGAGGCCGATGGCCAGCGCCATGCCCCCGGGACCCGCGGCGCGTGGCGCGGGGAGATCGCTGCCCCCGGCGAGGCGCGGCGGCCAGCCCTGCGCGGCCCTGGACAGCAGCAACGCCAGCGCGATCCACAGCAGCGGCCCGGCCTGCAGCAGGTGGCCGAACTCCGGCTTCATGCGCACCTGGTTGCAGGTCAAGACGCCGAGCAGGAGCACCACGGCGAGCCGACGACGATCCTGCGGGTCCACGTGGAAGCCCCACCGCGCCGAGCGCAGCAGGGCGAGCAGCAGCGCTCCGTAGACGAGCACCGGAAGCCACAGCAGCGCACGATCCAGCGACGGCGTGAGCACCAGCTCCAGGGGGCTGGGGAAGGTGGGGTAGGAGATCGTCTGGTTCTTCGCGGCGTCGTCCCAGACCTGGGCCAGCACCGCCGAGACCGCCCCGTGCCCCTGTCCGTCCAGGCTGATGAGGGCCAGCCCCACACCCACCAGGATCGGCAGCGCCCCCAGCAGCAGGTGGGGCAGCCGCGTCCTGTCCCCGAGCACCGCGAAGGCGAACGCCACGGCCCCGAAGAGCCCCAGGTCGAGCCGGAACATCGCCACCGCGGGCAACACCAGCCCGTAGGCGAGGGCCCTGGCCCGGGACGGCCGGTCCAGGTAGCCGAGCAGGGCCAGCGTCAGGGCGAGGGACCCGGCGAGATAGAAGCCCTTGTGCAGCGGCCCCGGCGCCACGAGCAGCAGCACCAGGGGCAGCAGGATCCAGGGCCGCCGACGCCCCGGGAGCAGGCGCAGCCCCACCTCCAGCGTCAGGGCGGAGATCAGCGCGCGCAGGGCGATGAAGACCCCGGCGTACACCGACAGGTCGGGCAGCTCCACCGCCGCGGTGAGCCACGCGAAGAGCATGTAGCGGCCCGGCCCGTAGCCGTTGACCACGAAGTCGAGCCCCGGCGCCGCTCCCTGCTGCAGCTTCTGGACGAAGAAGGCGACCTCACCGAGGTCGTACAACATCAGGCCGCGCCCGTGCTGGGGCAGGAACACCAGGAGCGTCACGACCGCGAGAGCGGCGTGGGCCAGAAGCCAGACCGCGAGTCGTCGCGTCACCCCAGCGGTCTCCTCCCGCCCTCGCGATGGACTCTACCCGTTCCACTCCTGCAGCGACCGCACCCGAAAGTCCTGCTCGCTCAGGGCCACGATGCCCTGAACCATGGCCTGGGCCGCCGACAGCGTGGTGATGCAGGGGATGTTGAACTGCAGGCCGGCCATGCGGATGGCTCGCTCGTCGAAGCGGCTCGCGCGGCCGTGGGGGGTGTTGATGATGAGGTCGATCTCGTCGTTCTTGATGTAGTCCACGACGTTCGGACGGCCCTCGTTCACCTTGTAGATCGCCTCGCAGCGCACCCCCAGTTCCTCGAGGGCGGAGGCCGTGCCCCGGGTCGCCAGCAGGTGGAACTTGAGGCGCTGGAGCTCCCGGGCGAGGGGCGCCAGCTTCTCCTTGTCCTCGTCGCGGCAGGACAGGAACACGTTGCCCGACAGGGGCACCCGCTCCCCGGCGGCCATGGTGGCCTTGGCGAAGGCCTGCCCGAAGGTCTCGGCGATGCCCATGACCTCGCCGGTGGACTTCATCTCCGGGCCGAGCAGCGGATCGGCGCCGTGCATCATGCGGAACGGCAGGACGACCTTCTTGACCGAGAACATCGTCGGCAGCTTCTCTTCGGTGAACCCGATCTCCTCGAGGGTGGCGCCGGCCATCAGCAGCGCCGCCTTCTTGGCCAGCGGGATCCCGATCGCCTTGCTGACGAAGGGCACCGTGCGGGACGCGCGGGGGTTGACCTCCAGGGTGTAGACCTCGCCGTTGAAGACCGCGAACTGCAGGTTCATCAGCCCGATGACGCGGAGTTCCTCGGCGAAGGCCGCCGCCACCCGGCGCATCTCGTCCATCGTGTGGGCGCCGAGGGTCGTGGGGGGGAGCACGCAGGCGGAGTCGCCGCTGTGCACGCCCGCCTCCTCGATGTGCTCCATGATCCCGCCGATGACGAACGCCCCGGTGTGGTCCCGGAGGCAGTCCACGTCCACCTCTCCGGCGTTCTCCAGGTACTTGTCGATGAGCACCGGCAGGCCCGGGCTCTGCACCAGCGCGTCGGCCACGTAGCCCCGCAGCTCGTCGTCGGAGTACACGATCGCCATGCCGCGGCCGCCCAGCACGTAGCTGGGACGCACGAGGACGGGATAGCCCAGCTGCGCAGCCTTGCCGATGGCCGCCTGCACGGACAGGGCCGTGCCGCCGGCGGGCACCCGCGCGTCGATCTTGGCCGCCAGGGCCAGGAACTCGTCCCGATCCTCGGCGCGGTCGATGTCCTCGGGGGACGTGCCGAGGATCGGCGCGCCCGCGTCCTTGAGGGCCTGGGCGAGCTTGAGCGGCGTCTGTCCGCCGAACTGCACGATGACCCCCAGCGGCTTCTCCACCCGGAGCACTTCCAGCACCGACTCCAACGTCAGGGGCTCGAAGTACAGGCGGTCCACGGTGTCGTAGTCGGTGGACACGGTCTCGGGGTTGAGGTTGACCATGACGGTCTCGTAGCCCGCGTCCCGCAGGGCCAGCGCGCCGTGCACGCAGCAGTAGTCGAACTCGATGCCCTGGCCGATGCGGTTGGGACCGCCCCCCAGGATGATGATCGTGTTCGACGGCTCCTTGGCGACCGGCGCCTCGGACTCGCCCGTCTCGTAGGTCGAGTAGTAGTACGGCGTCTCCGCTTCGAACTCCGCGGCGCACGTATCCACGGCCTTGTAGACGGGGTGGATGCCCCCCGCCCAGCGGCGGTCGCGCACGGCCTGCTCCGTGGTGGCGAGCAGGAACGCGAGCTGGATGTCGGTGAAGCCGTCCCGCTTGGCCGCCCGCAGCGCCGCGTCCGTCAGCCGATCCAGCGTGCCGATGGCCCGCAGCTCCGCCTCGTGCTCGACGAGCTGGCTGATCTGGTCCAGGAACCAGGGATCCACCCCGGTGTGCTCGCGCAGCTCCGGGACCGTCATGCCCAGGCGCAGGGCGTGGCGCAGGAAGAAGATGTTGTCGGACTGGGGCCGGCTGAGGCGGCGGCGGATCGCGCGCACGAGCTCCGCCCGGGCCTCGGGACCCCGGGTGCCGTCCACGTCGATCTCGTCGCGACCGTCCGCGCCGAGGCCCGCGCGCCCCTGCTCCAGGGACGCCAGACCCTTCTGCAGCGACTCGCGGAAGGTGCGGCCGATGGCCATCACCTCGCCCACGGACTTCATCTGGGTGCCGAGGGTGGTGGACGCGCCGGGGAACTTCTCGAAGGCCCAGCGCGGGATCTTGGTGACGACGTAGTCGATCGTCGGCTCGAACGCGGCGGGCGTCTTCTTGGTGATCCCGTTGGGGATCTCGTCCAGCCGGTAGCCCACCGCCAGCTTCGCCGCCATGTGGGCGATGGGGAAGCCGGTGGCCTTGCTCGCCAGCGCCGAGCTGCGGGACACGCGGGGGTTCATCTCGATGACGACCAGGCGGCCGTCCTTCGGGTTCACGCCGTACTGGATGTTCGATCCGCCCGAGTCCACGCCGATCTCGCGGATGATCTTCAGGGCGCTGTTGCGCATCGCCTGGTACTCGACGTCGCTCAGGGTCTGGGCCGGCGCGACCGTGATCGAGTCGCCGGTGTGGATGCCCATGGGGTCGAAGTTCTCGATCGAGCAGATGATGACGACGTTGTCGTGCATGTCGCGCATCACCTCCAGCTCGTACTCCTTCCACCCGAGGATCGACTCCTCGACGAGCACCTCGTTGGTCGGCGAGTTGGACAGGCCCCACTCGACGATGCGCTTGAACTCCTCCTTGTTGTAGGCGGTGCCGCCCCCCGTGCCGCCCATGGTGAAGGAGGGCCGGATGATGGCGGGAAAGCCCGTGTCCTTCACGAGTTCCTCCGCCTCGGCCCAGCTGTGGGCGAAGCCGCCCCGGGGCATCTCCATCCCGATCTTGTCCATGGCCTGCTTGAACAGACCGCGGTCCTCGGCCTTGGCGATGGCCTCGACCCGGGCGCCGATGAGCTTGACGCGGTACGTGTCCAGCACACCCCGCTTGTGCAGCTCCATCGTCACGTTCAGCGCCGTCTGGCCGCCCATCGTCGGCAGCAGGGCGTCGGGCCGCTCCCGCTTGATGATCCGCTCCACCGCTTCGGGCGTGATCGGCTCGATGTACGTGCGGTCAGCCATCTCCGGATCCGTCATGACGGTGGCCGGGTTGCTGTTCACGAGGATCACCCGGAAGCCGTCCTCCCGAAGCGCCTTGCAGGCCTGCACGCCCGAGTAGTCGAACTCGCAGGCCTGGCCGATGACGATCGGCCCGGAGCCGATGATGAGAATGGACTCGATGTCTGTACGCCGAGGCACGGGGGCCCTCCGATGGGGACAGGGGGTGGGCGAGACCTGCGAGCGGGGTGCGCCGGGTGGACAGCCCAGGCCCGCGCGGCGCGGTGATAGCCGGAACCCGCAGGGGACGCAAGGCCTGCCGGGCAGCGGGAAGGGGTGGATCCCATCTGTCCGTCACGCGGTCGCTCAGGCTGCTAGCCTTGCCCGTCGCAAGGCACGACGAGAAGGGCGGAGGACCATGGGCGGGGTGGGTCCCCAAACCGAGCTGATCGAGGCGGCGGTGCTTGCCTGGTCGAGCCTGTCCCGGGCCATCCGCACCGTCACGCTGTACGACGCGGACCACGCCCAGGTGCGCCCGTGGATCGAGCGGGGCGTGCGCGCCATGCAGCGCTGCTGCGACTTCGGCGAGCCAGTGCTGTTCGACGTCCGCCCCTCGGACCTGCTCCTGGAGGGTGTGTCGATCACGCAGCGCGCAGGCCTGCGCCCGGCCCTGCTCGCGCGCATGTACGCCGACGGGATCCGCCAGATCCACGTCCGCTCGACGCTCGATCAGCGCGCCGCCACCGGGTTCGCGGCGACCATGGCGCCCTACCAGAATCAGGCCCACGCGCCCCTGGACTCCCTGGCCGAGCGACTGCACTGGCAGCCGCTGACCGGGCTCACGTTCATCGTGCACGCGCGGGGATCGCTCGGCTCCGACTCCACCTCGGCGGCCGAACACGAGTGGCGCGAACGCCTGCTGGCCCCCCGCGCGATGCCCGGCCCCGAACACCTGCCGGACCGGACGCGGGTGGCTCCGGTGTGGGACGGCACCCGGGGGCAGATCCCCTGGCCTCCGCCGATCCTGCCGGAGCAGATCCGCGCTCTGGAGGCGGAGCTCGAAGAGGCGGACCGGATCGGCGTGCCGGTGCTGCTCATCGGCAAGATCGTCGTCAACGTCCTCGACCTGCTCGGCGAAGGCCCGGACTTCGTGCGCGTCCTGGGGAACCTGGAGCGGATGGTCGATCACCTGCTGGCGAGCGGCCGCCCCGACGAGGCCTCGCACCTGCTTCAGCCGATGGCCCGCTGGGCCGGGCGCCCCGGGAAGACGCCGCAGTCCCACGCCGCGCGGCGCGACGCAAGGGACTTCCTGCAGCTCCTCGTCACCGACCAGCGCCTCGCGGAGCTCCTCGCAGG
>CALAGR010000345.1 GCA_937891735.1 uncultured Pseudomonadota bacterium | reverse complement strand
CGGGCCAGCCGCGCCACGCCGCGCCCCCGCTGTCCGGGCATGCCCCGGGTCGCGCTCTGGTAGGCGGCGGCGGCCTCCAGCAAACGTCCCTCCAGCTCCAGGCGTTCGCCCTCTCGCAGCAGGGGCTGCAGGTAGGCGCGGGACGCCGATTCGCCGCCGATCCGGTCCACGAGGGAGGTCGCCACCTGGTGGGGGAAGCGCAGCTTGTTTCCCGAGTCGAGCACCAGGACCCCGCCCACGAGGGGCTCGGCGTCCCGGAGCACCCGGGCCGAGGCGTCGGGCTTGGCCCCCCAGGAGCCTGCGACCTCGCCCGCGGCGTCGTCGAGCTTCTCCACCGAGCGGGCCATGCGGTCGCCGAGGTCGCGGAACAGCCCGGACGCCAGGGACTCCGCGCGGGTGCGCAGGGTCGCCCGGTACAGCTCGTCTTCCTGCAGGACGGCCTGCATTCCGTACCAGGCCAGGAGCAGGCCCGGCACCACCACCGACAACACGAGCACCGCCACGAGGCGGTTGGCGGTGGAGCTGCGGCTGAGGAATCGACGCACGGCCGCTGAGTCTACCTGCGCCCCGAGCCCGCGCCTGCTGGCGTGCGCGCTTCCCTGGGCCTATCCTCCCGCCGCCTTGGATGAGACCGACCCGCCGGAGCCGGGGTCCCCGCGACCTCGACTCGTCTTCCACTCGCCTCTGCGCCGCTGGAGCCCCCTGACCCGACAGGAGGGTCAGGAGGCGGCGGGGTTCGTGGACACGATCCTGCAGGTCCCCTGGCTGACCGCCGGGACCGTGGCGCTGCTCGTGTTCTTCTATCTCGTGCAGCTGATGTTCGGCTGGCCGTTCATCCTCGGTCTGCCCACGGACGTGGGCCTGGACACCGAGCTGGTGATGGAGGCCCTGGGCGCCCGCATGGGCTGGTTGGACGGAGAGCTGGTGCGCTCCGGAGACTGGTGGCGCCTGATCAGCGCGACGCTGATGCACGGCTCGGTGCTTCACGTGGCCGGCAACGCCTTCGTCCTGTTCTTCCTGGGGCGCATCGTCGAGAACGTGCACGGGCGGGCGGGGTTCGTGACCGCCTACGTGGGCGCGGGGGTCGCGGGCGGCCTGCTGTCGATGTGGGTCAGCGGGGCCAACTCCTTGGGGGCCTCGGGCGCGATCCTGGGCCTGCTGGGGGTGATCGCGGCGTTCGGGCTTCGGTACAACGAGGGGATCCCGAAGGCCCTGCGGGACTACTTCCGGCTCGACATCTGGTTCTTCGTCGGCTTCGTGGCGCTGATGAGCCTGCTGCCCGCGGTGGACTGGGCGGGGCACCTGGGCGGGTTCGTGTTCGGGTTCGTCCTGGGGCTGGCGTGGCCCGCCGTCGCCCTCGAGCCCACCCCCGTCCGCGGCGAGCCGCTGCGCCGGATCGCGGCGCTGGCGTGCGCCGGCTTGTTCCTGGCCGGACTGGGCGTCATGGGCATGCGGATCTGGCAGACGTCGCTGTGGATGCCCGCGAGCGACATCCGGGCGATGACCCAGGCGGTCGAGGACGGCGAGCTCGAAAAGGCCGAGGGGCTCGCCCGGGTCCTGGCCTCCCAGATCCCCGAGGCCGACTCCCTGCGCTACCTGCAGGTGCGGGTGCTGTTCGCCTCGGAGCGCTACGAGGAGGCCCTGGGGCTGCTCGACGCCCTCACCGCGGACCGGCCGTCCCTTCTGCCCTACAAGATCACCGCGGCCTTCGAGGCCGAGCGTCCCGATCTCGCCATCGACGCGCTGCGGGTCCAGGAGCGCACCGACGCCCGGGAGTTCAAGCGGGCCGGCAACGGCGACAACTCCCTGGCCTGGGCGCTCTTCCTGGCCCGGCCCGAGGACAAGGACGCCGTGGACGAGGGCCTGCGGCGGGTCCGCCGGGCGGTGCAGAAGAAGGACGAGCGGGCCTACCGCAACACCCTCGCGTACGGGCTGGTGCTGGGCGACGAAGCCCGCCGGGCCCTCAAGGTGGCCGACGAGCTGATGGCGGGGCGCAACCGGCAGGAGCAGTCCAGCGACGTGTTCATCCGGGTGATGGCGTTGACCGACCTGGATCGCCTGCCGGAGGCCGAGGCCCAGTACCGCGACTTCGCCGCCGACTTCCCCGACGGGCCCCTGCGCGAGGAGGCCGCCGAGCGCCTCAGGGCCGCCGGCGTGCCCGTGCAGTGAGGGCCAGCAGCGGGATCAGCAGCCATCCCGCCGCCCGCGAGCCCCGCGCTGCGTCGCAGCCGCAGCCGCTGCCTACAAAGCCGCTGTCGTCGTCGTCGCCCACCGGGAAGGTGGCGTCGTCATCGTCGGCCGCGTCGTCGTCGTCGTCGTCTCCCGCCGCGAGCCAGGTCGTCGTGAGGCCCCACCCGAACCGCTCGCCGTCGATCCGCGGACCGGCCCACGCGGCCACGGAGAGGCCGAGGTCGTCCCCATCGGCCTGCAGCTCCACCGTGGCGGCGCCCTGCATGATCGGCACGGGCTCGTAGGTGATGACGTCCCCGCTTCGGCGCACCAGGGTCGCTCCCCAGCTCGCGGTGCTTCCGCTGCTGCCGTCTTCGTCGAGCTGAAGGTCGAGCTGCCAGAGGCCGGCGGGCAGATCGAAGCGCACGGTGTTGGAGCCGTAGCGCTGCGGCCGGTCGGAGGGGCTGATCGTCACCGACCCCTCCTCCGTGACCCACTCCGTGACGTCGTCGGTGCCCGGGAAGGCCTGCCGCCCGCCGTCCACGATGTACTCGTACGCGGCGCCGTGCACGTAGTCCCAGAAGACGTTGTGGGCCACGAAGTCGACGAACACCGCGTCGAAGTCCAGCCCCAGATCGGCGAGCTCGCCCCGCAGGGCCTCGATGGGATCGGCCGTGCCACCCGCGGGCGCGACCCACGAGTTGCGCACCGGCTGCCAGTCCGCGACCTGCTCGGACAAGTAGGTGGGGAAGATCATCGCCCCGTACTGGTGGTACTCCTGCAGCTCGCCGGCGTCGGGGTAGTCGAACGCGTCCAGGGGCAGGTTCGCGGCCAGCGCGAACCCGAACAGGAACGTGGCGTTGGCGGGGGACTCGGGATCCACGATCCCCGGGATCCAGCTCGCGGTGGCCTCCCAGTACCAGGCTCCGGGCTCTTCCTCGGAGTACGAGTACGTGTCCAGGCCCCACTGCACCGAGTGATAGAACTCGTGGATCGCGACCACCCGGGTCCAGCTGGGCTCATCGAGGGACGGGTTCGCCACCACCAGCATGGGGTAGCCCTGCTCGTCGGGGGTGAAGTACCCGCCGGCGCCGAAGGCCGAGGGCGTGCCGCCGCCGGTGTCGCCGATGTACACGTTCATCCGCGTGGTCGAGGTGGACCAGGGCGCGGGGTGATCCATGGCGACGATCTGGGTCTGCCAGGCGTCTTCGAGGGCCTCCGCGAGCACCGCCAGGCCCGCCGTGTTGGGGGTCCAGCCGTCGCCCCAGCGCACCGCGAAGTTCTCGGTGAGGGCCTCGTTGGGCACGCCGTAGGGGTCGCGCGCGTCCTTGTCCCGGCTGGCCATGGGGATCTGCGCGGGGCCGGCGGGCCGCACGAACCCCTCGGCGAGGTGCGGCGTGTGGCACGGCCGGAGGATCCGGGCCGTCGCGCTGGACGGGAGCGTGAGCACGAGGAGGGCGAGGAGCAGGCGGGACATGGTCTGCGCCGGCCTCAGCGGCCGCCGAGCAGGCGCTCCACGTACTTGCCCAGCAGGTCGAACTCGAGGTTGATCGGATCCCCCGGGCCCTTGCCTCGAAGCGAGGTCTCCTGCTGGGTGTGGGGGATCACCATCACGTCGAAGGTGCCGTCCGCGTCCTGCACACCGTTGACCGTCAACGAGATCCCGTCGATGGCCACCGAGCCCTTCGGGACCATGTACTTCAGGCCGGCGCCGGGCACGCGGAAGGTCATCTTGAGGCAGTCCCCGTCCGGCTCGATGCGCTCGATGCTGCCGACGCCGTCGATGTGGCCGGTGACGTAGTGCCCGCCCATCCGGTCGCCCACCGCCAGGGCCCGCTCCAGGTTGACCGCGTCGCCGAGGCCGCGCACCGACAGGGTGGTCTTGTCCAGGCTCTCGGGGGAGGACTCGAAGCTGAAGGAGTCGCCGTCGGTGGCGACCACGGTCATGCACGCGCCGTCGATGGCGATGCTCTCGCCGATCACGTACTCAGGCTCGAGCCAGGTGCCGCGCACCCGGAAGCGCTTTCCGGCGGGCACGACGGCGACGTCTTCGATGGTTCCCACGCTGGTGACGATTCCGGTGAACATCGGCTCTCCTGAGGGGCGGGCAGCCCGGGCGCGGGCGACCTGGAGCATCGACAGACCCTGACTGAGGGGTCCGTCCTTGGGGCGGGTCTCGAGGAGGATGTCGTCCCCGAGGTGGGTGACGACGAAGGGGGCGAGCAGCGGCGCCTTTGCGGGGTCGGCGACCCCCAGCCCGCGGGCCACGGGGGCGGCGGAGCTGCCGCCGAAGACCTTGGGGGCCATGTACACGAGGTACCGGTCCACGATGCCCGCGTCGAGCAGGGTGCCGTGCACGGTCGCCCCGCCTTCGACGAACACGTCCACCAGCTGCCGCTCGAGGAGGGCGTGCAGGGCGAGGTCGAGATCGACCCGGGCGCCCTCTCCGCAGGCGATCAGCTGGGCCCCGGCGTCCCGCAGGGGGCCGGCTCGCTCGGAGCGGAGGCCCGGCCCGGTGGTACAGATGAGGACCGGCACGCCGTCCCTGGCCAGCACGCGGGCCTCGGGCGGCGTGCGCAGGTGGGAGTCGAGGATCACGCGGACAGGGTCGCTGAGGCCGCGGGCCCGGGCCTCGGCGTCCCGGGCGGTGAGGCGCGGATCGTCGGACAGGACCGTGTTGACGCCGACGAGGATGGCCTGGCTGCGGGCGCGCTCCCGGCGGCAGTGGGCGCGGGCCCGCTCGGAGGTGATCCAGGAGGAGCGCCCGTCGCGGGTGGCGGTGCGGCCGTCCAGCGTCATCGCCACCTTGAGGGTCAGGAACGGACGGCCGAGCACCGTCTTGACCAGGTACCGCTCGTTGAGGCGCCGCGCGGCGGGCTCGAGCAGCCCCACCTGCACGTCAAGCCCGGCGGCGCGCAGCGCTGCGATGCCGCGCCCGTTCACCCGCGGGTCCGGATCCTGCATCGCCACCACCACCCGGCTCGCGCCGCTGCGCAGGATCGCTTCGGTGCAGGGCGGGGTGCGGCCCCAGTGACAGCACGGCTCGAGGTTGACGTACAGCGTCGCCCCCTGGGCCTGGTAGCCGATCCGGGCCAGGGCGTCGGGCTCGCCGTGGGCCTCGCCGCAGGCGTGGTGCCAGCCCTCGGCGATGATCGCGCCGTCCCGGACCACCACGCAGCCGACCATGGGGTTCGGGGCGGTCAGCCCGCCGCCCTGGGCGGCCAGCTCCAGCGCCCTGCTCATGCCCGCCGCATCGGTCAGGCCGCTCATCGATCATCCTCGTCGTCGTGGGTGGGACGCTCGATGGCCAGGTCCTGGAAGTCCTGCAGGGACTCGAACCGCAGGTACACGCTCGCGAACCGGGCGTAGGCGACCTCGTCCACCCCCGCCAGCTCGTCGAGCACCCGCCGCCCGAGCTCTTCGCTGGACGCCTCCCGGTCCGTCACCTCGTCGGCGATCCGGGCCACGATGCGCTCGATCTGGTCGGCGTTGACGGGGCGCTTGCGGCACGCGATCGACACGGAGCTGCGCACCTTGTCGCGCTGGAACGGCTCCCGGCGCCCGTCCCGCTTGACCACCAGGGGCACCAGCTCTTCGATGCGCTCCCAGGTCGTGAACCGGGCCCCGCAGCGCTCGCAGGCGCGGCGTCTCCGGATCGCGTCCCCGTCGGGGGCGGGCCGTGAGTCCACCACCTTGCTCGAGGTGTTGCCGCAGGCGGGGCAGCGCATCGGTGCTCCTCAGAGCTCGGCGATGATCCGGCGCGCCGCCTCGACGCGGTCGGGGTACAGCGGAAAGCGGGCGCAGAGCGTGTTCACCTCGGCGCGGATCCGATCCTGCAGGCCGGTGTCCTCCGGGGCCGCGATGATCTCGGTGATCCAGTGGCCGATCTGGGTGAGCTCGGCCTCCTTCATGCCCCGGGTGGTCAGGGCCGGGGTGCCGATGCGCAGACCGGACGTCACGAAGGGAGAGCGGGTCTCGCCGGGCACGGTGTTCTTGTTCACGGTGATGTGCGCGTTGCCGAGCGCCGCCTCGGCGACCTTGCCGGTCAGCTCCCGACCGAGCAGGGACACGAGCAGCAGGTGGTTGTCGGTGCCCCCGGAGACGAGGTCCAGGCCGCCGTCCAGCAGGGCTTGCGCCAGGGCGCGGGCGTTGGCGATGACCTGGGTCGCGTAGTCCTTGAACGACGGCTCGAGGGCCTCGCCCAGGGCCACGGCCTTCGCTGCGACGACGTGCATGAGCGGGCCGCCCTGCATCCCGGGGAACACCGACTTGTTGATCCTGGCGCCCCACTCCTTGGTGCTCATGATGATGCCGCCCCGGGGACCGCGCAGGGTCTTGTGGGTGGTGGTGGTCACGAAGTCGCAGTGGGGGATGGGATCGTCGTGCAGCCCGGCCGCCACGAGGCCCGCCACGTGGGCGATGTCGGCGAGGAGCGGCGCGCCCACCTCGTCGGCGATCTCCTTGAACCGGGCGAAGGGGATCTCGCGGGGGTAGGCCGAGGCGCCGCAGATCATCAGGGCCGGCTTGTGCTCGTGGGCCTGGCGACGCACGTCGTCCCAGTCGATGAGCCCGGTCTGTACGTCCACGCCGTAGGACACCGCGTTGTACAGCGAGCCGCTGAAGTTGACCTTGCTGCCGTGGGTGAGGTGTCCGCCGTTGGACAGGTCCATGCCCAGCACCGTGTCGCCGGGGCGCAGCGCCGCGAGGTACACCGCCATGTTGGCCTGGGCGCCGGAGTGGGGCTGCACGTTGACCTGCTCGCAGCCGAACAGGGCCTTGGCGCGGTCCCGGGCCAGGTTCTCCACCACGTCCACGTTCTCGCAGCCGCCGTAGTAGCGCCGGTCGGGCAGGCCCTCGGCGTACTTGTTGGTCATCACCGAGCCCTGGGCCTCGAGCACCGCGGCGGAGACGTAGTTCTCCGAGGCGATCATCTCCAGGCCGTACTCCTGGCGCTCCAGCTCGGCGTGAATGGCGCGGGCGACGGCCGGGTCTTGGATCGCGAGGGACTTCATCGGGAGCTCCGGAGTCAGGCGGGTTCGATCTTGCCGACGCGGCGGGCGTGGCGGCCCCCCGCGAAGGACGCGCCCATGTAGCTGTCCACGATCGCCGCGGCGAGGCCGGGGCCCACCACCCGGGCCCCCAGGCACAGGATCTTCGCGTCGTTGTGTTCGGCGATCATGGTGGCGCTGAAGGTGTCCGAGACGACGCCTGCGCGCACCCCGGGCACCTTGTTGGCGGCCATCGCCATGCCCTGGCCGGTGCCGCAGACGAGGATGCCGCGATCCGCGCCGCCGCTGACCACCAGATCCGCTACGGCGTGGGCGTAGTCGGGGTAGTCCACGCCGTCCGGGCCGTGGGTGCCGAGATCGATGACCTCGTGGCCCTGGTCGACAAGGCGCGCCGCGAGCTCGGCCTTGAGGGCGACGCCGCCGTGGTCCGCGCCCATCGCGATCTTCATGCCCCGTCCTCCAACGCGCCGAAGGCGAGGGTGCCGTTCGTTCCGCCGAAGCCGAAGCCGTTGCTCAGCACCCGTCGGACCTGCGTCTGGCGCGCAGTGTGCGGCACGTAGTCGAGATCACACTCGGGATCAGGGGTGTCGAGGTTGGTCGTGGCGGGGATCACGCCGCGCTGGATGCACAGGGCGGAGATCACCGCCTCCAACCCGCCAGCGCCGCCCAGGAGGTGCCCGGTCATGGACTTGGTCGAGCTGACGGCGAGCTTGCGGGCGTGGGCCCCGAAGGCCTTGTGGATGGCCATCGTCTCGATGGAGTCGTTGAAGTTGGTGCTGGTGCCGTGGGCGTTGATGTAGTCGATGCTCTCGGGGTTCCAGCCGGCGTCGGACATGGCCCGCTGCATGCACCGGGTGGCGCCGCGTCCCTCGGGATCCGGCGCCGTCATGTGGTGGGCGTCGCTCGTGGCGCCGTAGCCCGCCAGCTCGCAGTAGATGCGCGCCCCGCGGGCCCGCGCGGACTCGAGCTCTTCGAGGATCACCACCCCTGCACCTTCGCCGAGCACGAAGCCGTCACGGTCCAGGTCAAAGGGGCGGGAGGCGCCCTGGGGATCGTCGTTGCGACGGCTCAGGGCCCGCATCTTGGCGAAGCCGCCCACCGCGATCGGCAGGATGGCGGCCTCGGATCCGCCGGCGATCGCGATGCGCGCGTCGCCGTACTGGATGCAGCGCATGGCCTCGCCGATGGAGTGGTTGCCCGTGGCGCACGCGCTGACGTGGCTGAAGTTCGGCCCCTTGGTGCCCAGGTGCAGGCTCAGGTGCCCCGACGCGAGGTTGATCAGCATCTTCGGCACGGTGAACGGAGACAGGCGCCCCGGACCGCGGCTGGCCAGGATGTCGCATGCCTCGGCCGTGCTGGCGAGCCCGCCGACGCCGCTGCCGACGTAGATCGCGATGTCCTCTTCGTTCTCCTCGGTGACCGTGAGGCTGGAGTCCTGCAGGGCCATCTTCCCCGCGGCGAGGGCGAAGAGGAGGAACCGGTCGAGCTTCTTGACGTCCTTGGGGTGGATCCACTGGGCGGGATCGAAGTCCCGGACCTCGCCAGCGAACGTCACCGGGTAGTCGGTCGTGTCGAAGGCGGTGATCGGCCCGATGCCGCTTCGTCCTTCCAGGAGCCCATCCCACAGCGACTCCGCGTCGTTCCCCAGGGGGGACACGGCGCCGACGCCGGTGATGACGACACGCTTCTTCATTGCGACCTCTCATGTGGAGCCCCAGCATCGGAGACCCCACCTGATCTGATGGCTCAACCACTCGATACCCTGGAACAACTCGGCCGGGGCGTCGGGAGTACCCCGAACCGTCCCGGCCGTTGCGGACCCCAGGGCCCAGGCCCACTCGCAGCTCAGCTGCTGGCGTGGCCCCGGATGTATTCGATCGCGTCCTTGACGGTCTGGATCTTCTCCGCCGCCTCGTCCGGGATGTCCATCTGGAAGGCGTCTTCCATGGCCATGACCAGCTCGACGATGTCGAGACTGTCCGCGCCCAGATCATCGATGAACGAAGCCTCGAGCGCCATCGCCCCGACTTCGATCTGGAGCTGCTCCGCGATGATCTGCTTCACGCGACCTTCGAGCGCATCCGACATGGGTGTTCTTCCTGCTGCCTGTTGGGTTTAGCGAGCGTCCGGTACGTCCAGGAGGCTGGCTGGAACGCTGAGGAGACGATCCCGAAGGCCAGCCTGTTCAGCGCGCGCACCATATATCAGGGTTTCCGGCATGGCCAGCCCCGCGGTTCACCGCCCTGCCGTCCCCCGCACGGACTGGGTCAGGGCGCCCCCCGCGAGCGCTTGCTGCACGCGCGTGAGCAGGTCTTCCTGGGCCAGCCGGGCGGCGGTCCGGATCGCGTTGGCGACGGCTCGGGGCTCGGCGGCGCCGTG
>CALAGR010000344.1 GCA_937891735.1 uncultured Pseudomonadota bacterium | reverse complement strand
CTTCGTGGACGTGGCGGGGGACGGCTGGGACGCGCCGGGGCTCTGACTCACTCCGCCGGGAGCGGGGCCGCGCGCTTGGGGATCAGCGTCTCCATCTCGTCCATGATGGCGTCCATCCGGGCCACCAGGGCCTCGTAGGGGGCGGCCGTCGCGAGGTCCACCCCGGCGCCCTTCAAGAGCTCGTAGCTGTACGCCGATCCCCCCGCCCGCAGCAGGTCGAGGTAGGCCTGCACGGCGCCCCCCTCCCCCTGGGTCACCCGGGCCGCGAGCAGCGAGCTGGCGGCGATGGACGTGGCGTACTGGAACACGTAGTAGCCAAAGTAGAAGTGCGGGATCCAGGCCCATTCGGACGCGAACTCCTCATCGATCTGCATGACGCCAGCGTCGTGCCCGTGATAGCGGCGCAGCAGCTCCAGATACATGGCGCTCAGGCGCTCCCCGGTCAGGGCCTCGCCCCCCTCCACCCGCTCGTGGATGGCCAGCTCGAACTCGGCGAACATCGCCTGCCGGAAGAACGTGCCCCGCAGGCCCTCCAGGGCGGACCCCAGGAAGTACAGCCGCTCGTCGTCGCCCTTGGCCTGGGCCAGGACGTGGTCGAGCAGCAGCGCCTCGTTGAAGGTCGAGGCGACCTCCGCCATGAACGTGTCGTAGTCGGACGTGGGGTAGGGCTGCGCGGCGGTGGCGAGGGAGGTGTGCATGGCGTGGCCCCACTCGTGGGCGAGCGTGGTCACCGACTCGTAGTCGTCCTGGTAGTTCATGAAGACGTAGGGGTGCACCTCGTACGCCCCCGTGGCGTAGGCGCCGCCGCCCTTGCCGTCCTGGGGGTAGGCGTGCATCCAGCGGCCATCGAAGCCCGCCTTCACCTGGGCGACGTACTCCGGCCCGAGGGGCGCGAACGCCGCCAGGGACAGCTCCTTGCCCTGCTCCAGGGGGAAGGTGCGGTCCAGCTCCACCATGGACGGGTAGATGTCGATGTAGCGCAGGTCATCGACGCCCAGCAGCGTGCCCCGCAGGCGCAGGTACCGGTGCAGCGTGGGCAGGCTCGCGTTGGCCTGCTGTACCAGGGTGCGGTACACGGCCGTGGGGATGCCGTCGCCGAACAGCGCCGCGTCCAGGGTGGACTCGTAGCCCCGGGCCTTGGCCTCGAAGTGATCCGCGGCGAGGTGGGTGTTCAAGGTGGCGCCCAGCGTGCGCTGGACCGAGCCGATGGCCTCGTAGAAGGCCGAGAACACGATCTCCCGGTCCGCCCGGCTCGGGGCGCCGCGCCACCGCTCGTAGGCGGGCTTGTCCAGGGTCACCGTGGTGCCGTCGGTCAACGTGATCTCGGGCCACGCCATGTCCGCGGTGGTGAGCATGTTGAAGACGTCGAACGGCGCGCTCGTCAGGGGGCCGGCGGAGGCCAGCAGCGCTTCGCCCGGACCGTCCAGGGTGTGCTCCGCGGACCGCAGGGTGCGGTCGATGAAGAAGGCGTAGGGCGCCAACTGCGGCTCCTTCTTCAGGTGCTTGTCCAGGGTCTTGCGGCCGGCGGCCACCAGGGCCGGCTGGACGAAGGCGGTGGCCTCCTCGATGCTCGTCCACATCGGCCCCGCGTCGGAGCGGCGGGCGTTCGCGGCCGCGTCCTTGTTGTCGGTCGAGGCCTCGGAGGACGCGTACACCCAGACCCGCTCGGCCAGCATGCGCAGGCCGAAGTACCGCTGCATGCACTCCAGCAGGTCGCTCGGGGTCTTCGTGATCCGGTCGGCGCAGTCCGGGAACAGCGCCGCCTGGGCCAGGGCCTCGAGCCGGTCCGAGTCCCACGCCGCGGGGTTGGCATACAGGTCCGTCAGATCCCACTCGTCTTCGCTCTGGGCGGACGCGGGCGTCGGACCGGCGAGCACGGCGAGGACGAGGAAGGGGACGAAGAACGACGAACGAACCATGGGACCTCCGGGGGCGCGGAGTATGCCGCTGGCGGCATGGCAGCGCGATCTGTGGGATCGGGTCGTCCTGCGGACCGTCGCGTCTGTAAACTCCGCGGCCGTGCTCGCATCTCATTGGCCCGTCGTCGTCCTGTTCTGCTGGTTGTGGTTTCACCGCCTGGTGGTTCACCGCGGATTCAGCGATCTGCTGGACCTCCGCCATGGCACCTCGCCGTTCACCACCTGGGCGGTGGTCATCGAGACGGTGACGGTCGCGACGGTGTGCCTGGTGGCGGGATGGGTGCCGCTGCACCCGTACGTGCTGCCGGTGATCATCGCCGGCAACGTGCTGATCGGCATGGCCTGCGTGGTCGGATACTCGGCCCGGCGCACCCTGGGCAAGCACTTCTCGATCCACCTGACGACCGGTGGCGAGCACGAGCTGGTGACCGCGGGCATCTACGGGCACGTGCGGCACCCCGTGTACACGGGCGACCTGCTGTTCCACCTCGCGGTGCCGCTGATGACCTGCACCTACGAGGCCCTGCTGTTCGCGCCCATCTACTTCCTGCTCATCCGCCAGCGGATGATCACCGAGGAGAAGATGCTCAGCGCCCAGTACCCGGACTACGCGGCCTACATGAAGCGCACCGCGAGGCTGATCCCCGGCGTGTACTGATCGCGCCTGGCGCCACGAGGCCGGCTCACGTCGGAGCGAGCCACTCCACGAGCGCCTGACCCAGCTCGGTCGCGCAGGTCTTCTGCATGTTGTGCCCGCCCTGGGGCCAGCGCAGCCGGGGGCCCGGCGGCAGGACGCCGGCCAGCTCTTCGGAGATCCGAGGCGTGATGAAGGGATCGTCGTCGGTGCTCGCCAGCAGCGTGGGCATCGTGAGGCGCGCCACGTTGGCCCGGTTGGCGGGGAAGTCCAGGTTCGCCGTCCACTGCATCGTCTGGACCATGCTGTGGTCGGGGGTGCTGCGGGGAAAGCCGATGGCGCCGAAGCTGCGTCGCAGGATGGGCATGAGCAGCCAGCGGCTCACGCGGCCCCTCAGCGCCAGCGCGATCAGCCGGAGCAACCACCGCGGCCGCACCTGACGGTGAGGCCGCAGACCCACCGATCCCACCAGCGCGAGCCCGCTCACCCGGTCGGGGTGGTGCGCCGCGACGTGCATCGCCACCGCGCCGCCCTGGGAGTGGCCCAGGAGGGCGAAGCGCTGCAGCCCCAGCGCGTCGGCCACCGCGAGGGTCAGCTCCCCGCGGGTCTGCAGATCGGCGCGGGGCGCGGTGCTGGCGGGGCTCGAACCAAAGCCCGGAAAGTCGATGCGGATCGTGCGCAGGTGGGGCTCCAGGACGGGTCCGAGCCAGCGCCAGTCCCGGACCGAGCCCGGCGCGCCGTGCACCAGCAGCAGGGGCGGCCCCTGCCCCACGTCGGTGATGGCCAGGGGGCCCGACGGAAGGTCGAGCAGGCGCACGGGAGGATCGCTGGGGAGCGCGGGAGTGGTCACGGCCCGACCCTACCCCCGCTGCGCGGTACGCTGCGCGGGTGGAACCGGCCCTCCCTCCGGCGTTCGACCTGCGGCGCGACGGGCCGGCCGTGGCCCTGCTCCTCGGCGTCGCCCTCGCGCTCTTCGCCCCCCTGACGAGCCTGCCCTTCTGGTGCGCCGACGACTGGCGTCACGTCGATCTGGGGGCGGGGCTGGCCGCGGGGGATCCGCGGGCGTGGTGGCTCGCGTTCACCGGCCAGACCAACACCGACGCGGCCCGCTTCGTCGCCAAGATCACCTGGGGCCTGGACTTCGCCCTGTTCGGCTTCGCCCCCCGGGGCTACTTCGCGACCAACCTGGTGGTGGTCCTGGGCATCGGTCTGGGCGCCTGGGGCGTGGTGCGCCGGCGGGCCTCGGCGGCGATCAGCCTGTGCGCCGCGAGCACGTTCGTGTTCGGGGCCGCGGCGCTGCAGCCCCTGGTCTACCTGTCCTCCCGGGAGGACGCGATGGCGGCCCTGTTCGCCACGCTGGCGGCGGCGGGCTGGCCCTGGCTGCGCCGACGGCGAGGGGGGATCGCGCTGGCCGGAGCCCTGGTCCTGCTGGCGGGGCTGTCCAAGCCGTCGGCCATGGCCCAGGCGCCGGGCCTGCTGGTGCTGGTGGAGCTGTTGGAGCGCCGGGTCCGCCCTGCGGTCTGGTCCGAGGGACGCCTGGGGCTGGCGTTGGCGGGGGTCGTGGCGGTGTCCGGGGCGCTGCTCCTCGCCGCCCTGAACCTGCCCGAGCTGCTGGCCGAAGGGGGCGTGTCGGCGTCGGCGCCCCTGGCGTCGTCCTCGATGCTGATCCGCCGGCTGGGCCTGTTGGGGGCCGCCTCGGTGGCCAACGGCGGGGGGCTGTCGTGGCTCGATGGGCTGCGCCTGGGGCTGCTGGCGGGGGCGCTGCTGCTCGGGATCCTGCTGCGCCGGGGGCAGGGGGAGCTGCTCGTGCTGGGGCTGGGCTGGGTCGCCATGAGCGCCGGGCCGGTGCTGTCCTGGCTGCTGCGCGAGGGGGAGCGCGGCGACGTGGCGGGGCGCTACTTCCTACTGCCCGCGGTGGGCGCGGCGATCCTCCTGGCTGGCGCGCTGCCTCG
>CALAGR010000343.1 GCA_937891735.1 uncultured Pseudomonadota bacterium | reverse complement strand
GGCGCCGCGCCCGGTCATGGGGCCCCGCCCGATCACGCCGCCCACGCGCAGCCCGTCCATCGTGAACGAGCCCGTGCGCCCCGCCGCGCGCTCTGCGCGCTCGGAGCCGTCGGCGATGCTCCGGCCTGCCGCGGTGGTCGAGACCGTGCCTTCGGTTCCGCCGGTGTCACCCCGGTTCGACGCCACCACGCTGCCGCTTCCGGGCGCCCAGATGGACCTGCCCGGTCAGCAGACCACCCTGGCGACCGTCGCCGCGGTGGCGCCGCAGTCCTTCGGCACCTCCCGGCGCTGGGCGCGGGACACCGTGCGCACCCGGGCCGCGGGCGTGCTCGACGTGCAGCCCCTGAGCCGCGAGACCCTCGACGCGATCGAGATGGACTGTGGGGGCATGAACGGCGCCTTCCTCAGGACGGCGCGGCGCGAGCTCGAGGTGTCGGTCAAGGACATCTCCGGGCGCACCCGGATCTCGGTGATGATGCTGCGCTACATCGAAGCGGACGACGTCTCCGAGCTGCCCGCGAAGGTGTACCTGAAGGGCTACCTGACCCAGATCGCGCGGCTGCTCAGGCTGCCCGTGACCCCGTTCGTCGATGGCTATTTCCGGGCGAACGACATCCCGTAGCGGGGCACGGCCCCTACACTCGGGCCCATGGCACGTGTCGAGGGACCCCAGGAGCTGGACGTTCGCATCAATGATGCTGGCCTGCGGGTGGACAGCTTCCTCGCCGGACGCCTGCCCGAGCTCAGCCGCTCCTTCGTCCAGCACCTGATCGACGACGGCGAGGTCCGCGTGGACGGCGCGGTGTGTCGGCGGTCCCAGCGCTTGCGGCCCGGCGAGCTGGTCGAGTTCACGATCCCCCAGACCCAGGCGGCGGACATCGTCGCCCAGGACCTGCCCGTGGACATCGTGTACGAGGACGACGACGTGGCGGTGATCAACAAGCCGCAGGGGCTCGTCGTGCATCCGAACACGAACGACCTCGACGGCACCCTGGTCAACGCGCTGCTCTTCCACCTGGAGAACCTGAGCGGGATCAACGGGATCGAGCGGCCGGGCATCGTGCACCGGATCGACAAGGACACCAGCGGACTGCTGGTCGTCGCCAAGCACGACCAGGCCCACAACCACCTGGGCGAGCAGTTCCGCGCGCACTCCATCGAGCGCACCTACGTCGCGCTGTGCTGGGGCTGTCCTCGCCCCACCCGCGGCACGGTGGAGGGGCTCATCGGTCGGCACCCCAAGGACCGGCGCAAGCAGTCGGGCCGGGTCAGCCAGGGGCGACACGCGGTCACGCACTACGACGTCCTGGAGGAGTTCGGGCGGGCGGCGAGCCTGGTGCGCTGCACGTTGGAGACGGGGCGCACCCACCAGATCCGGGTGCACCTGTCGGAGCTGCACCACCCCCTCATCGGGGACAAGGTGTACGGCGGGCTCAAGGAGCACTGGCTGCCGGCGGACCCGAAGCTGCGCGCCCTGCTGACGCCCATCCGGGGGCAGATGCTGCACGCGGCCTCGCTCGGGTTCATCCACCCGCGAACCGAGACCTTCGTCCAGTTCCGCGCGGGCCTGCATGAGCCGTTCGGGACGGTCCTGCGCGCGCTCCGGGAGGAGTTCGGTCTCGACCCGCAGACCCCCGGTCCCTGGTCCGATCCCGCCTGAGCCACCGCGTGACCCAGAACGACGAAGGGCGCCGACCGAGGCCGACGCCCTTCGTTTCGTTGTCTCTGGGAGACTAGGGCGTCCACTCCGGGCAGAGCGCCGCGTCGATCTCGCCGGCCTTGTTCATGTAGTCGGCGTTGTCGCAGTTCGCGTCGTCGATGACGTCCACGCAGGTGCGGGGGGTCAGGCCACCGACGATGTTCTCCAGCCAGTTGCCGGACACGTCCTCGGCCACGAGGCCCAGGCAGAACTCCTCGCCGTTGCCGCAATCCTCGCAGCTCACGCCGACCGTCTTCTCGACCAGATCGCAGATGGCGTTCGGGTCCTCGCTGTCCACGAGGCCGATGAGCTGCCGCGTGTCCATGACGGCCGCGAACGTGCCGCCGACGAAGTTGGTCAGGTCGGGGTGGTACAGCGCCGTGATCTGCACGTCCTGCAGGTCAGCGGTGACGCCCTGAACGGACAGGGACAGCAGGTCTGCGTCCAGGTCCATCATCGGGTTGTCCCACGCGGCGGGGGTGTCGTCGGCGGTGCCGACCAGGTTGTCCGGCCCGAGCGTGAAGTTCAGCGTCTCGTTGCAGGTGTTCTGGACGATGTCACCACCATCGAGGTCCGCCAGGGCGCCCATGATGTGCATGTCGCCGTTGGCGAGGTCGCTGTCCGCCGTGGCCTGGAAGACCACGTACACGTCGACCAGGAAGCCCTGGAGGAGCGGACCGACGGCCGGCGGCTCGGTGAACGTCGCGGAGCCGAGGTCGAGGTGGAACACGCGGTTGATCAGGTCGTCCTCGGTCGTGACGGGGTCACCGTACGGGCCGGTCGTGAACGAGAACGGCACGTCGGCCGCACAGTCCTGCGTGATCGCCACGTTGAACGTGGTGGACGCCGCGAAGGCCTCGCCCGCATCGAAGATCAGGGTGCGGCCGTTGTCGTCCTCGACGATGGTGCCGGTGACGGCAGCGCCTGCGTCGTCGGACACGGTGAGGTTCCCGTTCTCCGGAACCGCGTCCCACGTGACCGAGACCTTGGACGTGAACACGCCGTCGTCGCCAGGCTCGGGGCTCGTGCCGAGGATGCCGGCGCAGAGCGGAGCGGTCGAGTCGTCGTCGTCGTCGCCCGTGGCGTCGTCGTCGTCACCGACAGTAGGGCAGCCGGCGGCCGCGAGGCCGAGCGAGAGAAGAAGAAGGGTCCACCAGGTCGTCCGCATGCGAATCTCCATTTCATCTGGCCGCGCGGGCCACTGGCACGTTGGGCCGGAGTGTTGATGCAACAGGCCGGGATCCACGTTCGCGCGGGAAGTTACTGAGCCCCCTGGGTGAAGTCAAATGCCTTTGTCCGCCCTGCTCCCGGCGGATCGAAATGTGGGTCAAATCGCAACAATTCCAGACAGATCCGGGCCCGCGCATGCCCGGTTTGGCCAAGGTACGGTGGCACCGTGATCACGAATGCCCCTTTGACCCCTTCGTGGGCTCGGCCCGAACTGGCTGTCTGCCGCTTCACGACCCGGTCCTGGCAGGGGCCCGACGCGGTCGCGAACGGCCGGCAGGTCCACGGGACCAGGGTGCACGTGCTGCAGCGGGGCCAGGACGGCGCGGTGCCTGCCGCCCCCGAGGAGGGGGACGGGCTCTGGACGGACGTGCCGGGGCTCGCCATCGCGGTCCGGGTGGCGGACTGCGTGCCCATCCTGCTGTGGGATCCGGAGGCGGGAGCGGTGGGAGCGGTGCACGCGGGCTGGCGCGGCACCGCCGCAGACATCGTCGGAGCGGCCCTCGGCGTGGGCACACAGCTCGACGTGGCGCCGGCCCGGGTGTTCGCGGCCATCGGACCCTGCATCTCCGGACGGCGGTTCGAGGTGGGGATGGAAGTGGTGGCTGCGCTGCGGGACGCGGGCCTCGCGGACCTCGACTTCGGCCTGCACGTCGGCCCCGGGGGGAAGCCCCACGTCGATCTGCGGCGCGCCAACCGGGCCCTGCTCGTGCGCGCCGGCGTGCCCGACTCCCACATCGAAGACGTCGGAGGCTGCACCTTCGACCAGGCGACCCTGTATCACTCGTGGCGACGCGACGGCCTGGCCGCGGGGCGCATGCGCGGCGTCATCGGGCTGGCCCCGTGAGGTGGCTCGCCGCGGCGACCCTGCTGGCCGGTCTCTCGCTGGTGTCGTGCGCTGCGCCCCCGACTCCGCCGCAGCCCCCCGCAGACGGAGGCCGAGCCGTCGTCGATGAGGCGCAGCGCGCCCTCGCCCAGGGCCGGGGGGACGCCGCCATCGAGCCGCTCCGCGTCCTGCTGGCCGCCGCGCCCGAAGACGCCCACGCCCGCGGCGTCCTCGCACAGGCGCTGCTGGAGACCGGCGCGCTGGCCGAGTCCCGGGTGGAGGCGCGGCTGGCCCTCGCCTTCGATCCCACCCTGGCGGAGGTGTCCTGGAACCTCGCCTGCGCGCACGCGCGCGAGGGGGACGCCGACGCGGCCATCCGGTGGCTGCAGCGCGCCCTCGCCACCGGCGCCTGGGAGCCCGCCGAGGTGGCCGCGGATCCCGACCTCGCGCGTCTGGGCGACGACCACCGCCTCGCCGTCTACTACGCCACCGGGGTCCTGTCCCGCGCCGAGGAGGACGCCGTGGCGGCGGTGGACGTGGAGCGGGGCACCACCGGCGAGCCGCTGCGCCTGAGCGTGGCGATGATGCAGCTGAACCGTGAGCTGCTGTCCGACGCCAGCGCGGTGCTCGCCTCCAGCCCGGGCGGCGGGGTGGCGATCCTCGAGCGCCTCGAGACGTTCTCCCGCGGGTCGGCGGGGGGCAAGGAGTACAGCCAGCGCACGGTGCACTTCATGGTGGTGCCGCTGGTGCCGGGACGGCTGAGCCTGGGCCCCTTCGCGGTCTCCTCGGACACGGGTCGCTCGGTCACCACGCCGGTCCTGCTGCCCGTGGACGGCGACCCCGTCGCGCCTCCCCCGGGCGCCGCGGACACGTCCTGGTTTGGCTTCCCGTCCCAGCTGGACCCGCCCACCGTGGCGGCCCTCCTGGCGGCCGGGGTGGCTCCGCTGCAGCTCACCGAGGGACAGGCCCCCGCGACCCTGCCGGCGTTCGTGCCCCAGCCCGACGGCTCCCAGATGCGACTGCTTCGCTTCCGGGCGGCCGCTCCGGAGCTGCCGTCCTGGGTGCCGCCCCGCCCCGTTCAGGCGCGGCGCTCCGCGCTGGTGCAGCGGTCGACGGAGGGCTGGTCGTGGGTCCTGGACGTGCTGCCGCCGTGAGGGGCGAACTTGGGGCTCTCAGCGCGGCGGCCGGCGCTTCTTCGCGGTAGCCAGGATCCCCTCGAACACCTTCTTGTCCGGCGCGGCGCGGTAGGCGGTGTCGTAGTCCACCTCGTTGCGGCGGTACAGGTCCGCGAGGTTGCGCTCGAACGGCCACATGCCTTCGCCCATGGAGGTCGAGAGCACCTGCCGGAGCTGGTGCAGCTTGTTCTCGCGGATGGTGGACGACACGGCGTGGTTGTTCTTGAGGAACTCCACCGCCGGCACGAGCCCCCGCCCGCTGGCGTGGGTCAGCAGCCGCAGGTTCACGACCGCCGCCAGCGTGTCCGCGATCATCGCCCGGGCGCCCGCCTTCTGGTTGTCGGGGAACACGTCGATCAACCGCGAGACCGCGTTGTTGGTCGTGTTGGCGTGCATGGTGGCCATGATGAGGTGGCCCGTCTCGGACGCGGAGATGGCCATGGAGACCGTCTCGTAGTCCCGAAGCTCGCCGACCATGATCACGTCGGGGTTCTCGCGCAGGGCGTCCTTGAGGCCGCGGCCGAAGGTGTCGGTGTGGGTGCCCACCTCGCGCTGCTGGATCAGGCAGCGACGGTTCTCGAAGAGGTACTCGATGGGGGCCTCGAGCGTCAGGATGTGCAGCTGACGGCTCTGGTTCATCTGCTCGATGAGCGCGGCCATGGTGGTGGACTTGCCCGAGCCCGTGGGCCCGGTGAACAGGATCAGCCCCGTCTGCTGGTTCGTCAGCCAGTTCAGCTCCGCGGGGAGCTTGAGCGACTCCAGGGAGTCGATCGCGCCGCGCACGTGACGCACCGCCGCCGACAGGCCGTGCAGCTGCTGAAACACGTTGATCCGGAACCGCCCCAGCCCTTCCACCTCGTACGCGAGGTCGATGGCGTTCTCCTCCTTGAGGATCGCGCGCTCGCTGTGACCCAGGATGGACAGGATGACGTGCTCGATCTCCTCGCGGCCCAGGGTGCGCGCCTTGGAGGGCTGAAACAGGTTGTCCACCCGCAGCGTGGGGGGGAAGCGCGGGGTGATGTGCAGGTCGGTCGCCTCCTGCTCGACCATCCACCGCAGCAGCTTCTCGAACTCCTGGCGGGACAGCTTCTGCCCGAAGCGCGGAGGCGCCGTCGCTTCGTCGCGCGTGTAGTGGATCGAGATCCCCGGACGCACCTCCCCTCGCGGCGCCGGCTCGTCCACCGACATCTCCATGCGGGGGGCGAAGGGCCGCTCGCCGTCCTCCCGTTCGATCAGGTCCTCGAGGAACCCCGGAGCGTTGCCCACCTCCCGCAGCAGGCGGTCGTTGGCGGGCAGCGGCTCGAACTCGGGGTTGGCGGTGTCCGACAGGTCGTCCAGCCCCTCGACGTCGGCATCGACATCGGCCTCGCCGGCCGCGATCGGCACGGCGGTGCCGTCCTCGGTGATCGCGTACTGCCCGGTGTGGTCTCCGCGGCTCGCCGCGACCTCCCGCAGCGACGGGCTCACCGACTCGGTGGTGCGGGGCCGGAACTCGACCTGGAAGCCGCCCCCGCCGGCGCGGATCGCGCAGGAGTAGAACTGGCCGCCGTACTCGTAGTGCAGCTCGATCCGCCCGTCGCGGTGCAGCTGGGCCAGGTCGCCCTGGGTGGTCAGCTCCCGGACGAACTCCCGCATCTGCCGATCCGAGAAGGCGGGCAGCTGCATCGGTCCGGCGGTGTCGCCGAAGATGAGCTCGGGGGGAAAGCCCGGCCGAAGCCGGAGGCCATCCGAGTCCTCCGCCGCGACCGCTCTGAGGATGTAATCGAGGCGCGCCACGGGCCCAGTCTACGGGAGTCCGATGAGGTCCGAGGCGGCCCGGGCGACACGCTGCAGAGTGGCCCGCCTCGCCGCTACGGCAGCACGCAGGACCAGACCAGCTCGCAGCCGTTGATGAGCTCGTAGTCGCCCGCGACGTTCCCCGACGGGGTCGCCGTGCAGGGATCCAGCGTCACCGTGGAGCTGCTCGGGTCCCCCTGCCCGCCGTCGCAGGACAGCCCGAAGCCCGTGTTGGTCTCCAGGAACGCGCCTTGCACCGACGCCACGACCGTCCCGGACAAGGCCACGCCGTCCTCGGTGGCCGTCCCGATGGTGGTGCCGTCGATGTACAGCGCCCCGCCCGTGGCCAGCACGCCGTCGCCGCCGGTCCCGGCGACCGATCCGTCGGTCAGGGTCAGCGTGCCGCCGGACACCAGGGCGCCCTGGGCGAGGGCTCCGGTGAGGGTCCAGTCGTCCAGGGTGACGTTCGCGGTGCCGTTCACGTTGACGCCGACCGACCCGCCGAGGATGGACCCGGAGGTGCCGGTGACGACGCCCCCCGTGGCGACCAGCCCCTGCAACGTGGTCGCGCTGATGGCGGTGCCCTGCAGGTCCAGGATTCCTCCGGTGATCTCGGCCCCGTTGCCGCCTGCGCCCACGATGGTCCCGCCGATCAGGGTGACGCTGCCCTCGGACAGGCCCGAGAACGAGACGGACACGCCGTCGTTGCCGGAGTTGGTGATGCTGGGGGAGATCGCGGTGAGCTGGCCCCCCTGGACCGAGATCCCGTTGATCCCGCTGTTGGTGATGCTCACCGAGTCCAGCGCCACCACGCCGTCCCCGATCTCCACGCCGGTGTCGCCGGCGCCATCGATGATGAGGCCCGTCGCCGTCACGAGGCCCGGCTCGTACATGCTGATGGCCGACATGCCGCAGCCGTCCAGGGTGGCGGCGCCGAGGGTGAGGCTGCTGCCCACGCCCTGGACCATGAAGCAATCGCCGGTGATGTTGGCGAGCACGGTGCCGGCCTCCACCGAAAGGGATCCGGCCACCAGCTCCGGGGTGGACGAGCTCCACATCCAGTCGTCGATGACCACGCCCGTGAGGGTCGTGCCGTCGATCGCGTTGGGGTTGTTGGCCTGCGCGCCGTCGGACAGCACCACCTGGGCGCCGTCGATGTCGAGCCCGACGCCCACGTTGGTGATGGTGTTGCCCTCCAGGCCGACCTCCGGCACCGGCATGTCCCCGTCGAAGTCGGCCCATCGCGAGGGCTGATCCGACCCGAAGCCCCAGCTGTCGCAGTTGTCGTCCTTGAAGTTGCCGACGATCTCGTCCATGCCCGGGCCCACCGCCGGGTCCGTGTCGTCGCAGTCGCCGTCCGCGATGGAGACGCCGTCGCCATCCGCGTCGCTGCCGTCCAGCCCGTCGTCCGCCACGCCGTCGCAGTCGTTGTCCACGCCGTCGCCGGAGATCTCCGGGGCGCCGGTCTGGGAGGACCGGTTCCACCACACGGTGGCGTCGGTGTCGTCGCAGTCGCCCAGGTACTCCGCCGTGCCGTCGCCGTCGTTGTCACCGGTCAGGCCGTTGGGGAGCGTGGCCGCCATGCGCATGCCGGCGACCGAGCCGCCCGTGATCTGGTTGTCGATGAACTGAAAGGGCCCCAGGGCGCTCAGGAAGATGCCGTACTGCGCCACCGCGTTCGCGAAGATGTTGTCGCTGACCTCCACCGGATCACCGAGCAGCTCCGCGTCGGTGCCCGCGAGGTAGAGCTGGTACGTCCACTCCAGCGCGTCGCAGCTCGTGACGGTGGCGTCGGTGCTGCTGCCGAACTGGTTGCCAGACACCATGGCGCCCTCGCTGCTGGACAGGTACATGCCCGCCGAAGCGCCGCCGCAGACGATGTTGTTCAAGAAGCGCGCGCCCGCCGCGCTGTTGATCTGCACGGCCCAGGATCCCTCGTTGCCGTCGATGACGTTGTTCTGGATCAGGGGGCCGGTGAAGGCGTTCTCGTCGCCCCGGAACACCTGGATGGCGGAGCCGGGGCCGAGGATGATCCCGCTGCCGTCGTCGTAGGTGAAGCCGTTGTTGGTCAGCACGTTGTCCGTGAAGATCAGCTGGCTGTCCTGGCTCACCAGCGCGTTGTCCACGTTGTCGGTGAAGGTGCTGTTGGTGATCTCCAGGAACGCGGGGTTTCCGTTGCTGAAGTTCTGGACGCCCTGGCCGCCGTTGAACTTGAGGATGTCCTCGGGGAGCGGATCCTCGAACTCGTCGAAGTCCTGGAAGCTCGACCCGCGGTAGAAGCCGCTGAACGTCGACGCGTCGATGGCGATGGTCGAGTCGATGAACGTGGCGCCGTTCCCCTCGCCGTCGGTCACGGACAGGTTGTCGAACGTGCCCTGGCTGCCCTCCACCTGCACGCTCTGCCACCGGCTGCCGGTCAGCACGTCGTCCACGCTGCTGAAGGTGGAGTTGACGATCACCATGTTGGCGAACTCGGCTCCCGTGACCGAGTTGTTCGACGTGGCGCAGTCGTCGACCTGGAAGCAGGCGATGCCGAACCCGTTGATGATCAGCCCGTTGTTGGCGGGGTTGGAGGCGTCGATCCAGTAGCCGTGGTCCACCCCCTCGATGATGTTGTCGGAGATCGTCACCGCGTCGGCCTCGACGACCTGGATCCCGTTGGCGGCGACGACGTTCTGCACGGTGTTGCCCGTGATGTTCACGCTGGCCACGGGACCGTCGGAGGCGCTGCCGAGCACCCGGATCGAGTCGCTGCCGCCGGTGCCGCTGATCACGTTGGCGCTGACATCGACGATGCCGCCGGGGGCCACGATGCGCACCGCACCGTAGGGGCGGGAGTTGTTCGGATCCGGCACGCCGGTGACCACCTGGAAGGTGCTGCCGGTGACGGTGGAGCTGGCCACCCCGAGGATCGCGATCTGGGCCAGATCCGTGAAGGAGGCGCCCGTCACGGTGAGCCGGCGGCCCGACGCGGAGGCCTGATCGCCGGGCAGGTACACGCCGTAGGCGAAGTTCGCGAAGGACCCGCCGTTCACGTTGACGGTCGGAGCCTCCATCCACGCTCCGACGAAGGAGCCGCCGTCCACGGTCACGTTGTCCAGGGTCACGGCCTCGCTGAAGGCCTCGGCCCAGATCCCGGAGCCGTCCGCCTCGAACTGCTGGGCGCCGGTGGACCGGTTGGTGGCGATGATCTCCGTGTCCTTGAGGTACATGGAGCCGCCGACGGCGTGCACGCCGAACGAGCCGCCCCCCTCGATGTGGCTGCCCTCGATGGTGAGCGTGGAGTTGGTCTGGGCCTGCACGCCGGTGCCGCCCACCTCGCTGCCGAAGCCCACGCGCACGATCCGCGTGTCGTTGATGGTCACGGTGGACTGGCTGATGTCCACGCCGACGTTGCCGTTGTCCACCTCACCGGCGGGGCCCGGCTCGAAGCCGATGAACAGATCGTTGAGCGCGACGTTCGGGGAGTTCGTGATCCGGAGCCCGCGGATGGTGCCCGGCTCGTCGTAGGGGCCGTACACCTGGAAGCTGCTGAGCAGCACGGGCCCGCCGGCCTCGTCGATGTCGATCATCGTGCCGCTGCCGCCGCCCGTGATCCGCACGCGATCCTGGCCTGCACCGACGATCGTGATGCACTGGCGGATCTGCAGACGCTCGTCGTAGATGCCGGCGCTGATCGTGACGGTGGCGCACTCGGGTGCGGCGTCGATCGCGTCCTGGATCGAGTCGAACGAGCCCACGCCCGCGACCACGACCGCCCCCTCCTCGGCGCTGTCGTCGTCGTCGTCCGAGGGACACCCCGCGAGCCCGAGGGCGGTGGCGGGGAGGATCAAGGCGAGCAACAGGGGCTTTGCCAGTCGAAACAAGGACATGGGCGTCTCCAGGGAACGCGCAGTATAGACACGGGTGTTCACGGTGGCGCCGCCAGGGGCCCCCGCGCGCACGTGATGTAGGATGCGCTCCCTCCACCGGAGGATGCACATCGCGTGCCGTGTCCCGCAAGGCCATCCCCTGCCCGATCCCAGGAGACGTCGTGACAGAGCCCACCCCGGAGCTCCAGCACAAGCTCGACCTTCTCGACGAAAAGTGGGCGCTCGCTCGCGCTGGCGGTGGCGCCGCGCGGGTCGCCAAGCAGCATGAAGCGGGCAAGCACACCGCCCGGGAGCGCATCGAGCTGCTGCTCGATCCCGACAGCTTCGTGGAGCTGGACGCGTTCGCGGTGCACCAGTGCCAGGACTTCGGCATGTCCGAGCAGAAGGTGCTCGGCGACGGCGTGCTGACGGGCTACGGCACGGTGGACGGGCGCACGGTCTTCCTGTTTGCCCAGGACTTCACGGTGTTCGGCGGGTCCCTGTCCGGCGCGTACGCCAAGAAGATCTGCAAGGTCATGGACCTGGCCATGCAGAACGGCGCGCCCTTCATCGGGCTGAACGACAGCGGGGGGAGCGCCTGACGAGCGGGGCGCAGCGCTTCGCGC
>CALAGR010000342.1 GCA_937891735.1 uncultured Pseudomonadota bacterium | reverse complement strand
GCCACCGGCGTCCCCGCCCACCGACTCCGGGCCGGACGGTGCCGCGGCCGGCGAGCCGGCCGAGTCCTCGCTCGACTCCTCCGCGGGAGCCTCGGATCCCCCCTGTGCTCCCGAAGGGGCGCCCACCTTGACGGTCCGGGCCGCGCGCTCGCGCCCGGGCTCGGCTTCGGCCTCGGCTTCGGCGACCGCTTCGCCCTCGCCTTCGGCTTCGCTGTCTGCTTCGGCGACCGCTTCGTCTTCGCCCTCAGCTTTGGCCTCCGCCTCCACCCCGGTCACGACATCGCTCCCGCCCGCCGAGTCGTCGTCGTCTGCCGAGTCGTCGTCGTCCTGCCCGACCATCGCGGCCATCGCGTCCCCGGGCTCCTGGGGCGGCGCCGTGGCCCCCATCTCCCTCATCTGGCACAGCAGCCCCGCGAACTCTGGCAGACCGGGATCGCAGGACGACGGCTCTCCGCCGATGGAGCCGACGAACGCCGCGAAGGGGCGCTCCACAGGGCCCTCCCCGGGCTCGGGGGCGGGGCTCGGTCCGCCACCGCCGGGGGGTGCGCCGCCACCCGGTGGGGCTGCATCGCCGTCGCCGCTCGTGAGGACGACCCCCGCGCCGCCCCCGCCGTTGCCAGCGTGCACGGGGGCCCGGATGAACGAGGCCCAGACGAACGCCACCAGGGCCGCCGTCCCCACGCCCCCGACGATCTGGGGGACCATCCCGCGCAGCTGGCCGCGCTTGCGGGGGACCAGGAGCGCAGTGGACAACGAGAGCGCCAACCCCATGAGGAGGGCTCCGATGTCTACATCCGCGTCCCGCTCGGTCTTCTTCGCCGCCCTGGCCTGGGTCTCCTCCAGGACGATGTCGGGCACGTCGGCGGGGCCGTCCTCCTCGGCGGCCTGGGAGTCGTCGGGATCTCCGGACTGGTCGTTCCCCGCCGTGTCCCGCTGCGGTGATTCCGCGCTCTGCTTCGTCGGCGCGCTCCCGGCGCCCGCGGTGGCCTTCGCGGATCCCGTGCCCCCCCCAGGGAGCATCTTGAGCTCCATCGGCTCCATCGCCGGCTGGTAGGTCTTTGGCTCGTAGTGGAGGAACAGGAGCAGCAGCGCCGCGGCTCCACCGATGAGCGCCGTGAGCACCGCCAGCCGGAGCGCGATCCGCGCCGGCCTGACCCGCAGCACCGCCTCTTCCTGCTCGGGCCGCCGCGCAGCGGACGTCTCGGCCGCGTCCGCCGACGGTGAAGCCGTCGCCCCGCCCGGCGGGGGCAGCACGGCGTGTCCCAGGACCTGCCGGGCGCGCTCGATCTGGTTGCCGGTGTTCGCCCGGAACTCCGCCCACAGCTGGCGCGCCATGGCAGGGATGCGCCCCGCCCCCGCCACCAGGCCCGCCACCCGGCCCTCCACGGTCTCGTCCTCGACCAGGCAGACCTCGCAGCCAGCGGCCTCCAGCTTCTTGCTGAGGATGAACAGCGGAGCCTTCTGATCGGACTCGGCGACCAGCACCGGCAGCACGGCCGCGCCGTCGAAGGCCGACTTCAGCGCGACGCGATCCAGCAGCGGACCGCACCGTTTGAGGGCCTCCGACACGGTCAGGGGGTCGCGATCCCGCTCGAGATCCACGACGTAGAGCCCATGCTTCGCCAGTTTGGACCGCCCCTCGCCGCGCCTCACTGCATCGGCCGCCCATCCTTACCACGGGCGCGATCCGGGGCTCCTGACGAAAGGAGGGAGCTGCTAGGCCGGTCCCTTGCCCATGATCAGCAGGATCGACACCGCCAGCAGCGCGAACCCGAGCGCCTGACGCGTCCCGAAATCCTCCCCGAGCACGTACCGCGAGACCAGCGCCACGCACACCACGCCGCCCGCGAGGTGCACCGTGGCCATCTGCGCGCCCGTGTACAGCCCGTGCCCCATGCGGGTGGCGGCGACGTTGAGCAGGTACTCGGGCAGGACGATCAGCCAGCTGACGGCCAGGGCGGTCCAGAAGGACCAGCTGTCCTTGAAGCGGAGGTGCCCCAGCCAGGCGAGGGCCATCATGGAGCTGGACAGGAGGAGCATCGATGGAACGAGGAGAGCGCGCATGGACCGCGGGGTACCCCGGCACACCCGTCGAGGCAAGTCCATCGTCCGTCATTCTGAGGGCGGCGCAGCCCGAGTAGCGTGCCGGACATGCGCGCGATCCTGGCCCTCTTGCTCCTGACGGGATGCGGCTCCGAGCCCGCCCTGCCCTCCCAGGATCCGTCCGTGCCCTTTCCGAAGTGGCAGCTCCCAGCGTCTGCCGCCGAGGATCCGCTCGGCGCGCTCCCATCCACCGTGGCCGAGCTCGAGGCGATGGACGCGGACCAGACCCGCTGCCCGGAGAAGCTGAGGACCCGACTGCCGGTGCTGGACGATGGCGGGCGCGTGGGGGTGTACTCGGTGGACGAGGCGCTGGCCCTGCCCGGGGCCGTCGTCCTGGACACCGGGCGCCATCGGGGGGAGCCTGGATTGCCGTTGGCCGCGGTCCTGGGTGACGGCCTCATCCTGGACGTCTGGCCCTGCCGCGGCGACATGCTCCGCTACCCGCGGGACACCCTGGAGGCCGAGCCGGGCCGCTTCGTGCTGGTCAAGAGCGGCAAGGGCACGCTCAAGCTGATCGACACCCGACAGGCTGGCGCAGCGCCCATCACGAAGAACCTCGCGGCGCTGCACCTGGTGCGGGCGCGCTAGCGGGAGTTCACCACCGGGATGTTGCCCACGAGCGAGTCGATCGCGGTCGGCAGGGCGCCGATGGGGGTGATCACTCCGGTGCCCACGTTGATCGTCACCAACACCTGCAGCGAGCTCGTCGAGCCCAGGTCCTGCGTGTCGATGGCGTACAGCGTGTCTCCGAGGAAGGCCATCGAGTTGATGTTGTCGTAGGTGCCGCCAGACAGCTGGGGACCCTCGAAGCCGACCCCGGTGTCGGGGTTGATGACGTACAGGTGGCCGGTGGTTCGGCCCGGCACGAAGTACACTGTGCCGTCCGGGTGCATCGCGATGCCGCTGCCCGAGCTGCTGACCCCCGAACTGGGGATGACCGTGACGGCGCCGGTTGCCGGGTCGATCTCGATGGGGTCGTCGCCGAACTCGCTCCAGCCGATGAGCCGGCTGCCCACGAACGTGCAATCGGCGGTGGACGAGTGGTAGATCCCGGTGGAGATGTCCAGCAGATCTCCGACCACCGTGCCCGCGCCGGTCTCGGGCTCGATCCG
Organism: uncultured Pseudomonadota bacterium; assembly: GCA_937891735.1. GTDB lineage: Bacteria > Myxococcota_A > UBA796 > UBA9615 > UBA9615 > JAGSHC01. The sequence continues at coordinate 4,903 of CALAGR010000342.1, read as the reverse complement.
GATGAGGCGTGCGTTGCCCTGGTTTCCGCTCTGCGTCGACTCCGTGCCGAAGAGCACGCCGTCCGGGCGCAGGCACAACCCCGTGATGGAGTAGCCCACGGGCCCGACCGCCGTCGCGGTGGCATCCGCGGGATCGATGACGTACAGGTCGCCCTCCCAGCCTGTCTTGCCGTCCGCTCCGAGCAGCATGGGCAAGATCTCGTAGGTGAAGGCGGACGCGAGCTCGTCGCTCCCGTTGGCGTTCGTCACCGACACGGCCACGACTCCCGCGGCCGCGGCGGGCGGCGTCGTGCAGCGCAGCTCGATGTCACTGGCGATCAGGCAGTCGAGCGCCGGGTTCGCGCCGAAAGCCACCGCGGTCGGCCCGGGGTTGTTGGCGAGATAGCCGGAGCCCGTGATGGTGACGGGCGCACCGCCCGCGACAAGCCCGGTGACCGGATCGACCGCCGTGATGGTGGGTGGAGGCGGCGGTGGCGCGGTGACGTCATCGTCGTCGCCCGAATCATCGTCGTCGCCCGAGTCGTCATCGCCCGTGGCGTCGTCGTCATCACCCGTGACGTCGTCGTCGTCCGCCGTGGCGTCGTCGTCGTCGTCAGTGACGGAGGGGCAGGCCACCAGCGAGGCGGCGAAGAGGGCGAGCAGCGCATAAAGGAGTCGTGACATGAGGGGCCTCCTGGTGAGCCCTCTCCGTCTTCACATTCCGCGCCAACCTGCGAGACGCTGATGCAGGGCCACCCCGTGGATCCCGACCGAGCAATCCTGCACCCCAAAGGCCCCGCCCCCGTGCGGCCTCACACAGGTGAGGGCCTGGAGAGCTGATCTAGAGGCGGCGGCGCCGGAGCGCGGCCCCGAGCACGAACAGCAGCGCGAACAGCGAGCTGTTGTTGCCGCTAGCGACGCTGCTGCTGCAGTTGTCGCAGCCACCCGTCGTGCTGTCGTCGTCGTCGCCCGTGGTGTCGTCGTCGTCCGCCAGGGTGGTGTCGTCGTCGTCGTCGTCGTCATCACCCGCGCTGTCGTCGTCGTCTCCAGTCGCGTTCGGGTCGTAGATGGTGATCGTCCAGGCCTGGTTGGCGGTGAGCCCGAAGACGTCGGCCACCTGGATCTCCACATCGGCGGTGCCCGCGTCCGCGGCGACGGGGGTCCACGTCAGCGTGGTTCCGTCGAAGACTGCGGCAGTGGGACCGGACAGGAGCGTGAAGCCCTCGATGTCGCCCTCGGGATCCGTCGCCACCGGCGTGTACGTGTACTGCTCCCCGACGACGGCATAGGTCGCCGCGGTGCTCACGAACGCCGGCGGGTTGCGGGTGGGGTAGGCCGGAACGCTCGTCGCGTCGTACAGCATGTCGGCGTCGATCACGCCGAAGTTCATGTCGCTGTTCCAGTCGTTGAACACGACGCCCAGGGCCCCGCCGAGGTCCATGATGCCCTTGTAGCGCGTGTACTTCGACGCCTCCTCGTCGAAGAAGCACCGCTCGTCGCCCAGCGTGCTCCCGTCGGCGCCCACGGGGATCATGCAGAGCACGTCATCCCAGTCCTTGGCGTAGCTGTGGATGGTGACGCCGTCCGGCATCGCGGTGATCGTCGCGCCCTGCATCGACTGGTTGTTCAGATAGACCGGAGCGATGGGCACGACGAAGGACGAGGGGTCCACGGCGGAGATGTCGAAGTCGTACTGGCTGCCCACCCGCGGGATCGTCAGGTACGCGGCCGTGTCGAGCACGCCGTAGCGAACGCCCTGGGACTTGTAGAAGTCGTGGTTCGTGTCGTAGCCCGCCGAGATCGAGAACCGGAGCAGCGAGCCGTCGAGCGACACGTCGAGGCGCTCGAGCATGCCGTGGCTCAGGTAGTGCGGCCCTTCCACGGTCGTCCCGCTGACCGCCGCGTACCACAGCCCGCTGGGGTAGTTCGTCTCGTCCACGTACTGGTAGTAGGGCGCGGTCTGCGCGCTGAAGACCACGTGGGCGACGCCCGCGGCGTCCACCGCCAGGGCCGGGCTGTGACCCTTGTGGGTGCCGAAGATGGAGCTTCCGTCGCCCTTCTTGCGAGGGAAGTTGGCGAGCACCAGCTCGGCCTGCTCCACGAGCGCGAGATCGACCTGGGTGTAGCCCACCGACTCCTCGTCCCCGTTCCCATCCGGCCACGGATCCACCTGCAGCTCGTAGACGAAGTGCAGGCCGTTGGCGGCGGCGACGACCCGGTGGTGCCGGGGGTTGCCCTCGATGTCCAAGACCACCGAGGCGGTGGTGATGGCCGTCGGATCTGCGACGCTGCCGTCCTGGTCATCCAGGCTGGGGTCGATGGCGATGACCCCCAGGACGGCCGTGTCGGGAGCCGTCGTCGCGTCGTCGTCGTCTCCAGTGGTCGCCGGGAGGATGTGCTCGTAGGTCAGGAAGACCGTCGAACCGAAGCAGGCGATGCCCGGGTACTTGACGTCGTCGTCCACCAGATCGAACAGGGTCTCGGCGATCAACACCGTGCCGGTGGTGGACAGCGCGTAGTAGTACAGACCCGAATCGGAGCTGTCGTTCGTGGCAACGACATGGATGTTGCCGTCGTCGCAGAGCGTCGCGCGCACCTTGTGCTTCGTGTCGGAGGACACACCGAACGAGATGACCGGGAAGTCTCCCGGGTCCGTCGGATCCGTGCCTTCGGTCAGCTCGACGTCGTCGTTCCAGCCGTCGCCGTCCGTGTCTGCGAGGGTCGGGTCCGTGCCCTGGGTGACCACCTCGTCGTAGTCGCTGAGGGTGTCGCCGTCCGTGTCCACGAGGGCGGCGTTGGTGCCGTAGAACGCCTCGTCCACGTCGGTGAGGCCGTCCCCGTCCGTGTCGGTGGTGTCGTCGTCGGAGGCGTCCGACAGAACCGTGCCGGCCACGTATTCGCCGATGTCACTGACCCCGCCGCCGTCCGAGTCCCACTCCGTGTCGTCGCTGCCGAGGACGTTCTCGAGGCGGCGCGGGAGCTGATCGCCGTCCGCGTCGAGGTCGAACAGGATCGCCTGCAGGGCGACGCCGGTCCCCGCGGTGCCCGCCACCACGGCGCCCGCGGTGTTGTAGCTGTAGGAGTTGACGGGATCCTGGTAGCGATCCTGGATTCCGATGGTCGCCGACCCGCCGTCCGCCCCCTCCATCTTGGTGTACTGGAACAGGACCCACCCCTGGTCGAGGCCGAAGGTCACCCGGAAGCTCAGGCGCACCGTCGGATCCGCGTACAGCGCCCAATCGGTCCACTCCACGATGACGTGGCTGCCGGCCTCCGCCTGCCAGGTCAGGGTGGACAGCCCCGCGACGGGAGTCAGGTCGTCCCAGTAGGGCGCGATGAGCTGCCTGCTGCTGAAGCGGCCGTCCGGGAGCGCCATGTTGTTGAAATAGGCCGACGTCGAGGAACTGGTGATGATCCCGTTGCTGTGCACATACAGGCTGCTGTCGGTGTACCCGTACATGGTGCTGCTGCCGTAGGTCCCGATGTCGAAGTACCAGGACTTGTCGTCCTCGAGGTCCGTGAACGAGCCCGAGGCCGTCGTGCCGACCATCAGATCGAGCATCGTGGACGGCAGGGCCGGATCCGGCGCCAGCGAGTCCATGGCGCGGTACCCCTCGTCGTCGAGCGGGCCGACGGCGGCCAGCGCGGACACGGGGAGGAGGCACGCGAGAACGAACAGGCAGGTGGTGAGCTTCATGGGGATCCCAGCGCGCAGGTGATGTGACGCAGGAATTCTACGCTACTCGCCAAGGGGATCACCACCGACCTCCAAATGGCCCTCGTCGGGCCCTTCGGGGCTCCCCATGGAGCGCAGCTCGAGCCAGAACAACCCCTGGATCTCCTGCTCCCGCAACGACCGCTTTCCGGGGCCATGCTTCCCTGCCCCGGTGCCGCCGCTCCCCTCGCCGGTGCCGCCGCCTCCGCCGGATCCGTCCCCGCCGCCGCCAGCCCCCTGGACGGCCTTCAGCCGACGCCCGCCGCGGCCCAGCGCCTCGAGCTTGACTCGACCCTGGCGGTTCAAGCGCAGCTGCAGCGCATCGAGGTCCGCGGCCCGCACCCACCGGGACCCGGAGCTGCCGTGGGCCAGCGCCGACCGCAGGTCCGCGCGCTCCTGCGGGAAGAGGACCCCGGTCAGTGGTGTGGGTTCCTCCAGGCCCTGGCCGCTCACCCGGCGTACGAGCACCCCATCCCGGTAGATGTCGAACCCCCACACCGGCTCGCCCTCGACGTGGGTGCGCCGCTGCGCCCACTCCGGCGGCAGCGCCACCGCCACGGCGGCCCGCTCGGCGGCGGACTGGGCGGCGAGCTTGGCCTGCTGTGCCTCGCTCATCGGCTCGAGGGTGCGCACCACGTGCGTCTGGAAGCCCCGGCTGATCCGGCGCCCCTGCTCGTCGTACTGGATCAGCGCGGGTTTGGCGTCGGGGGCCGCCGCCGGAGGCGCGGGGGTCGGCGGTTCCTCGGAGCGGCCGCAACCGAGCACCAGCAGCACACACAGGATCCATCGCTTCACTTCGGGTCCTCCTCCAGTTCCTCGATGGCGTCCTGGGTCTCTCCCACCCGGCGCCCGGGCCCGGAGTCCGACCGATCCCGCGCTCCCGGGTCTTCTCCGGCAGCCCGCGCCGCCCGCCGGGCCTCGGACTCCGCCCGCCGGCGCACCTTCTCGTCCTCCCCGGCCTCGATGGCGAGGGGATGGGGCGTCGGAGGCTCGACGTTGGCGAGCTTCGCGATCTCGTCGGGGCTCATGCCCGCCACGTCCACCGGGTCGGACGCGCCGACGACCGAGGCCTTGTCGTCCCGCTGGCGGGGCCGGTACAGCGCTCCGGGCGCGCCCGGATCTGTGGGGACAGGCCCACGGGGCGTCGCTGGCGCGACCTGCCGCCGGGGGCCTGTCGTGGGTGTCGCCGTGGGACGGTCCGGCCCCGCC
>CALAGR010000341.1 GCA_937891735.1 uncultured Pseudomonadota bacterium | reverse complement strand
TGAAGGACCGGCCGGAGGTCGGGACCCGAGCCAGGGGCCCGCTGGCGTAGACTGCGGGAGATGAAGATCGCGACCATCCACGTGCCTGCCGATGGGCTCGCTGAGCTCTGCCGCCAGTACTCCGTTCAGGAACTGTCCCTGTTCGGCTCCGCCTTGGACGAGCGTTTCAGCGATGACAGCGACGTTGATCTCCTGGTCGAGTTCGTGCCGGGCACACCCGTCGGCCTCTTCGAACTCGGCGCGCTCAAGCACGATCTCGAGCAGCTGCTGGGCCGGGAGGTCGATCTCGTGCCGAAGGGTGGCCTGAAGCCGGCGATCCGGGAGTCGGTGCTGGGCACCGCGCGGGTCCTCTTTGCGGCCTGACGAGCTGTACCTCGAAGACATCTGCGAGGCCGCCGGGGCGGTGATGCGGTTCGTCGGCGGCGCCAGCCGCGAGGAACTCGGGACCAACGAGCTCCTGCTCAGCGGGATCCTCTACAAGCTGACGGTGATCGGCGAGGCGGCGGCGCGCCTGAGCCCCGGTGTCCATGCATCGATCCCCGAGATCCCGTGGAGGTCGGTCGTTGGGTTCCGCAACATGATCGTCCACGAGTACTTCGGGCTCGACCTGGACATCGTCTGGACGACGGCCAGCGCTCAGGTGCCTCTCATCGCGGAGGCCATCGAACGATTCCGACGACGGAGCGGTTGACGGCACCGTGAGCCCATCCAACGACGCGTACATCCCGTTTGGACAGGCGGGGGCGCCTCCCTCGTGCCGCCGACCTCACGCGTAGAGGCGGGTGAGAGCACCGGTGCCGCTTCTTTGCCATCGGTCCTCCCGGGCGTGCTTCTCACGTGGTCCGGGAAACCAGGGGAGGGTCAGGCCTTTGCGGCAAGGTGTGTTCGCGTCAGTGAGCGGCTGTTGCTGAAACGGCCCTCGCTCCTGGCGCTACCATCGCCGGACAATCCGCATGACGGGCCCGACCAGTCCCGTTCCGAGGAGGGGCCCGCTCAGGGCGGCATGGCAAAGAAGAAGACGCACCCCCGGAAGGTGAAGAAGCGCACAGACCGCTCGAAGGCGAAGCAGCGGCAGAGCCCGCCCGCTCACGCCCCGAGCCACATGGGACGCATGGGCCTCTTTCGGGCAGCCGCCGCAGGCCCGATTGAGATCTGCCAGATGAGCGCGGGCTGGGAAGACCTCACCAGCCTGGTCGTCGTCGCGTTCGCCCGTCGTTGGCGCGGGGAGCTGTACGGAGCGACCCTGTTGGTGGATCGCGGCTGCCTGGGCGTGAAGGACTGCGGGCTGCTGCCGGGCCTCCGTCCTTCTGAAACCGCCGAGTGGCTGGCCCCCCTACAGGAGCGGTTCGGTCTCATCGACGTCGACGCTGGGCTGGCCGTGGCCCTCGTGGACCAGGCGGTCACCTTCGCCACCAGCCTGGGAATCAAGCCACACAAGGAGTTCGGGCTGTGTCGCCCGCTCCTCGCGGGAGTGGCGCCGACGGAGTCCGAGCGCAGTCGGACGCGGCCGGGCGATGAAGACGGTCGCCCGCGGTACATCGAGGGTCCCAACGACCGAGCCGAGCAGATTCTGAAGACCCTCGAGCGCGCGGTCGGTCCCGATGGCTTCACCTTCATCTCCCGGTTCGCCGGGGACGATCCGACGGAGACCTGGGTGAATGCGCCGCTGGGCCGGACCGTCGCTTTGGCCCACATCAAACTGAAGGCCTGCGGCGACACGCCAGGCCGGCTGGACCGTCTGGTGCGCCTCGGCGAGATCAAGCGGGCGCTCGTCCTCTTCGCGAGCTCCAGCGAGTTCGCCGTGGAGCGAGAGGACTTCAGCTTCCTGGAGTCGAATGCGACCTCGCTGGCGGAGCGGCAGTTCGAGCCTCTGCTCGATCGGTTCCTCTACACCTCCGATGACGACGGGGTCCCGATCATCGAGTGGTTCATCGACCACTTCGAGGATCGGCTGGCCGCCTGGGAGGTCGCCGAAGTGCGGGGGTGGCTCGGCTGGATCGAGACTGCAGCGACGATCATCGGCCGCACCGACGACGCGTTGCGGGTACGCGACCTCGCCACCAACCAGGAGACCACGCTGTGGAGCAACCTGGGCGAAGCCTGGCTGGACGGGGTCCCGGACGAAGGCGTGTTGGTCGGCCGCTTCGTTCCCTTTGACGGTGGACTGATGGCATCCGGGGCTCTCTCGGTCCTGCCCATGGAGGCCACCCCGATCGTGCTGTACGAGCTGGCCAGCACCTGCCAGAAATCCCCGCGAGCGCTGTACCGAGACCCCGAGTTGCTCGAGGCTTCGCGAAGGAGCCAACGAGCCCAGGGGCGAGCATTCGAGGAGGAGTTCGGGGACCGCGTCGTCGCAGTTCCCGGTTCGGACGCGGGCGCGGCCCTCGATCGAGTGACCCGCCGCTGGCAGCGCGCGATAGGAACAACGGAGGAAGCCCGATCCTCCGAGGTTCCGGCGTTTGCCCTCCCCGAAGAGATCGAGGCCATGGAGCACGTCTGGCTGCTCCACGACGACCGATACGGGCTGAGCATCGACGCCCACTTCGGCGACCTGGAGCGCCTGCTCGCCAACCCGGAGATCTTCGACAGCGAACCGGACCTGGCCGAGTGGGTGACGGAGCTTGTCCTGGGCGGAGAGCGCGATCCCCAGCCGCTGGTCATGGCGGCGCGTCGAAACCCGACCGGGGCGAGCCGTCTGCTCGAGTGGCTGCTCGAAGAACCGGGGTTTGATTGGACCGAGTCGGGGGAGGAGCGCCTCGAACTCATTCACTATGGCCCCGGCTGCGGTCCGATGCCTCGAACCGTTGCGTTGCCCCCGCACCTCGTGGAGGCTCTACAGACCGGGCCTCCGAAGATCGGAAGCAACTCCCCGCCACATTGAGCTGACCGCAGCTCGCGGCCGATTCCTGCCTCCTGGTGTGAACCCTGTGCTGATCGACGTCTCCGACCTGCACGCCGTCCTCGGCGACGACATCAGCCCCGAGCGTCTGCCGGACTGGGACCGCGCGGTCTCCGTGCTGCCGATCTTCCCGCTCTGCCGCTCGCTGTTCTCCCAGTCGCCCGCCGACACCGCCCTCAAGCTGGTCGTGCTCCTGACGCTCAGCAAGGCCGAGGGGCGGTTCACGAAGGCCCGGATCCGCAGCCTGCTGCCCCACCTCGACTCGGACAAGCTCGATCGCCTCGTGGACTCGCTCTACAAGGGCGGCTGGTTCCAGCTTCGCGCGACCGACGACACCTACCGCCTGGTGCCCGTCGCGTTCTTCCTCCTCAATCTGCTGGTCGCGTCGGACTTCGCGGGACAGACCCCGGCGAACCTCCTCGTGCGGGCGGTCGAGACGGTCGCGTTCGGGGACCGGATCGACGCCGACTCGACGGGCCACCTGCTCGCCATGCTCCTGGCCGAGCTGGAGACCCAGGCCGAGCACGCCCGCAGCATCCTGGCGCACGGCACGCCTCGCCAGCTCATCCGGTTCTCGCGTCAGGCTGTGCGCGCCCAGCTCGTGCACGTGGGGCAGGTCCTGTCGGTGATCGAGGAGCGCACGGACGCCTCCTCGGATCACTTTGGGCGGCTCGTCCGGCTGCACGAGTCCATCCAGCAGATCCTGCGCGCCCACGAAGGCCTCGGGCGACGCCTCGCCGAGTGGAATCTGAAGCGCCTGGAGACCTCGGACGCCGGCTACAGCATCGCGGCGCTCAGCGACGCCATCCTGGGATCGTCGGACGCCGACATGGTCGACTTCATCCACCGTCGGGCCATCGTGCCGACCCCTCCTGCGGTCGGGCTGGTGACCCGTCGACTGCTCACGCGTCATCGCACGACGCGCCCGAGCCTCGCGAAGGAGCGAGCCGCGTTCGAGTACGTCGCCCCGCCCGAGCCCGAGGTCGGTGAGCTGAGTCTGAGCGAGGTCGATCCCGTGCAGCGGGTGCGCGACCGCCTCGCTGCGGCCATCGACGCCGGTCAGGACCTCACCGAGGCGCTCCTGGCTGACGTGCACGACTTCGCGGACGCGGTCTACCAGCTGTCGCTGCTCGCCCGGATCGAGGGACGAAGCACCGACGACGGGTTCGAGCTCCTGCCCGGCGTGCGGCTGCGCTTCGAAGTTCGGCAGGCTGAGCCGTCCGACCTCCAGGATCTGCAGACCGGGGACGCGCTCGAGGCCCTCGTGCGGTTGGGCGTGCTCGTGAGGACGCCAGCGGGCGGCCTGCACCCGCGGATCGAGGTGGTCCGATGAGTGATCGCGCCACGGCGATCGCCAACGCGCTGCTTCGCCAGGGATACCTGGACCCGGACGACGCCGACCAGAGGGCGCTCCGGGAGGAACTCTTCTCCGACGCCGGGCTCTGGGACGCTGTCAGCGAGCGCCTCGCCCTCGTGGGCTACGACCTCGTGCAGACGCTCGGCCGCATCGGGGTGCGGCTGTCGCGGGCGTCCGCGGTGGACCCGCTCATCACGGCGAAGAACAACCTCGGTCTGGACGCCCGCCACGTCCGCCTCCTCGTTTATCTCTGGACCCACCTGGTCTATCGGCACCTCAAGGAGACGCTGCGGGAGGAGTCGACGCAGCCGCAGGGGCGGAGCCAGACCTTCCTGGGCTTCGAGGAACTCGAAGAGGAGGACGACACGCCCTCCCTGCCGCTGTCCGAGCTCAACGCCGAGTTCGCTGAGATCTACGCGAAGACCACCATCAAGTCCGCGCTGACGGGCTTGAAGAGGGCAGGGTTCGTGAAGGAGGCCCGCGGCCACCTCACCGCGGGACCGGCGCTGTACGTGCTGCTGGACCACGAGCGCATGGAGGAGCACGTCGTCGGCCTCGCCCGCCGTGGGGCGGCGCGTTCCGAGGAGGAGGCGTGAAGTTCACGCGACTCGAGCTGCTGCACTGGGACATCCAGGCCAACCAGGTGCTGGTGCTGCAACCCGGCGTGAACCTGCTCACAGGGGAGAACGGCTCGGGGAAGACCAGCATCCTGGACGCGATCAAGGTCGTGCTCGGAGGCACGAAGATCGGCGGCGATCGGAGCGTCGAGGACTATCTCGCAGCCCAGGCCGCGCCGTACGCGATGATCCGGCTGGTGGCTGACAACCGCGCCCCGGAGGGCAGCAGGGTCCGACCGTTCGACCGCGTGCAGCCGAGCGAGGCGAATCACTTCACGTTGGCTGTCGTCTACACGGCGGGCGAGGAGGGCTATTCGGGCGAGTGGTACTTCTGCCCTGGGGACGTGTCGCCGCTGGTTCGGGGCTTCGAAGGGCGGGCGTTCGCCCGGAAGAGCGACTACACCGCGCGCCTCGACAAGCTGGGCATGGGTCGGAGCTTTCGGAAGCTGCTGTGCACACGGCAGGGCCAGATCGCGTCGCTGTGCGAGGAGAAGCCCGAGCAGCTGTTCGATCTGCTGTTCGACTTCATCGGTGGCAAGGAGGTGCTGGAGGAGTGGGAAGCGCTGCGTCGCGACTTCGACAAGCAGCAGCGGGGACACGACGACCGGGCGCGCGTGCTGAACCAGCGGGAGGGCGAGCTCGACCGGCTGCGCGAGCGGAAGCGGGTGCATGACCGGTACCGCGGCCAGCTGCGTGAGCTGCGGCTCGCGAAGGAGGCGCTGCCCCTGGCGACGGTGTCGGAGGCGGAGCGGCGGGTCACAGAGCTTCATGACCAGCGAGCGGCGCTGACGGCGTCACGCCGCCTGGAGTTGGACCAGGAACAGCAGGCCGGACGCGAGCTGGAGTCGCTCGGCGACTCGATCACGGCGCTGTCGACCCAGTCAGCCGAGCTGCAGAGTGACGGCGAAGCGCTGGACGCGCGGTATCGCGCCAGGCTCGCCGAGGGAGCGGACGTCGAGGCGCAGTGGAAGCCACTCGACGAGCTCCGCCAGCGCGCTGAGCCGTACCCGGTCAGGGCCCTTGTCGAACTCCAGGCGGCGCTCACGCGGATCGAGGACGACCTCGCTGACCTGCGTCGCGATCTGCAGGCCATCGACGACCGCGACGACACGCTGAAGGAGGAGCTTGCGCGCCTCGATGAGGGCCTGCTGACTCCGCCCGCCGCCGTCGACCCCTTTCGTGCCGCGCTGCGCAAGCACGACGTCGCGCATCAACTCCTGATGGACCTCATCGAACCGCTGGACGACGACGACGACACGAGGCGGGCGCTGGAGAGCTACCTCGGCGACTTCCGTTTCGCCGTCGCCGTGCCCGACGCCGAGAGCTTCGTGCGCGCCACGGAGCTGGCCCGCGCGCAGCGATTCCCGTTCTACGTGCTCGCTCCCGATGTGCGGTCGAGGCCCCCGACGAAAGGCGATCACCCGTTCCTCGAGCGGATCCGGGTGCAGGACCCGAAGTACCAGGGGCTGATCACCCGGATCCTCCGCGGGGTCCGGTGGCTCGACGGCAAGGTGGAGGAGACGCTCAGGGAGCCTCGGACCGTGCTCATTGATCGGGACGGCTACGTGCTGGACCGGAAGGGCGGTCGGTTCCAGGGCGAAGACCACTACTTCCTCGGTCGCAGCGCGCTGGAGCGGCGGCGCACGCAGATCGAGGGAGAGCTCGCCGAGCTCGCCGCCAGGACGACGGGGCTGCGCGCACGGGTCGCGGCGTCCCGCATCGAACAGCGCAGGATCCAAGGGGAGATCAGCGAGGAGACGAGCCGGCTGGACTGGGAGGTGAGCAGACCGGAGCATGGGCGGCTCTCCGACCTGCGCGTCCGGATCCGGAGCGACGTGGTGGCCCTCGAGAACGAGCGGACCCGGCACCGGGCAGCGACGACGTCGATGGAGGTGCAGCACCGCGACGTGGTCGAACGAAAGGCCCGGCTGGAGGAGCGCGCGCGCGCGGCGAGGCACCGGGGTCAAGACGTCGAGCAGGAGCTGTCGCGCATCGCCACCGCGATGCATTCGGCCGAGGCCGCGTTGGCCCGGGGCGCCAGCGCGGTGCCCGAGAGCACATCGGACGCCGCTCGCGCGTTCGCCGAGGGAAAGAGCCCGGCGTTCCTGCAGAGCGCGGCGGCCGCGGCCGAGGAGCGGCTGACGGGCTACAGCGAGGCTGAGCGGGACGAGAACCTGCCGGCCAACGTGGAGACGCTCGAGAAACAGGTGGACGCGGTGGCAGGCGAGCTCGCCCGGCTCGCCGCGCACGTCGAAGAGGCGCGCCTCGCCGCGGAGCGGGCCCACGAGCAGTACAAGACCGCCACGCGCCGCGTCTTCAAGCGGTACTTCGCGCTGCTGGAGGAGGCCGGCCAGCCCCTGGGCCTGCGTCTGCAGGGCTCCCCGCGGCCGAGGGAAGACGGCCGGTTCGCGATCGATCTCCAGGTCGCGGCCGGCGACAAGTCGTTGGTGCCGTACAGCTCGCCTTCCCTGTCCGGCGGCCAGAAGGCGGCGCTGTCAATGTTGCTGGCGATGACCACCCTCCGGCTGCACGACGACGGTGGCGGCGCGAGCTTCTTCCTCGTCGACGAGCCGTTCTCAGCGAGCGACACGGACAAGATCCAGGAGCTCGGCACCTTCCTGGCATCGACGGGGGCGCAGTACATCGTGTCGATGCCCACTACCGAGGAACTGCGGCGGTGCGGATCGTGGCTGCAGGCCGTCTGGACCTGCACGCAGACCCGAGGCGGGCGCGAGGACGACGGCACCCTGCGGCTCGCGCCCCTCGTGAAGTGCAGCTACGTGGTGGACGATGGGTAGCGACGACTTCGAGGGCCCGCAGGCGCCGGCCGGCTTCGAGGTCGCCACGTCGAGCTTGTCCCCGGCGCAGGCGGACCTGATCGAGCGCCTCGTGAGGCGACTGATCGATCTGCGCCCCATGCGATGGACCACCCTTCGCGGCTTCGCCAGGCGCGGACTCGATCTGATCGACGTCGAATCGACGGTCAGCGCGCTGCACCAGGCGGGCTGGGTCGAGATCCGAAGGAGGCGCGATCGATCCGGGACGCTGCAGGCGACGCAGCTGCGGCTCGCAGAGGGCGCCATCGACGCCGCCAGCCGGTTCCTGGGGGAGCGCACGCCCTCGGAGCGTCAGCAGCTCGTCGATCAGCTGGTGCAGGGGCTTCGGGACCTCAGGGCTGCGCCGCGGCCCCCGATCCCCGAGCGTGTCTTCGTGCGCAGGCTCCTGGGGCAGACGAAGGTGGTGCGGCTG
>CALAGR010000340.1 GCA_937891735.1 uncultured Pseudomonadota bacterium | reverse complement strand
GCAGCTCCGCCGGGGCCCGGTCGCGCGCCGCCGCGGCCAGATCGTCCAGGGTCACGCCCGCGGCGCGCAGCTCGGCCCGCACCGCCTGAAGGATCGGGCGTTCGAGGACCGAAGGGCCGGCCACGGCGGGTGGTGGACTCAGGACGAGGATGGCGGTCAGCAGGGCGGCGGCTCGAATCATGCAGCCGAGTCTACAGCCGGCGATCAGCGACGTTCGGGCGCGCGGATCCGGGCCAGCACCCACGCCATTCGGGCGTCGCCGTCCAGCAGGTCCGGCAGCTCCAGCAGGCGGCCGGGCTCCACCTCGCGCCGCAGCAGCCCCTCCACCGTCGCCTGGTAGTGGCGCTGTCGCCACGGGTTGGTGCTGCGCACGCCGTCGTGCAGCAGCGGCAGCACCCCCCAGGGCAGCAGAAGGAGCCCGTCGTACTTGCGGGCGTACGCCGTGGCCGTGGCCATCACCTCCGCGGTCTCCTCCTGGTGGTCGAAGAAGCGGTAGAAGAGCCAGAAGGCGGCGTAGTCCAGGGCCGACCGGTCCGCCACGAAGCCCCCGTGGCTGGTGATCGCCGCTTGCTCCAGGGCCTCCTGCTCATCGCGCAGCTCCACGTTCAGCGCCCGGAACTGCTCCATCGTCAGGGTGTGCAGGTCCAGGCCCGCCTCCAGGCGGCGGCGCATGCCCTCGTCGATGTACGGCACCGACCAGTGCTCGGCGAGGCGGCGGGCGAGGGTCGTCTTGCCCGTGCCGGCGCTGCCGCTCAGGGCCAGCCGGGGCGGCCGATCCAGGCGCACCGAGGGGGGTGTGGCCGCGATCTCCGCGGTGGTGATGGGAGGCCGGGTGGTCGGCTCGCCCATCGTGGCGCAGGTGGCGCCGCTCTCCGCGACGAGGAAGTGCGTGTGGCTGCCGTGGGTCGGCGCGAAGCGCAGCGCGTCGGTGGTCGGCACCCCCAGGAACCGGCAGCACAGGGCGCGGATCACGCCGATGTGGGTGACCACGATCCAGCGGCGCCCCTCCAGCCGCTCCTGCCAGCTGTCCCACCAGCGCCCCACCCGCACCACGAGGTCGGCGTAGCTCTCGCCGCCGGTGGGGGCGACGTTGAGGTAGTCGTTCCAGTAGTCGTTGATGGCCGCGCCGAAGCGGTGCTGCAGGTCCTCCCAGGCCTCGCCCTCCCAAGCCCCCATCCACTGCTCGCGCAGGTCCGAGGTCACCAGCAGCTCCACGCCGAGCCGCTCCGCGAGGGGACGCGCCAGCTCCAGGCAGCGGGTCAGGTCCGACGAGATGACCCCGGCGGGACGGGGCAGGCGGCTGACCGCGAACTCGGCGGCCGCGGCGGTGACCTGCTCGCCTCGCTCGGACAGCGGCAGGTCGCTGTGTCCATAGGCGCGACGTCGGCCGCCGACATCGACGGGGCCGTGGCGGAAGAGGTGCAGCTCGGTGACGGTGGGAGACACCATCGCGGCCCGCGTCGTTTCGTCGAAGTCGGGCGGGGGGCTCACGCGGCGGCGCCGGCGGTCAACGGGACTCCGGGCTGAAGGCCTGCACGACCTCGAGGTAGTGGCGTCCGACCTTGTCCCACATCTTCTCGCCCATCCCGTGCAGCGCGATCATCGCGGCCCGGTCCGCGGGCGGGTTCTGGGCGATGGCGCGCAGGAGGCGGTTTCCGCCCATGGCGAACGGCGGCACGTTCTCGGCCTTGGACAGCGCCAGCCGGGCTTCCCGCAGCTTCTCGAAGAGCGCCAGCTCGAGGCCGTCCAGCGTGCCCGTGGGCGTGATCTGGCCGGCGCGGGCCTTGCGCTCCAGCTTGCCCAGCCGCGGGAAGATCATGCAGAAGTCGGGCTCCATCTGACGCATCACCCGGGCGCCGAGCTCGCTCAGGTTGATGACCCGATACCGCACCTCGCGCTGCTTGACGGTGCGGCTCACCTCGGTCTCCACCAGGCAGCCCGACAGGACCAGGGAGCGCAGCAGCGACGTGATGTCCGCGGTGGTCAGGCCCTTGAGGATCCCCCAGGTGGAGAGGCGGTCGAAGCCGGCGGCGCGCACGCTGTCGGAGCTGCTGCCCTTGAGCACCTTGCCGACCATGGTGTTGGAGTGGCCGTTGCCCATGCGCGCGATGCACGCCAGCGCCTTGCGCACGACGGTCTCGCGCTCGCCGGTCAGGGGCTCCGCCACGGTCGGATCGGCGCCCCCGCCGCTCTTGCAGACATCGCACGTGCCGCAGCGGTCGAAGCTGGACGTCTCCCCGAAGTACTCGAGGATCGCGCGCCGCCGACACCAGTTGCGCTCGGCGAACTCGATCATCAGATCGAGCTTGGTGATCACGTGCTCGCGCCGCGTGCGCAGGGCGGCGAAGTCGAGCTCCAGGGTCCCGTGCCGCAGCATGCGCGCCCCGGAGGAGCGGTCGCCGGTGCGGATGTGCAGCAGGCCGCGCTCTTCGAGGGCGCGCGCGGCGGCGCTGAGCCGGGAGCGCTCCACCCCCAGCTCCCGGGCGAGGGTCGGAAGGTGCACGGGGATCAGCTCCGGCAGGCGCTCCGGCGCAGGGGCCTCGTCGGGCGCGCCGCGCAGCTCTGCCCCCGGCATGAAGTCGTCGGTGGACGGCCCGGACCCGCCCCACCGGTCCTCGAACCCGGACGACACCGGGTGCCCGCCCGTACGCCGCAGCCGCTCCAGCGCCGTCCACAGCTCCCGGGGGAGCCCCGCGCGGGTCGGCAGGTCGGAGAGCCGGTCGTCTGACGCAAAGCGGATCTCGCTCAGGTCCTCGCGGACCGGAAGCCGCCGGATCCAGCCGGCCTGCTCCAGGATGATCATCGAGGCGCCGACCATGCGCTCGTTGGCGCTCCCGCCGATCTCGTCGGCGAGCGATCCATGGGAGCGGAACACCGTCTGCAGCCCCGCGCCGTCCAGCGCGTCCCAGGTCTGGCGCACCACGCTCTCGGGCGGGTAGGCCATGTCGATGAAGAACTCCTGGATCCCGCGATCCCCGCGCTTGTAGAGCAGGGCCACGTCGGCGGGGCGACCGTCCCGGCCTGCGCGGCCGATCTCCTGGTACCAGGCCTCCAGGGTCTTGGGGATCTCGTAGTGGATGACGCCGCGCAGATCGTCCTTGTCGATGCCCATGCCGAAGGCGTTGGTGGCCACCACCACGGGCAGCTTGCCCTCCATGAAGCGGTTCTGGATCCGCGAGCGCTCGTCCGGGGCGAGGCCTGCGTGGTAGGCGCCGACCCGCTCGCCGGCCCGGGCGATCCGGTCCGAGAGCCGCTCGACGGACTTGCGCGTGGCGCAGTAGATGATCACCGGCCGCTTCATCCGGGCCAGCTCCCGGTCGAGCTGCTCGTCCTTGGCGTTCCGGGTGGACAGCTCTTCGACGCCCATGCGCAGGTTCGTGCGGTCGAACCCGGTCACGAACACGCCGGGGTTCGGCAGATCCAGCGCGCGCAGGATGTCCGCCCGCACCTCGGGGGTGGCGGTGGCGGTCAGCGCGACGGTGGGCGGGCACCCCAGGTCCTTGCGCACCTGGCCCAGGCGGGAGTAGTCGGGGCGGAAGTCGTGCCCCCACTGGGAGATGCAGTGGGCCTCGTCCACGACGAAGAGCGCGATGGTGGCGTCCTTGAGCTTCCGCACGAACGCGCCGCCCTTGAAGCGCTCGGGGGCGACGTAGAGCAGCCGCGTGGTGCCGTCGAGCACGCTGAGAAGCCGACGATCCCGCTCCGCGACGTCGATGCTGCTGTTGATGAAGGTGGCGGGCACGTCCAGGGCGTGCAGCGCGTCCACCTGGTCTTTCATCAGCGCGATGAGCGGAGAGATGACGATGGTCACCCCCGGCCGGTGCAGCGCGGGCAGCTGGTAACACAGGGACTTGCCCGCCCCGGTGGGCATGATCACCAGGGCGTCCTCACCCCCGGCGATGTGCTGGATGACGGGCTCCTGGCCGGGTCGGAACGTGCGGTGCCCGAACACCTCCGTGAGGAGACGCTGCAGGGCTGCGGGCTCGGTGAGCTCGCCTGGCGGAGTGGGGTTTTCAAGCATTCGCGGCGGAAACTAGCAGGCGATCCGAGGTCTTACGGGTCGGGCTTCTCCGTGCCCGATTATTTGCTTCCAGACACCCCCGGGGCGATCTATCGTCTTCCTGTCGGAGGCGCCTCCAATACCCGCAACCAGGCCCACATCGGTGGGATTCGGTGACCCGTTTTGCCCAGGTCTTCTGGTGCATCGGGTCCGGAGGCAGATCATGGAAACCGCGCAGGAAGTCTTGTGTCCGTGCTGTGGACAACCCACGACCGTGTTCGTGGATTGCTGGGCCGGCAACCAGGACTACGTCGAGGACTGCAGCGTCTGCTGCCAGGCGATGGTCCTCCACATTCGAGTCGACGACTACGCCGTGAGCGAGATCCGCACCGAGCCCATCGGTCGCTGATCCGAGCCGCATCCCCGCGGGTGGCCGCGGAGATCTCCGGGGCGGGCCACTCCCGCTTGGGATGACGCGGGTTGATACGGTCCGCGTCCCGTGCGCTTCCCCGCCCCGCTGATCTCCGGAACCCTGCTGCTGCGCGAGAAGCGTTTCCTCGCTCACGTCCGGCTCGACGACGGCCGCACGGTGGTCGCACACACCAACAACACCGGGGCGATGCGCGGCTGCTCGACGCCCGGCTCCCGCGTGTGGCTGAGCCCGGCGGACAACCCCCAGCGCAAGCTCAAGTGGACGTGGGAGCTGATCTCCATCGCCGACTCGCCGGCGTCGCCCACCCCGGTGCTGGCTGGCATCAACACGATCCTGCCCAACCGGCTCGCCGCCGAGGCGCTGCGGGACGAGCGCATCGCGCCGCTGGCGGGCTACGACCGGGTCCGCACGGAGGTGCGCTACGGGACCGAGAAGTCGCGGATCGACGTGCTGCTGGAGCGCGGCGAGCACGAGCGGTGCTGGGTGGAGGTCAAGAACGTCACGCTGGTGGATGCGGACGGGCGCGGCTCGTTCCCGGACTCGCCGTCGGAGCGGGGCCGCAAGCACCTGCGCGAGCTCGGGGCCATGGCCGAGGCGGGGGACCGGGCGGCGGTGCTGTTCGTGGTGCAGCGGGCGGACATCGTCAGCGTCGAGCCGGCCGATGCGGTGGACCCGGAGTACGGCGCCGAGCTGCGGCGGGTGGCAGCGCTCGGGGTGGAGGTGCTCGCGTGGCAGGCCGACGTCACGGTGCAGGGCGTCACGCTGGAGCGGGAGCTGCCGGTCCGGCTGTAGGGCGAGCTCTACCGCGCCGAGTCGTCGTCG
>CALAGR010000339.1 GCA_937891735.1 uncultured Pseudomonadota bacterium | reverse complement strand
GCCGCGAGGGAGCGACGCAGACCGGAGCCCCGGCCGAGCAACACGTGCAGCGCAAGGGGTACGAGCAGGTAGAAGGCCTGCACATAAAACCCCGCCAGCATCATCGAGGGGAACCAGCCCGAGAACGCGAACGCCAGCGCCGCTGCGCCTGCGGCCGACGGACTCAAGCCAAGCTGCGCCCGACCGAGTGCGTACATGCCAAGCGCGCCGAGCCACAGCAGGAAGACCAGGTTGAAGCGCACCGCGGTCCCAATGGGCAGGATCACGAACGGCAGCGAGAAGGGCGACAGCGTTCCGTCGCTCGGATGACCCAGGATCGGGTAGCCGCCGCCGACGAGGTGGCTTCGGAGCGGAAACTCGCCGTCGCGGAGCCCCCGTTTGAGGTGCAGGGAGAACGACAGATCGTGCAGCCAGTCCTCGTCCCGGTAGTCGTCGCCTTGGCGGAGACCGTCGCTCGTGAACATGGGTCCGCAGAACACCAAGACCGCGAGTGCCAGCAGCAGGGCTACCCGAAGAGGCTGACTCCAATAGCTTGCGCGCCCACCCACGCCCAAGACCATACGTGAGCGAAGACCCCGACTACGCCGCGCACGACAGATGGACGAGCAGTCGGCCGAATGTGGGGCCGAGCGTTCGTCTGAGGATCGGAGTCACGGTCCGGCCTCCCTGACCAGCACGTTCAAGTCCTGCTCGAACAGCCCGCACTGACTCCAAAACACGGCGCTCCCGGAGCGCTCGAGGATGCCGAAGTCCTTGACGTGTCCCCCGACAGGCAAGGAGGCCAGCTCCTGGAGGTCGTCCAGACCGAAGACCTGAACCCGCCCCCCGTACACGCTGGAGACCAGCAGGAGCCTTCGCACCCGATCGATGGCGAGCGCGCGGGTGCCGAAGCCCGTCGACAGTGTCGCGACCGTGCTCAGGGTCTGCCCGTCGATCACCCGCACCCGTGACCCGTACCACGCAGATGCGAAGAGCCGATCCGTAAGATCGTCGTACACCAGGTCGAAGTGGGTGCCTCCGACGGTGCCCTGGGCCTCGATCTCGAGCGTGCTCCGCGTCATCCGGGTCACAGTGGGACGCCGCCACAGCGAGATCGTAAAGAGCGTATCGGCTGATTCGTTCATGGCGATCGCCTGCACGTCGCCCAGCCGTGCGGCGACCTGCTCCCTCGTCGGGCTCAGGGTGGTCGAGTCAACGCGGTACAGGCCGCTCCGCTCCTCGCACCCCAGGTACAGCCCGCCATCGCCTGCGGCCGCCGTGTTGATCCAGCAGGGAACCGGAGCCCACTCGGCTCGGGTCACGGCCGAAGCCTCCTCGTCCAGCTCGACCAGGAGGTTGGTCTGAGTTCCCGTTCGGGGCCCCTGCTCCGCCGGCGGATCCTGGGTGACCAGGCTCGCGATGAACCCCGCGCCGCGGAGGTAGACGAGCTCTTCGGGTGCACCTGGGACCGAGATGCCCAGATCCAACACTCCGGTGTCGGGGAACCACCGTCCGATGCGGCTGGCCCTGCGCAGGGCCAGCGCGACGAAGCGTTCGTCTGGCCCGGGCACCACCCTGAACACCTCGTCTGGGAGACCGACCCGCTTCAGGCCCGGGAACACGCCCGGCTCCGGGCAGCTGTAGACGCGGGTCGCATACGTCCCGCCGATCAGGAGGGCGGCGGCGAGGCAAGGACCCAGGAGCCGCTGCGTCACCGGGATCGGGCCGCGGCCAGCGCCCTTGCACGCCGCCAGGACCACCAGCGCGCCGCAGACAGTGAGGGCGAGCAGGGGGAGGATCGCCGCGTCGCTGTCCAGGACGGGCCTGCACAGCACACCGGCCGCGGCCCCTGTCGCCAACGCGGTCGCCAGTCGTGCCCGCCGACCGCTTGCACCCACGAAGAAGACCAGCGGCACCGCGAGCGCTGCGGCGAACCAGACCAGCAAGCGGGGAGGCCGCAACCCCGAGCTCCTGACGAGGCCGCCCACCTGGTGCACCAACGCGTATCCGGTGGGCTCAGTCATGAACATGGCATACACCCAGCCTGCCGCCGCGCAGCCCACCACCGCGGAGAGGAGCAGCCCCGGCCTGGAGATCCTGACCTCCCGCCCCGTCGCCACCTCGAGCTGCGAGTCCGGCCTGCTCCCCCGCCGCACGAACCACACCAGGAGCACGACGGCGATACCCAGCGCCGAGGCGCGCTCCATGAGGCAGCCCACGACGACGACGATCACCTGACAGAGCGCCAGCGCGGCTCCCGACGACAGGAGCCACGCCCGACGAGCGCTCGGATGACCTCTCGCGGCCACGGCCCCTACGACCAGCCAGACCAGCAGCAGCCCTGCCAGGAGCCCGCTCCCGTCGGCGGTCAGCCGCTCGAGGGGCGCTACAATCGCCCGAAACCCGAGATGCGCCAGAAGCGCTGCCCCCGGAAGCTCCACCCTCAGATACAGGTCCGCCAGGGTCCACAGCGCTGCTGCGAGGGGCAGAGCCAGGAGCCGACGCAGCAAGCGCGGGCGCCGGCGAGACACCAGGATGGGGCTCACAGCATCGGCCATCGCCACCCGCCCGGATCGATCGATCCCCAGACATCGATGGAGCGGATGACGCGCAGCGAGTCGGCGTCCCAGATCCGAAGCGTGCCGTCCTTCCCGCTGGTCACGAACCGCGATCCATCCGGGAAGGGGCGCACGCACATCAGCCCGCCCGGATGCCCTGGCAGCGCCCTCGACGGACCGTGGCCGCCGACGTCCCAGATGTGCACAGCGTCGTCGGTCCCCACCGAGAGCCAGCGCCCCCGCCCGGGCAGGAACGTCGTGAAGTTGATCCAGCCGGGGTGTGGGGAGTGTTCGCGCAGCAGGGTCATCGAGTCGACGTCCCACAGGCGCACGTAGGAGTCGTCCCCTCCGGTGACCATCAGCTTGCCGTCGGGCGAGAAGGAGATGGAGGTGATCCCCTCGGCGTGGGCTTGCAGGACCCGTTCCTCCACCCTCGTCAGCGGATCGTGGAAGTACACGCGACCGTCCTCGCCCGTCGAGGCGACCCAGCGTCCATCGGGGAGGAAGGTGAGGAAGAGCACGCCGCCCGCGCTCGAGACGATGGGGGCGCTCTCCACCCCGGTCGACAGATCGACGATCCGGATCGACCCGTCGTAGGCGCCCCACGCGAACAGCGGGAGCGTGGGGTGGTACGCAAACGTGTAGGAGACCTCGTTGGCGCGGAATCGGGCGACCTCAGCACCGGTGCGGGTCTCGATCACGCGGACCTCGCCGTCGAAGGAAGATGCCGCGAACCAACGTCCGTCCGGTGACCAGCCCACCTCCATCACCCATTGCTCCATCGAGAACGGGGACGGTCGCGGCTCGCCAGTCCCTGCATCGAACAGGAGAACCTCACGGATCATGCCGCCGACCGCGATCGTCTCCCCATCGGGAGAGACCGCGACCGCCCACAGGTGCGGCCCGATGTCCTCCGCGGGGTCGACCAACGCCAACGTCAGCAGGACGTTCCAGTAGACATCCGCCACGGCGACCCTGCCCGCCGGAGTGAACCAGAGAGCAGCGAGAGCGAGCGCGCCCGCGATGAGCGCACCGAGTCCGACGAGACCAACCCTTCGGAGGGCGGGGAGTCGTGGGCTCATTGGATCAGCCCCCCACCTCGAAGATCCCGCAGTTTCCGGCCGAAAAGACCCCGTTAGGCCCCGCCGTGAGCGCCTTGACGTGGCCCCCGACGTGGTACTCGAAGCGCCGAGCACCCGAGGCGATGTCCCAGCCCGAGACGTCCCCACCGTACAGGCTTCCGGTCACCGCGAGGCCCTGCTCGTCGAGCACCTCGATCGCTCGGACCCCAAACCCCGCGGCCCAGCTGCGCACGAGGTCCAGGGAGTCCGCCTTCCGGACCTGCACGCGACCCGAGAGGAACTTCGGCAGCAGGACGACGTCGTTCTCGACGGACCAGGCCATGTCCCACTGGTGGGTGCCTACGACCGCCGAGGCGGTCAGATCACCTCGGCCGAGGTCGATGGCCCGAAGCTGATCGTCCCACCAGAGTCCGACGGACCAGGCTCGCCCTCCAGCGGCGTCGACCAGGACCTTGTTGGTCTCGGCGTGGGGGACCTGCAGACTCCGCTCCGCTGTCCCGGTCGACGGATCGAGCCTGAACAGGGAGCCCTCGAACTCGGTGCTGAGCCAGATCCCGCCCCTGCCATCGTCGACGAGGTCGGACACTCCCTGTCCGGAGGCCGGCGGGAGCGGACCAGACAACTCCCCCGTCGCCGGATCGAGGATCCTCAGCCGATTTCCGTGTTCTCCGCCGGACCGGGCGACGAGGACCAGGACCCGGCCGTCGGCCATCGGCAGGAGGGTCTCCGGTTCAGCCCGATCGAAGAGGGTGTCCGAGGACGACCTCAGCGAGATCCGGCGGCCACCGCCGTCGGTCCGATCGATCACGAGCAGCTCCTGCGCCTCCCGCAGGGACGCGACGAGGAGCCTGCCGTCCGGGGTCGCAGCGAGGCTGAACGCGCCGGCGTCGGTCGCGAGCCGCTGGAGTCCGGGGGCAGGGTCGGACGGACAGCGCCACATCGTCCCGGCGTAGTGAGCTCCGACGCAACCGAGCGCGACCA
This sequence comes from uncultured Pseudomonadota bacterium, assembly GCA_937891735.1. Lineage (GTDB taxonomy): Bacteria > Myxococcota_A > UBA796 > UBA9615 > UBA9615 > JAGSHC01. The sequence goes on along the minus strand of CALAGR010000339.1, from coordinate 14,983 downwards.
GCCCGATCGCGCCCAGGCGCTGGGCGAGCTGGAGCGGGTCCGGATGCGCCCAATCGAGCAGGCGCTGCCCGGACCGCTGCGTCGCGAAACCGATCCCTGCGGCGACCAGCAGGGCGGCGACCGTCGGCCCCCTGCTCGGCGACAGGACCATCGCGACGCCCGAGGCGCAGGCGACCAGGCCCACGACGCGGAGCGCGAGCAAGCGTCGCAGCGCCAACGCCGCCAGCAGGACCAGGAGCCCGGCGCCGCAGCCGAGCAGGCCCGCGAAGCCGGGCACGAACTGCATCGACAGCGAAGACAGCCCCGCGGAGACCCGGTGGAGCCACGGGGTGAGGATGTGCCCCGCCGTGCCCTCGACGAGCACGTGCACCAGCACGAAGATCGCCAGGGTGGGTGGCCCGCGTCGTGCCACCAGGGGCGGGCTCGGCGCCCGACCCACGGCCCATCCGCCCGCCGCGGTCACGGCCGCGAGCGCGAGCAGCGGCCCATTCAACAAGGCGGCGAACGCGACGGTGTAGCCGAGGCCCATGAGCGCGAGGACCGCGATCACCCACCCGATGGGTCTGGCCCGCGTCTGCAGCCGGTGGTCGATGCGGTCCAGAACGAGCGCCGCGCCAACCAGGAGTCCATAGACGGCGACGAGGAGGGACGTTGGGCCACCGACGGCCCGACCGACGATCTCGAGCGCGAAGAAGCCAGCGCTGACCGCGAGCGGCCGGAGCGGCGGAGCCCCGGTGATCGCGAGCAGCAACAGGAGGATCAAGCCCGTGAAGACCAGCTCGGCTCGGGTTCGACTCTGCACCTTCCTCGGCTCGCTCCCGCCCACGCACCGTCGCTCCAGGACGCAGGGTACCCGAGCCCCATCCAGAGACCCCGACGCTACTATGCGACCACGTGATGCGCTTCAGCTGGAACCCCCGCACTGCCGCTCTCTTGACCGTGCTGATCGGATCGCTGCTGTTGGTCGCGACCGGGTCCTGGCTTTGGTTCACTCCGCGGTTCGCCGGAGCCGCCTGGGGCGTCTCGGACATGATCCACGCCCTCACCGGTTGGCTGGCCATCGGGGCCATCGCCCTGTACACAGCGTGGCATGTCCCCAGGAGCTGGCGGGACAGACGGACTCGTGTGCGGCTCCCCGGAGTGGCTCTCACCGTGCTCGTCTTCGCGACGGCCGCGACCAGCGTGGCCTTGGTGTCCACGCTCCTGGGGAGCGCAGCCCACTTGATCGCACTTGTCCATGTCCTGGCCGCGACCGCCGCCTACGCAGTCGGGTTGTGGCACGCGTGGCCCCGGGGAAGGGCCCGAACGAAGCCGAGGGCCACGGATCCTGCGCTGCGACCCCGCCGCGGCCGGCTCGATCCCCGTGGCTGGCCGGCCCCGCTCCGCTCACTGCTCGGGCTCGGGTGTCTGGTGCTCTTGAGCGGGACGGGGTTCGTTCGCCTCGCCCACTGGATGACGATCGGCGCGGTCACCGAGGTGTTCCCCTGGGTGCTCTGGGCGGAGCCCTATCTGCAGCTCGCGGAGTTCGCCTGGGGTCGGGGCCGCTGGGCCACCTGGGTGGCCCTTGTCGTCGTGTCCGCGGTCTGGATGCGCTGGTTGCTGTTCCCGCGGACGCCGGGCACGCGGTCCACCGCGGCGATCCTGGTCGGGTTGACGACCTCGAGCCTCCTGATCGCCGCCCTCACCTGGCTCATCCCCCTCGGCGCGATCGCCGGCGTGCGTGTCGCGAGGGCCTGGCCTCCGCGAACGGACCGGATCCTGCAGGAGAATTGTGGCCACTGCCATAGCCCGTTTCGCCCCCAGCACTACATTCGCTCCGAGGAGGCGTGGCGCAGGACGGTCACCCGCATGAGGGAGCGCAACGGCGCTCCGGTCAACGACGCAGCGGCAGAGGAGGTCATCGCGTGGCTGGCCGACTACCGCGGATTCTCGGACGCCTGGCTGTTCCGCGCGAAGTGCCTGCGGTGCCACGGCGAGCATCACCTGATGCAACGTCCCCGCACCGAGGAGGAGTGGAGCTGGATCGTCGACCGCCTGGGCTGGCTCTCTCCGTTCGCCTACCGCCAGAACGAGAAGGCTGCGATCAAGCGCCACCTCGCGGCCAACCTGGCCGCACCCCCGCCGCCACCAGGAACGGCGGAGCATGAACGCTGGAGGGTGCGAGTCGACCTCGCCGAGGCCTGCAATCCCTGCCACAGCATCGGCCTCATCCTGGAGGACGGCGCGCTGGACGATCCCGTCGAGCTCGTGCGCCGCATGCGCGACAAGGCTCCGCACCTGATCTCCGATGACGCAGTGGATGACCTCGCTACCGCGTTGGAGCAGCTCCCCCAGGAGCCGGCAGGGTGGCGCCGGGAGTTCCCGCATGATCTGCTCCTGGAGTCCGCTCGATGAAGCGCGAGCTGCTCGTCACCGCGCTGTCCGCCGCCCTCCTGGTCGGGTGCGGGTGGGACCGATCTGCTGCTCTCGAGTTCTTCCAAGGAGAGGAGCAGGATCCGCTCCCACGGTATCTCGGCGACGGCGTGTTCGAGGTCGGCGTGGTCACGTCGCATCACCCCTGGTCGGGCACGGTGTCGGTGCCGCGCTTCGACGTCGCGCCGGGCGGGACGTTGGAGGTGGACTTCGACCTCGAGTTCGATCTCCGGGGCGCCCAGGCATTCGACGATCAGATCGAGGCGGTGTACGCGGTCCTCGTCGGTGAGCCGATGTTCGACGCTGACGGCCTGCAGACCGGCATGACCGGCATCACGCTCACAAGCCGCCGCACCGTCGCCGGGGTCGCCCTGGAGTCCTACGAAGGGACGCTGCCGGTGGCGGCCTTCGGCTCCAGACGGGCCTCGCCCATCGAGTCCGTGGTGGAGTTCCCACGCGCAGGGCTGGGGGCACTCGACCGGCCGGTGTCCTTGAAGGGGCGCTTCGTCGCGCAGGTCCCGCCGGATCTGGCGCGTGCCTGGTACCAGCCCCATGTCGAGCTCTTCGTGCGTCTGTCGGGGGTGGCCAAGGTGGTGGACTCCCGGCGTCTTGGTGTCACCTTGAATACGTGGGTCGATCGGAGCGCTGGGACGATGGCCCCGTCGCTCCCGGGGTCACCCTGGCCCGAAGCCATCGACATGAAGGAGTTCATGAAGGAAGAGCAGGTCCTGCCCCTGGTCCGGCTGGGACAACCGAGCCCGCCGCGGCTCGTCCTGACCCTCTTCGGAGACATCGCCGCCCACGGCCAGTCCCACCTGCTGTCGACCCAGGACGCGGAGCACGTCGCGATCTCCAACCGCAGTCGCTTCGAGACGCCCTTCGTGCTGTCCCCAGGCCGGTGGAGCACCATCCCCGGGATGCCTGGTCAGTACCCCGCCACGGGCCTGGCAGGGCTGTTCCAGGGAAGCGGTTCGATCGCGGCAGAGGTCCGCAGCTGGCTCGTCCCCGACAGCGGCTGGTTCGAACTCAGCCTGACCGGTCCGGACGGCGTGGTCGTGAAGCTGGGCCGCAAAGCCGTCGTCGACCTCGATCCAGACAGCGGAGTCATTGTTGATGCCCGCTACGAGCTCGATCTCGTTGCAACCGGTGAGTACACGGCCCACCTGCAAGGGTGCTTCGAGGACCTCCTGGGGCGCCCTATGTGCGGCGGCGGGGACTACCCGTTCACCGTCGCCCTTCCCATGTCGTTCTCCACAGCGGTCAAGCCCGGCACGAACTTCCTCGTCGGGGGCCGCTACCCGCCGGTGCTGGACATCAACCCAGCGGTCGCGGCCGACGTCTCGGTGCAGTTCGACTTCTTCCCTGGAAGCGATCCCGCGCGCAAGGAGACCTGGAAGGTCGATGGCGTCGCCACCCGGTTCGGGTACTTCGCTCCGGAGATCTGGCCACCCAGGTTCACGGAGCCCGGTGAGTACAGCTCGCTGCTTCGTGTTCGGTGGACCGATCAGAGCGGCAACCTCTGGCTGGGCCAGCAACGGTCCGTGGGGGTGGTCGCTCCCGTCGAGCCGGAGATCGAGCTTCACGGAACGCGGGCTTTCCTGTTCAGTCCGCACCCCGATCTCCCCAAATACGGAGCGTTCGATCGGTACGACCTGCCGTTCGAGGGCGGGAGCTCCTACGCCGTGCACTCGGCCATGTCGCTGTATGACCACACCTTTCCCTATCGTTCGGGCGACACCCTGCACGTCTCGACGACCTACCCGCTGGAGAGCGTGATCGGGCCCACGCTATCGATGGAGCCGAAGACCGACGAGCTCCGGGCGCGCCTGGAGGAGCTCTACCTGCCGAAGGGGCCGATCAGCCCCTATCCCCTCTCGCCTCGTTGGCGGCGCCTGACCTTGTTCCCGCATCTGTACAAGCCTGCCGAGGACAACTTCTCCTACTTCATGATGGAGCCGGGAGTGATGGACCAGCTTCCGATCCTCTCGGTCAATCGGGATGGGCTCAGCCCCTACGCCAACCCCGAAGGGAACACCCTGGAGGCGTACGTCTATCTGTCGGTGATCCGCCCCGGTCTGCCGGTTCTGGCCCTGGCCTTCGAGAACACGTTCATGGCGCCGTGTTGGATCATCTCGCCGAACGACTACGGCTACCGCTTCCACAGCAGCCCGAACGGCGATCTGCCCGAGGATCTGTACCGGGTCATGGCAGGGCTGGTCGTCCGCGACAGGGAGACCGGGAAGGCCTACTACGACGCCTACAGCGCCGCGATCCGGATCCTGCCGCCGGGCTCGGGCTACACCGCTGTCGTCAGCCCGGGCCACAGACCGGTGAGCGGCCTCGGGGCCAGGGACCACATGCTCTTCCTGGGGCTGAACACCTCGGGTGTGTACGCGGTCGGGCACGAGCTGCTCCTTGGCGGGACCGTCATGCCGCCCTCCTCAGCCGACCTCACCTTCGACATCGTCTGGCCGTCGGGTAGGCGGGAGAGCATGGGGGGGACGGCGAACCGGCTCGGAGGCTTCTCTCCGCCCAGGTCCATCGTGATGGACGAGCCGGGCGTGTACCGGGTGAAGGTCGCCCTCTCTCGAGAGCTGGACGACGGTCAGGTGGTCCATGGTGATGTGGTCGGGTCCGGAGACGGAGAGATCCTGTACTTCGCGCTCCGTGAGGACACCCCCAGGGTGTTGTCGTCGCCTCTGCCATCGTTCAGCCAGATCTCGCCCCGCGACACCATCGAACTTCCGCTGCAGTGGAACCCGGACCTGCAGGACGTGACGCTGCGCTGGTCGTTCATGACCCCTGGGGCGCTCTTCGACGAAGGCTCCCGCGCGATGGATGGCGCCAGCTTCGACTTCCCGTTCCGACCGCGGCAGGCGGCGATCCAGCTCCCGAACTTCGACACCGTCAACTACGCCACCGGTGCTGACCTGCTGACCGACATCGCGGTCTTCGTCTTCTTCGTGGAGGGACGCCTGAACGGGGAGCTGATCCACGACGCCATCAGGTTGGTGCTCCGGGGCGATGTCCTCATCAACCCCGATGCCCTGATCAACCCCGACCTGTTGCGGGAGGCGGGACCGATGGTGGGCGCGCCCCCAGGCGAGCAGGCGCGCTACCCCGCCTCGAAGTACTCGAAGCCGGCTGATCTGGATGACATCCCCCTGTACCAGCGGGACTAGGAGCCCGGAGCGCGCCGGCGGCGCCGCTACTCACACAGGAACCACACGTTGACGTACGTGTCCGCGCGCGCGTTCACCTGCGCCGGTCCGGCGCACGACGTACCGCTCGGGGCGGTGACGGTGATCGTGGTTGGACCTGGCTCGACATTCACGAAGAGCACCTGAGTCTGCGAGGACCCGACGGGAGGGGTGTCCCCGGGCACGAGATCGTCGTCCGAGTTGAACACCCAGGACCCCAGGGAGGAGCTGTCGATGGCCACCTGCGCCCCCGCGAAGTCATCGAGGAACTCGATGAAGAGGTTCGACCGGGTGGGGTCGTAGGGGACGCCAAAGTCCTCGGGGAAGATCTGTTCTTCCTTTGATCGCGTGAAGAGGGCGAGGACCAGATCCTCGGCCAGGTCGCGTTGGATGTTCAGGGTCGCGTCCAGAAACCCCGCGGGTCCGAGGGCGAGGACCTCGGCAGACTCCCCCTCGCTGAGCGGGAAGGCCAGGGAGAAGAGCCCCGCGGCGTCCGTCGTGTCCTCGGTTGGGCTGTCGGCCCCCATGAGCGAGACGGAGACTCCGGGCAGCGGGCCCTTCGAGAGAAACCCGAGCACGACGCCGCTGAGGGTCGTCGGCTCTTCCGCGCTGTCGTCGTCATCGACGGTGTCGTCGTCGTCATCGACGGTGTCGTCGTCATCCCCGACGGTGTCGTCGTCGTCATCGACGGTGTCGTCGTCGTCCCCGACGCTGTCGTCATCATCGTCGTCGACGACCGCGAAATCGTCGTCGTCCCCGCGAGGGCAACCAGGGGCTGGAACCAGCAAGACGAGCGCGCAACCGAGCAGCGTGAGCGGTGACAGCGAGGTGGGTCGGGGCGTGCACGTCATCGGTCCTCCGAAGACAGAGTGGAACGAGTGGGGCCTCGAGCATAGGCCAGACGGCCCCTGCGCATCCGCCAGGCGACCAGCAGCGCCACCAGGACACCCAGCATCGACAAGGCGGACACTGCGAGGCCGGCGAGGATGAGGACCGGTCGGTAGACGAGCCTGATGTCGTGATCACCGGCCGCGTCGAGCTCGACTCCGAGCAGCCCATCGGCGGCCACGAGGCGCCCCGTGTCGGTGCGGAACCCCCTGAGGTGGCTCTGGTTGATCACGACCCTGCTGGGCCCGTCCACGGACACGGACACCTCGATCGTGTTGGGGCGGATCGCCAGGGCGCGGACGGACCCTCCGGCCCCTTCGATCCACGCCTCCCCCCGGTAGTCCCGGTTGGCGATCCGCTCGCCGGCGAGCGTCGCAAACTCCGCGGGGATGGCGACCTCGGGAGCGGCGAACGAGCCGTACCAGTTGATCGTCCCAACGCCCCGCGGGACATTGAGGAACTCGGTCGCCAGCCCCGGGCGTCTGTGTTCCTGGACGGCCGCGGACGAGGCGACCGCCCTCACCCCCTCTGCCGACCCAGACAGGGTCGCTTCTTCATCGATCAGCAGAACCTGGCGAAAGGCCCCTTCGTCCGGCTCGGCGGTCCGCGGCTCCGCGAAGAGCTGGCGGAACGCAGACCGGTTCTGGGTCGCCGGGACGAGCAGCGTCAACCCGATCAAGGCCCACGCCAATCGCTTCAAGTTCCCTCCGGCCATTCGGGCGACCAGACCGTCGGCGCCGACACCGGCGAGCAGCACGAGCCCGAGCAGAACGAAGAAGTTCCAGTACTTCACCGGCTGCGCCAGGTCCCCGAGGAGCGGCAGGCCGCCGGTCAGGACGAACTGCATGTCGAGCGGGAGGTTCCACCCGAAGCAGATCGCGGAGAAGATGCCTGTCCACAGGGCCACCTGCTGGGGCCTGGCCCGTCCCCGGAGGAGTGACAGACCCAGCAGTGCCAACAGCAACGGGGGCCAGGTCAGCCCCAGCCAGGAGTACTCCCGGGTGCTCGGCTCCCCAAGCCGCCCGTTCTCCATCTGGTAGGAGGCGTCGTCTGGAGCGCGCTCTACCAGGGCCTCCAGGAACCGGGGCAGGGTCTCGTAGAATCGTTCGGTGTACAGGTCCTCAGAGGGATCATCGCCGGCCCCGACGTCCTCCTCCTCCGGATCGGCGAGCGTCCCTTCCGCCCAGCTGTCCTGGAACCACCACGCCTCAGCCGGTCGGTTCAGACTGTGGGAGTAGTCGACGGTCGCCCCCAGGGTTGCCAGCCCGGCGAGCCGCCCGGCTCCCAGGATGAGGGCGAGGCCGAGGATGACGAGGGCGCGGACCAGCTCCGGACGGGCGGTTCGCAGCAGCGATTGTAGAGCAGCCGATCGGCGGACCCAGACCCAGATGCTGCACCCGCCAACCGCCGCGACGACCACGCCGAGCTGGTTCGGAAGGTCGGTGGTCTGCACCAGACGAATCGCGGCGAGGGTTCCAAGCAAGGCGGTCGGAAAGCCCAGGGGGAGGGCCCAGCCGCGCGGCGGATGTGGAGGAGCCGTGGGTGGGTTCGGCTCTGCCGCCAGCCAGCGGCCGGCCCCTGCGAGCCAGGCGGCGACGGCGAGGAAGAACACCACGGCCGGGAACGCCAGCCCCCCCTGTTGCAGGATCAGGAAGAGCGGCAAGGAGGCGCCTGCCAGGGGCGGGAACACCCTCCACCAGGGCCGGTCCGCGGGCGCACAGGCGACCAGGTAGTCCCCATCGGCGAACAGCCCCAGGATGACCAACGGGGTCAGCAGGTAGAAGAGCTGCGGGTAGAAACCGACCAACAGCATCGAGGGGAGCCACCCGCTGACAAGCAGGAGCGCGCCGCAGAAGAGCGAAGCCAGCGGCGAGAGGCCCAGCCATCTTCGGGCCAGACCGGTCATCGCCAGCGCACCGAGGAGCAGGACGATGGCGATGTTGACCTTCACTCCCGTCACGTCCCCGAACAGCAGCACCGCCGGAAGCGTCGGCGCCCACGACCCGTCTGAGGGGTGGGCGACGATCGGGAAGCCCCCTCCAAGGAGGTGGGTTCGAAGCGGGAACTGCCCGTCTTCGAGGAGTGATTGACGGGCGATCCGATCGAAGACCCGGCAGTTCAGCCAGTCGTTGTCCCGGTACGGGTCGCCCGACGCGATGCCGCCAGGCACCTCAAAGGCTGGGAGAACGAAGAGCACGGTCATCGCCGCCAGGACCAGGACCACAGTGAGTCGTTCGCGCACCACAGGACCGTAGCAAGCAACAGGGTCCGCCAGCCCCCGGGGGATCGGCGACGCGGTCCGCGGGGTCGCTGGCCCCGGGGGGGGGCGTGGTACCGTCCCACTCTCCAACGCCGTCCTCGGAGTGAGCTCTTGTACGACTTCGTGCGCTCCCGAACGCTCCTCCTCGCGCTCGTCTTGGGCGCGGCCGGCGGCTGCCGGGACGAGCGGCCGAGCGTGGGGGGCTCGGGCGAGCCCAGCTCGAAGGGCTGGTGCGATCCGTTCGGCAGCCCCTGCGGCGAAGGGTTGTCGTGCTACGCCGAGTACCCTTGGTTGGACAGCTGGAGGTGCCTGCCGTCCGGTGACAAGCGCTTGCACGAGGTCTGCGACGCTCCGTCCGCTTGCACCCCCGGGCAGCTGTGCACGCTGGACGACAAGTACTTCGACATCTCTCAGTGTTTCCAATTTTGCGACCCGAAGGGCGCCCAGACCTGCGGCCCGGGCCAGACCTGCCTCCCCGAGCCGCCGGAGCCATCCGAAGGGCCCGCCGGGGCAGCTCACCCCTACGGCCTGTGCTTCAGTTCCTGCGCGGACCCGGTCGCCAACGACTGCCCGTCTGGGTTCACCTGCATCGATCTCGGGGCGGACGAACCGTCCCTCTGCTTCCCCGCGGGTGCGCGCCCGCTCGGGGCGGACTGCGACTTCGATCAGGCCCAGTGCGCGGCCGGGCTCCAGTGCGCCTCGGGGAGATGCGCGACGCCGTGCGCGGCGGAGCACGGCGCGGGTTGTCCCCCAGGCCAGGTCTGCGTGCAGGCCGAAGACACCGGCGCTCCGACCTGCGCCATGGAGAGCACAGGTTCCGGCAGCACAGGCTTCAAGAGCACAGGTTGGTTCTCCGGCTGCGGCGGCTGAGAGTGCCCTGCGGCCCTGCGGCGCGCTGGCTCGGGCTCGTCTCCGCAGCGGCCGTGCTCGGCTGCGCGACCGGCGTGTTTCATCACCCGGTGCCCGCCGCGGTCTGGTCCGCGGCGATCACGTGCCTTCTCGTCCTCGGCCGGTGGATCGAAGGGTCCGGCTGGGTCGCCGCCGGCATCGGCCTTGCGACTGTTGGCATCTTCGCCATGGGGTGCGTGGCCCGGGCCGGCGGGCCTGAGCACTCGAGCGGGGCACGGAGTCCGAGGCTCGCCCCCGCCGCCGCGGCGGTCCTGGACGGGCTCGGCGTAGGAGCGGCAGCTGCCCTCCTGCTGCTTGCGGCGCTGGGAGCGGCGCTCGACCCCTTCTTCTTCGTCGTCCTGATGGTCTGCTTTGCCCTGCTACCGGGCGCCCCGCGACCGCGCGTGAGCAAGCGGCTCGCCTTCGACGACGCGCTGCTCGTGGTGGCGTTGCTGGGGAGCGCAGGCGCGGGCTTCCTGCTGTTCATCTCCATGAACGGAGAGTCCCGTCAGTTCCCCTGGTACCCGGATGTGAGTCCATCTCCGTGGCTGCTGGTCCTTGGCGTGGCCATGGCCCTGCTCGCAGACGCCGTGTCGCGGATCGGACGCCCGGCGCCACCGGCTCGGACCCTCGCCATCGCGGCCCTGGCAGGAGCAGTCATGGGGCTCCAGAAGGGGCTCCTGCTCGGCCCCCAGCTCGCGATTGCGGTGGCCGGGGCGGCCGTGCTCGCCGTGAGCATGGCCTTTCGGGGACGCGCGTGGGGGCTGTCGGTGGTGCCAGCGCCGGCCGGCTCGTTGCGGACGTGGTGCAGGGAGTTTGCGCTCCTCGGTCTCGCCGGGATGTCGGTCCTGTCGACCGACTTGATCGTGGAGATCCGGGCTTGTGACGGCTCCATCGCAGCATCGATCCAACGCTTCGGGAGGTCGTGCGACGCAATCGGGGTGGCGGCCGCGGGTCTGGGTCGGGTGGTCGTCGGGCTGTCCGACGTGCCGTACGCGAGCGTCTACAGGAGCAGGAGCCCGCTTGCAGAGCCCAACACCGTGCCCGATGTCGACCAGGACCCGTGGTTGTTCGCGCCGCTGCCAGACCCCTGGGGCGCGGCGATGGTCCTGCGGGACGGCGGCAGCGATGACACTCACCACGGCCTGCTCGTGGTGCAGCCCGAGGGAGCGCGGGTGATCCCGCTCATGAACTGCGATCCGTCGGACACCGCCTGGGACTCGACGAGGGGGCTGCTCCTGATGCTGTGTCAGGCCGGGACGGCGCTCATGGGATTCGATCCTGCGACGGGGACGGCGCAGATGGTGGGCAGGATCCAGGCTCTCGCTTCCCCCGAGGCCACCGATCGTGATCACCACGGGCGGCTGTGGGTCGTCCCCGAAGAAGCAGCGCTCTACGTGCGCGAACACGAGCGGCTGTTCGAGCTGGACATTCACGATCTGAGCCTGCGACGGGAGCTTCCCGTGCGCGGGCACACGGGCGACCTGGTGTACGACCCCGTGCTTCGGGAGCTCCACCTCGCGCGCCCGTTCGAGTCGTCGATCCTCGTGCTGGACGCTCAGAGCCACGTCGTTCGCCGCCGGACCCGGGTGGCGTTCGGGGTGCATCATCTGCTCGTTGTGCCTGGGCGGCGGCTCCTGGCGGTGTCCGGCCGGCTTCACGCGGGCTTGAGCCTCCTGACGATGGACGATGCCCACGAGGTGGCCCGCCTCGCTCTTGGAGTCCACCCGGCCGGGCTCGCCGCCGGACCCGATCCCGATGTCATCTACGCGGCGACCTCGTGTGGGAATTTTGCGGTCGACCTGGCCGCTTTGGTGCCTGGGATGAGCGGCCGCGACCGCGGCTCGGACGCGCCGTGACAGACCCGCTGCGCGCTGGGGAGTTCGGCCCGAAGGTGGTCCGCGCCTGGAGGGGAGCGGTGCTCGTTTGCGCCGCGGTCCTCGTGTGGACCTTCGCCGATCTGTTCACGGGGGTGAGCCTGCCGGGCGCGGCGCTCGTGACCCACGCCGCCTTCCGGGGGATCGTGGCGCCGCTGCAGTGGATCCTGGCGATGGGGCTGGAGGGGTCGACGTACATTCAGCTTCTGCTTGTGGGCCTCCTGCTCGCCCTCACCGCGCACCGCCGACCGCGTTGGGCGACGGTGTGGTGGGGACTCGTCGCGATCATCTTGGTGGCCGCCGAGCTGGTCCTCCTCGGTCTGGCGATCCTCATGGAGCGCCCCACTTCGGTCGGGGTGGCGGCGGTCCTGGTTCTGTGGTTCGGCCTCCTGAGCCGCCCCTCAGACAGTCAGCGCACCGAGCCCGGCTCGGTCCGTCGATCGCGTCTGGTCTGGATCGCGTCGATGAGCGCGGGGCTGGCCTGCAGCGCGGTGATTGGTGTGCTGGTCGACACCCGCGCAGAGTATGGGCCCCTTCGGCGAGCGGGGGACGCGCTGAGGGCGGGCTCCCGCACCCCGTCGGATGACTACGCCTGGGTAGCCGCTGGGGTGCTTGGCCTCGGCGCGGTGGTGTTCCTCTGGCGAGGAGGGCGGCGCCCCGAGCGCGCGCTCCGCGCCGCAGCGGCGGGCCTGGTCGGCGTCGGTGTCGCCCTCGCAGTCCGGATCGGCACAGGCGAGGTGGGCCCGCTCTGGCCATGCGTCCTGGGCGTGCCCGCCTGCTCCGCGCTCGCCTTCCTCGTCGCCCCGGCGTTCGCTCGGCTCAGGGACGGACGATGGGCTTCGCCGAGGATCTGGCAGGGGGCTCTCGGGGCCGCGCTGCTGCCGGCGCTTCTGCTCCTCGGGCAGTCGTACGCGACCCGGATCCTCGTCTGCCCCAGCCCCGAGGCCGTCCCGGGGCTGAGCAGGGTCGCGATCCTCCCCGAGGTGTTTCGCATCGCACTGAACACCGACGCCTCCGTCGCGGTCCTCTCCAGCCGCGGAGCTGGAGCCCTGCTGAGCCTCCCGCTTCAGCCCGCCGTCGGTGCCCTTCGGACGGTCGAGCCAGGTCAGGGAGCCGGGACACTGCAGGGGGCGGGCGAGGCAGAGCTCCTGGGGTACCCAGAAGAGCTGGTCCATCTCGACGCCGGCGACGGCTTCGTCGGCGCGATGATGCCGAAGCCCGACCTCGATCGTGTTCCGGGGTTCCTCAACCGCTTTCCGATCAGCTCGGCGTGCCCGAGCACCCAGACGGGCAGCGTGCTGTTCCGCGTCGATGAGCGAGCAGAGGAGATCGTCGATGCCTGGAGGTTGGATGACCTCTGTTGGGCCAGCTCGCTGCGGTGGGATCCGATCCGCCACCGGATTCTCCTCGGTTGGGAGTATCGCTCGGGCTTTCACACCCTGGACGCGCGGGGGAGGCAAGCGACTTCCCACCTGGAGCCTGGACTGGGGGACGTGATCGGGTTCGCGTTGGACCCGGACCCGGCGGCGGACCGCTTCTTCACCGCGTCCCTGTGGTCGGGCCGCTTCGTGCATGAGATCGGGGCGACCGACCTGCAGCTCCGTCGAAGGGTCGCCGTGGGCGGCGCGTCGTACGACATCGCCTACGATGCGCGTCGCGACCGGCTGTATGTGTCCTCGTTCTACGCCTCCCGGGTGCGCATCATCGACGCAGGCAGCTTCGAGGTCATCGGCACGATCCCGACGGGGTTCGGAGCGCGCGCGCTGCAGATCGTGCCCGACCTCGACCTGCTGCTGATCTCGAGCATGTACGACGGCGTGGTCCGGCTCTGGGACCTCGAGCGGAACGAGCTGCGAGCGGCGCTGCCCGTCGGCGGCCACGTGAAGGACTTCGCGGTCGACGAACAGCGGCAGCTGGTCTACTTCTGGTCCCAGTGCGGTCTGATGCGGCTGGATCTGGTGCGTACCCTGTCGGCTATCCCGGAATAGTCACCTCGGCCTCGAACAGCAGGTCGTCGCGGCACACATCACCAAACACGGCCACGGCGGATGGCGCGCGCTGGACGTCGCCCCGCCTCTCGAGGCGCAGCCATGCCTCCCACGCCGCCTGGTCTTTGAAGTACAGCGTCCAGAGCCCGCTGTCGGGCGCCTCGACGCCGGCCACGTGGAGGAGTGATGCGACGTTGCGCATCGTCTCGAGGATCTGCGCCTCGTGGTCCCCCTCGTGGAGCGTGAGTCCTCCCTTGTCGATGCTCGCGGTCCCAGAGATCGTCACCAGACTCCGGCCGCCCAGGTCCACGGTCATGCCGCGGCTGAACGACGGACCATACTCCCAGGCCTCCGGCTGCAGAGCAGGCCGGACCGGCTCGAAGGGCCGGACGCCGCTCGAGCTCGACACGGCCAGCAGATCCGCGAAGCAAGCCGCGCCGCGCGGGTGCACACCCTGGATCCCGGTGCTCGCGGGCGGGTCCAACAACCCCCCGTCCTGCCCCATGACCCCGGCCGCCAGGAAGACCTCGTCGCGCGCGCTGTTGAGGCGGGGATACGTGGCAACCAGATCGGCCACATACAGCCAGATCCTCGCCACGTCACGCAGGTCCAGACCGCGGTCGGCGAGCGCGGCGGCCGCGCTCTCAAACATCTCCGCCAACGGATCGACGGCGCCGGAAGACGCGGCGATGTCCGCGACGAACAGAGCGCGCCCTTGCTCCCAGGCAAGCTCCCGCCCCGCGAAGCGCCCAGCCTGAACCGTTCGGACGGATTCGCCGGCGCCGGGTCGCACCGCAAGGAGATGCACGCCGGCGCAGAGCCCCGCACCGGGCGCGCGGTTGCAGACGAAGGTGACCGGCGACTCATCGAGTCCGCGGGCTGCGAGCACGTCGCGGCGGATGGCGGCCACCGTCGGCGCGCTGTCCACGGGCGCGTAGATACGCTCCTGCACCACCGCGAGGTCGCGCTCGTCCATCCGGTCGGCCAGCCCCTCGAAGGCCGCCCGGATCTCTGCAGGACCGGCGCCGTCGCGGCTCGGCGTCCAGCTCGAGGCGTCGAGCGAGGACGCGTGCGTCACGGGTGAGGGCCGGTCGGCTCGGATCGGAGTGGGAGACATCGCGACTTGGCAGTATATCCGTCAGCACCCCGAGTCCGTGGGTCCGCGCCGTCAGCGCCTCCGCTCCCAGTCCGGGGCGGCGCCCCAGGCGACGGCCAGCAGCCCGCCGAAGTAGCCGAGCTCCCCGAAGAAGAGCCCCACGGCCACGGCCTCCTGACGGTAGTACGCCAGATCCGCGAACAGGTAGAGGCCCAGACCCAACAGGACAAGAAGCTCCCTCGGGCCCACCCTCTCCCCGAGCCAGCCGGACAGGGCCGCCACGACGGCGATGGCCGCCACCGCGTCGCACAGGATGAGCGAGGTCCGAAGAAGGTCCCCCATGGCCCCGGTCGAGGGGATGGCCTGCCATGCCA
>CALAGR010000338.1 GCA_937891735.1 uncultured Pseudomonadota bacterium | reverse complement strand
ACCGCGGCGAGGCCGAGCTGCACCAGCGCGCAGGCCCCCAGCAGCGCGAGGGAGACCGGCCCACGCAGCCCCGCTGCCCAGCCGATGGCCGTCGCCGTCTGCACCACCGCGGCGATCAGCACGAGGGACCCGGGATGCAGACGCAGCCGACGGCCCCGGCGCTCCGAGGACTCCGAGGGGATCGGCCGCTCGTCCGTCGCGTCCGGCTGGGGCACCTCGGTCTCGTCCCAGAACCGGCGGGCCCAGCTCAGGAGCATCGGCGCGCTGGCCGCCACATCCGCGTGGGCCACCACGATGATCTTCGGCGCCAGCCGCTGGTCGGCGTCGCTGGGCGTGGAGCGCGCCCCGGCGGGCCGCAGGCGGGCCACCATGTTCCCGCTGATGCGCTTGAGCAGCGCCCGCTGAAGCAGGAAGGGCCCCCCGCGCAGCTCGCCCCAGAACGACAGGCCCGTGAAGGCCGCGAGCGCCGCCCCGAGGGCCGGCCGCACGAACACGAGCAGGATCGACAGGAGCGCCACGCCCGCGTGCAGCGCGAGCACGAACGGCGGGTGGGGCGGACACACCGCTCCCTCCACGACCGTGTCGAACCCCAGGTCGCGCAGACGCCCCGCCAGCAGCTCCTGGGCCTGGCGCTCGGCCCCCGACCCCGCCACGCGCCCGGACAACGTGCCCAGGGACTGGATGAACTCCATCAGCTGGTTCAGCTCGGCGCGCGCGGGATCGGTCGACATGCCGCAAGCCTACAAACCTGCTGATAACCTGCGCGACATCCACCCGTGGATTCCCGAGAAACCGCGCAGCCCCCGTGGGCGATCCTGGAGCCCGATGGACCTGGTTGTCGACGAAGTGATCCCCATCGAGCGCGACGGCCAGCCGTACGCGTTCCACGTCGCGACCTCGGCCTTCTACGAGCTCGACCCCCTCTCCGTGGAGGTGCTCAAGGAGGTCGGGGCCCGGGGCTCC
Organism: uncultured Pseudomonadota bacterium; assembly: GCA_937891735.1. Classification (GTDB taxonomy): domain Bacteria; phylum Myxococcota_A; class UBA796; order UBA9615; family UBA9615; genus JAGSHC01. Next base: position 11,218 of record CALAGR010000338.1, on the reverse strand, counting down.
ATGACCGAGGCCCAGCTCTCCAACGGCTTCGCCACGGCCCTCGCCGTCGCCCCCGAGGACCTCGAGGTGGCGCTGCGGGATCTGGTGGCCCTGCGGCTGCTGGTGCCCTCCACCGAGCGCGGCAAGCGCATCGCCGGCGACGCACCTCCGCCCCTGGACACCGGCATCGCCAACCTCGTGATGCACGTGGCCCACACCTGCAACCTGGGCTGTGGCTACTGCTACGCCGAGGCCGGGCTGTACAAGGGCAAGGCCACGATCATGACCGAGCAGCGGGCCATCGAGTACGTGGACTGGCTGTTCGAGCAGGCGGATCCGGAGCGCAAGCAGCTCGGCCTGACCTTCTTCGGCGGCGAGCCGCTGCTCAACCCCAAGGTGATCCGCGCCGGGGCCGCCCACGCCCAGAAGCGGGCAAAGGAGACCGGTCGCACGGTCAGCTTCGGCATCACCACCAACGGCACGCTGGTCACCGAGGACATCGCCCAGTTCCTGCAGGACATCGGCGCCACGGTCACCGTCTCGCTCGACGCGGTGGGCAAGACCAACGACCGCCTGCGCCCCTTTCACAGCGGCAAGGGGTCCTACGATCTCGTGATGGAGAAGATCCGCCCGCTGCTGGACCGGAAGATCGCCGTGGCCCGGGTCACCGTGACGCGGCAGAACCTGGACGTCGTCAAGACCGTCACGACCCTGCTGGAGGCGGGCTTCCGCGAGGTCGGCTGCTCCGCGGTGGACGCAAAGAACCCGGCCTACGACCTGGACGGCAGCCACTACGACCAGCTGCTGGCAGGCTTTTCGGTGCTGACCAAGCGGTACGTCGAGCACGCCGCCCGGGGCGAGTACTACGGCTTCTCCAACATCCACAACATCGTCAAGGCCATCCACAACGGGCACAACAAGGAGTTCCCCTGCGGCGCGGGGCTGCAGATGGTGGCGGGCGCGCCCAACGGCAAGATGAGCCTGTGCCACCGCTTCGTGGGCGAAGAGGACTACGTGCTGGGCTCGCTGCAGACCGGTGGGCTGGACCAGGACAAGCGCAAGGCCACCCTCGAGGCGATCAACCTCGCCGAGCGCAGCGACTGCTCCAAGTGCTGGGCGCGGTACATCTGCTCCGGCGGGTGCCACCACGTCAACTTCCTGTTCAACGGCGACCCCAGCCAGACCTACATGACGCACTGCGACTGGCTGCGGGCCTGGTACCGCACGGGCATCGAGACCTACGCGGATCTGCTGGCCCGCAATCCGTCATTCATTCAACGGTTTGTGGATCCCGGCTACACCTGCGTGGCTTGAAGAAGCATCATTGAGCCGCCGCCCGCACGGCGGCCCACTTCAGGAGCATCGATGGCGAGGATCAAAGCGCTCAACGTCAAGGCCCAGCGCATGCAGGAAGTCGTTGACCGCGACGTCCGCGGGTACACCTTCTCCGACTGCTGCGCGTCCTTCGCGCCCGGTTGGGAGGTCGGCCCCGGCGACAACCCGGATCCCTGCCCCTGGAAGAGCGATCTGACCCTGTGCTGGAACACCTGCTACTGGATGGGCCAGGTGCCCGACCAGGACAGCTACGGCAGCTGGCTCGACTCCTGCTCCAACATCAACGACGACTGGCGCAACCTGTGCACCATTCCGGACAACTAGGAGCGACCATGCGCGCCCTCCTCATCTGCGCCGCCCTGTTCGTCGGGTCCTTGGGGGCCACGGCCCTCGCCAGCACCGCGTGGGTATCCAGCAACCACATCCAGATCGTGGATCTGGACACGGCACAGGTGATCGGCCGGATCCCGCTGCAGGAGTTCATCCACGACATGGAGTTCAGCCCCGACGGCGCGTCCGTGTACGTGGGCAGCTCTCAGGGCTTCCGGGTGGCGTCCGCCACGGAGCTCCGCTTCACAAGCAAGGTGGCCGACGGCGGCACCCTGGCGGTGTCCGTTGACGCCGACGGCCGCCGCGTCGCGACCCTGACCAAGGCGCCGGACGCCGACTGCCTCGCCGCGCGCAAGATGGGCGCGCCCCTTCCCCTGAGCAAGATCACGGTCTACTCCACCCTCGACATGGGCGTGCTGGCGACCTGGCAGGTGCCCGGGGGCAGCCGCGACCTGCAGATCGGTGCGGACGGCAGCCGGTTCTTCCTGCTCGATCCGCAGAGCGGCTACATCCGCGTCTACGACGACAGCGGCACCGAGCTCGAGGCCATCGACGTGGCCCCCGGTGCCCGGGCCGAGAACGGGCACCCCCAGGGGCTGTACTCCGGCATGGAGATCTCTCCCGACGGCGCCCGCGTGATGATCCCCGTGACCACCGAGACCGCCTCCTCGATCATCGACGTGGACCTGAGCGGCGCCCGCGCAGAGCGGGTGATCGTGCAGGATCTGGGGCATCGGCGCCGGATCCAGGGCGTGGCCTGGGCCCAGGACGGCACCGGCGTGTACGTCACCGCGGTCAATCACGTCGTGAAGTTCTCGAAGGCTGGCCTGCCCCTGACGTGGCAGAAGCTGGCCATCAACTACGTGGACGTGGCTTCGGTCCCGGGGGCCACCGACACGGTGATGGTGGCGCCGACGTTCAGCAGCGAGCGCCGCAGCGGCGGCGTGTCCGTGCTGGACGCCGCGGGCAACGTGCTGCGCAGCGTCGAGCTGCCCGACATGTCGCCCTTCCACGTCGCGGTCTCGCCGCAATAGACCTCTGCGTTCACGCGCCGGACCGCCAGCGGCTGGATCGACTGGCCGCGAGCGCGGATCTGCGCCTGGGCGAAGCGCCCTGGGCCGCCTCCCTGGGCCCGGCCCGGCGGCTGCTGTTCGGCACCGAGTTCTGCCAGCACCTGCTCCCCTCCCCTGACGACGTCGCCGCCGCCGCGGTGCTGGCGCAGGAGCGGGGGCTGGGGCTGACGCTGCTCACCAGCTACGTCACCGACGAGTTCCTGGAGCGAAGCGCCGCCCTCGTCGCCGTGCTGGCCGCGCAGGGACCGGACCCGGAGGTGGTGTTCAACGACTGGGGGCTGCTGCGCCTGGTGCGCCGGGAGCATCCGGGCGTGCGGCTGGTGCTGGGCCGGGGGCTGAATCGCCAGGTCCGTGATCCCCGCCTGCCGGACGTGGGCCCCGAGCACCTCGGAGGCGACGAGCCCCCCGCGGCGTGGCAGGGCAGCTCCATCGGCAGCGCCTCGTTCCGCGCGCTGTTGCGTCGCCTGGGGGTGGCTCGGGTGGCCAGCGATGTGCCGTTGCAGGGCGCGGCCCCGCTGGGGGACGACGGCCTGCCCTGCCAGGTGCACCTGCCCTGGGGGATGGTGGCGAGCGGCCGGATCTGCCTCGTGAACGCGTACGGAAAGCCCGCATCGGTGCGCCTCGTGCCGCCCCTGGCGTGTGACGCGCCCTGCCGCCGCTACACGCTGACGCTGCGGGCGCCCTGGACGCGGCGCGAGGACGCGGACGCGCTGCCCGTGCCCGAAGGAGCCTTCATCCCGTTGACCCGGTTGCTGAACCGCCGGCGCAACGACCTGCCCGAGGCGAAGACCGACCCTGCCCCGCGCTTCTTCCAGAAGGGCAACACGCACTTCTATCGTCTCGAGTCCGACGCGCTGGAGCGAGCGCTCCAGTGGGCCGTGACTGAGCGTTCCATTGATCGGGTGGTGGTCGAGCTCGACCTGCCCATGTAGGAGGATGTCCTGGACGCCAAGAACTCCCTGCTCTGCTGCGCGCTCCTGGCGGGCTGCGCAACCCACCGGTCCCCTCCTGTGCCCGAGGTGAGCCCCGTCGTCGTGGTCGAGCCGCTGGCGGCGTGGCCGGGTCTCGCGGGGGCCGAGCGCACGGCGCTCCCTGGGGGCTGGGAGAGCCCGGTCGGCGCGGACCATGCCCTGGCAGGGATCCGCTGGAGCGTGCCGGAGGGCCGGCCCATGACCCAGGCCGCGCTGCTCACCGAGGCGGGGCGCCACCGCTACCTGCTGCTCGGCGAGAAGCACGACAACCCGGATCACCACCGGCTGCAGGCGCTGATCGTCGCGGCGGTGGCGCAGCCCGACGCCGTCATCGCGTTCGAGATGCTCGACGAGGACGACGCAGACCAGCTCCCCACGCCGCTGTCGGCCTCGCTGGGCAGCCCGCCCGATCCCGGGCTCTCCTTCGAGGCGCAGGCCGACCAGCTCGCGGAGGCGGTGGGCTGGGCGGAGTCGGGGTGGCCGGACTTCGCGCTCTACCGGGGCCTGTTCGCCGCGTCGCTGGAGGGTGGCCTCGGCATCGTGCCCGCCCTTCCGGCCCGGGCTCGGCTCAAGGACGCGATGATGAAGGGGCTGCAGAGCGTCGATCCCCAGGCCCTGCTCGGCCTGCGACTGGAGCGGGAGTACACCGCGGAGATGCTCCTGGAGATCGAGGAGCAGATCCAGGAGGTGCACTGCGGTCAGGCGCCGCCGTCGATCCTGCCCGCCATGGTGCTGGGTCAGCGGCTCAAGGACGCGTGGATGGCCCGGGCCCTGGAGCAGGAGTCGGTGCCCGAAGCGGCGGCCCGACAGGTCCCGCGACCGGCCGCGATCCTCATCGCCGGGGGTGGCCACGCCCGGCGCGACCGGGGGGCGCCGATGTTCCTGGACCGACCCGGTGACGCCTTCACGATCCTGCTCCTCGAGGTGCCCCGGACGGGGCAGAGCGTGAGCCCCGCCGACTTCGCGGGGCAGGCGGACGTGCTCTGGTTCACCCCGCGCCTCGACGACGAGGATCCCTGCGTCAAATTCGCCGAAGAGCTCAAGAAGCTGGGCCCCGTCGAGTAGCCGAGCCGGACGGGAGGCTACCCTCCGCGCGTGCACATCCTGACCCCCTGCGCCGGCGCCGACGAGGTGGAGGCCCTGGCCGCCTCCGGCGCCGACGAGCTGTACGCCGGCATCTTCCCCCAGGGCTGGTACGCCCGCTGGGGGCGCGGGGCGTGGCCCAACCGGCGGGGTCCGGGGCCCGCGAACCTGGAGACCATCGACCAGATCGTGAGCCTGCACGCCGCGGCGGCGACGGCGGGGCTGCCCCTGTACCTGGCGGTCAACGCCCCGTTCTATACCGACGCCCAGGCCGGGTTCCTGGTGGACCACCTGGCGGAGATCCGCGCCGCGGCCGCCATCGACGCGTTCATCGTCACGGATCCGGGCCTGATCGCCCTGCTGCGGGAGCGGGTGCCGGAGGTCCAGGTCTTCGCGTCGACCGTGACGGTGGCCCTGAACGCCGAGGCGGTCCGCTTCCTCGCCGAGGACCTGGAGTGCGCGCGGGTGATCCTGTCGCGCCACCTGGAGCTGACCGAGATCCGTCGCCTCCGCGACGCGGTGCCCGACGTGGACATCGAGGTCTTCCTGCTCAACGACAACTGCTATTTCGAGGAGGGCTTCTGCTCGACGACCCACACCATGCCGGGCTTCGGGGTGTACTGCATGACGCCGTGGGAGGTGTCGGTCACCCGCGACGACCAGGACGGCGCGCTGCTGACGGACCCCGAGGAGCGCGCTCGCTGGGACTTCCTGCTCGATGAGCACCGGGAGTTCCTGCGCCACCTGGGCAACCGCGGCCACGGCGAGGGAAAGCTGCAGATGCCCCTGGGGCCGTGCGGGCTGTGCGCGATCCCCGAGCTCATCGACATCGGCGTGACGAGCGGCAAGATCGTCGGTCGCGAGGCGTCGCTCTTCCGCAAGCTGCGCTCGATCCAGGCGGTTCGCTACATCCGAGACTCGGCGTTGGAGCTCGGGCGGGAGCAGGCCAGGGAGGTCAAGCGCCGGGCCGTCGAGCTGCGGGGCGATCCCCGGGGCTGCGCCGCCGGGTACTCCTGCTATTACCGCTCGGCGCGGGACCGCAGCCTCGTCCCGATGCCCTCGCGTCCCCGCGGGCCCAGGCCCGAGCGGCGGTCTTCGTGAGCGCAACCTCCCCTCCCCCGGGGTTCATGCCCGGGGCGGTGCGCCCCGACAAGGAGCGCCCCTCCGACAGCGACGTCACCGAGCGCACGCCGATCCCCTGGGGCCGTGTGTTCCGCTGGCTGCTGCCCTACTGGCGGGCCGAGCTGGTGCTCGTGGGCGCGATGACCATCGGCATCTTCCTGTCGCTGGTCTACCCGTGGCTCATGCGCTCCATCGTGGACGACGTGATCGACGCCGGGCGACGGGAGCTCCTGGTGCCCCTGACGGTCGGGATCTTCGCCGCCACCGCCGCCGGGGTGGTGCTCAGCGGGGCGTCGGGCTGGCTGCAGACCTGGGTCACGAGCCGCGTGCTGGTCGATCTGCGCCTGGCCGCGTTTCGGCATCTGCAGGCCCTGGGACCCGCGTACTTCGCCCGCAAGCGCCTGGGCGACATCCTGTCCCGCATGGGCGGCGACATCGCCGAGCTGCAGCGGGTGGCCACGGGCACGCTCATGCAGATCGTGGGCTCGATCATCACCCTGGTGGGGGTGGTGTCGGCCCTGACGTGGCTGCAGCCGTGGCTGCTCCTCATCGGGGCGGCGTTCGTGCCCGCCGCGTTGATCCTGCTGCGGATCATGCGGCCCATCGTGCGGCGCTACTCGCTGCGGATCCGGGAGCGCAGCGCCGACGTCAGCCACCACCTGCTGGAGTCCATGTCCGCCCTGCGCACGGTGCGCGCCCACGGGCTGCAGGAGCGCGAAGCCGCGCGGTTCGTGAGCCACAACGAGGCGCTGATCCGCTCGGTGTTGCGGTTCAAGCTGTGGGACGCGGGCTCCGCCGGCGGGTTCCGCCTGCTGGTCATGGGCAACCTGCTCGCCGTGATGGTGGCCGGGATCGCCCTGATGGACGCGGGCAAGATGAGCTTCGGAGACCTGGTCGCGTTCTCGATGTTCCAGCAGCGGCTGTACGGCCCCCTGCAGGGGCTCGCGGGCACGTACCTGAACCTGCAGAAGGCGGCCGCGTCCATCGCGCGGGTGTTCGAGATCCTCGACGCCCCGGCCCCCGCTCCCATGGGCGGAGGCCTGAAGCTCCCGGGGCCGCTGCGAGGCGCGGTGGGGGTGGAGGACCTGGACTTCTCCTACGGGGACCGACCGGTGCTGCAGGGGCTGAGCCTGCGGATCGAGGCGGGCCAGACGGTCGCCGTGGTGGGGCCGTCGGGCGTCGGCAAGTCCACCCTCATCGACCTGTTGTTCGGCTTCCAGCGGCCCACCAGCGGGCGATTGACCCTGGACGGGATCTCTGTCGAGGAGCTCGATCCTGCCCAGTGGCGGGAGTCGGTCGCCCTCGTCACCCAGGAGCCAGCCCTCTTCAGCGGCTCCCTGCGCGACAACCTGCGGTGGCTCGCGCCGGACCTGCAGGACGTGGCGCTGTGGCCGACCCTGGACGAGGTGGGCCTGGGGGACTGGGTGCGCAGCCTCCCCCAGGGCCTGGACACGGAGCTGGGGGACCGGGCGGTGCGCCTGTCCCAGGGACAACGACAGCGGATCGGGCTGGCCCGCTCGCTGCTTCGGCAGCCGGCCCTGCTCGTGCTGGACGAGGTCACCGCGGCCCTGGACTGGGAGAGCGACCAGCTCGTGGTGCAGGCCCTGTCCGCCCGACGTCGGACCGGCGGCACGACCCTGGTGGTGAGCCACCGGCTGAGCCTGGCGCAGGACGCCGACAAGGTGGTGGTCCTCGAAGATGGGCGGGCGGTGCAGAGCGGCACCCACGCCGAGCTCCTGACCGAGGATGGTCTGTACGCCCGACTCTGGGCTCTTCAGTCAGGGAGCGCAGTCAGCACGGGTCAGAGGGGCCTGCCACTGCTACGTTGAGTGGGCCCATGAGACTCTCCGCCCTGACGATCATCACCCTGCTGGCCGGCTGCGTTCCGCTCGATGAGCCCACGCCCGAGCCTGTCCCCCAGGGTTTGACCCTCGGCCCCCAGCGCACCTGCGCGGACCCCGTGGCCGATCCGGACCTGCCGGGCTTCGTCGACGTGACCGAGCGCGCCGGCGTGGGATTCGTGCCGAGCCCGCCGGAGGGACAGCCGGGGGACGTCGGCCTCACGTCCGTCCAGTTCGAGATGACGGGTGGCCTCATCGTCGCGGATCTCGACGGGGACGGGCTCCTCGACCTGGTGTTCACCGACTACAGCGAGGCTCCGCGCTTCCACTTCGGCCGCGGCGATCTCGAGTTCGAGGCGGTGGCCGCCCAGGACCTGGGCGTGGACCTGCTGGGCCTGCACTCCAACGGCGGCAGCGCCGCGGACGTGGACGGCGACGGCGACCTCGACCTGTGGTTCGGCACCTACGGGCGCGGCTTCCTGTTCGAGAACGACGGGCAAGGCAACTTCTCCGACGTCACCGGCGAGCTCGGGGTGCAGGGGCAAGGCAACCAGCTCAACGGCTCCTGGGCCGACCCGGATCGGGACGGAGACCTGGATCTGTACGTGGCCGCCCACTCGCCGGGCAGCGCCGGGCCGGGCCAGGACTTCCCCAACGACCCCGACGCCTTCTGGATCCAGGGCGACAGCGGCCGGTTCACCGACGTCGCGTCGACCCTGTATCCGAGCGGACTGGCCGGACAGGGCTTCGTCGGGGGCTGGTTCGACGCCGACGACGACGGCTGGCAGGACCTGTACGTCGTCAACGACGGCGGCATGGGCGGGATGATGGGGCAGCCCAACCGGTTCTTCGCGAATGACGAGGGCACGCTGCAGGCCTCTCCCGGATCCGGCGCGGACGTCGGCATGCTCGCCATGGGCCTCGCCATCGGCGACATGGACAACGACGGGGACTTCGACCTGCACGTGTCGGACGCGGGGCCCACCCTGCTGCTGCGCAGCCGGGGCGACGGGACCTTCACGGACGTGTCGCTGCAGGTGGAGGCGTTCAGCGACGGCAGCGCCGGCGACATCTCCTGGGGCACCCTCTTCTTCGACCACGACAACGACGGCGAGCTCGAGCTGTACTCCGCCTTCGGCTACATGCAGACGAAGGCGGGCGATCACGGCCCGAACATGACGTCGAACCGGCTCGAGATGGCGGACCAGCTCTGGCGGAGGGATGGCGACGCATGGACCGACATCGCGCCGGCCGTGGGCGCCGACGACCCCGCCTGGAACCGCACGGCGCTGGCCGTGGATCTGGACGAGGACGGCTTCGCCGAGCTCATCACCTTCTCCCTGGACCAGGGGCCGCGGATCCTGCGCTCCGGCTGCAGCGACCGGGCCTGGTTGAGCGTGTCCCTGCGCGACTCGACGTCCGCCAACCGCTTCGGCGTCGGCGCGCGCATCATCGCCACCGGACAGGGCACTCCCCTGGTGATGCGCGAGATCGGCGCCGGCAACGTGGGCACCATGAGCGGCGGCCCGCCCACCGTGCGGCTGGGCCTCAACGAGGCGGAGACCGTGGATCTTGCCGTGCGCTGGCCCGACGGCGAGACGGTGGTGTACCCCGACGTGTCCACGCGGCGGCAGCTGAGCATCGTCCGGTAGCGGTCGGAAGCACCCCTTCTTCGGGGAACCCCGGATCCGAGGTCCGGTCAGTGACCCAGTGACCGCACGAACGACCGCCACCCGCGCCGCCTTGCTTGCGCTGCTCGTCCTGGGCCCGGTCGCCCTGGCGAGGGCGGGGGACGTGCCCTCCTCGGCCCGTTCGCGCGCCGCGGCAGACCGGGTGCAGGCCGACTTGAGCTCCGACCTGGAGCGGGCCGGGCTGCACCTGGGCGCGCCCGTCTTTCTGCGGCTCCTGAAGGAAGAGGGCGAGCTGCAGGCCTGGATCCAGGCGGACGAGGGCCGCTTCGAGCTGTTCCGCACCTGGCCCATCTGCGCCTTCTCCGGCTCCTTGGGGCCCAAGCAGGCGCAGGGAGACCAGCAGGCCCCCGAGGGGTTCTACTTCGTGCCACCAGGGCGCATGAACCCCCTGAGCAGCTTCCACCTCAGCTTCGATCTGGGCTACCCCAACCGCTACGACCGGGCCCACGACCGCACCGGGAGCTGGCTCATGGTGCACGGCGACTGCGTGTCGATCGGCTGCTACGCGATGACCGATCCCGTCATCGAGCAGGTCTGGACGCTGATGCAGCGGGCGTTCGAAGCCGGCCAGCCCCATGTGCAGGTGCACGTCTTCCCGTTCGCCATGTCTGCGCAGAACCTCGCCGCCCACGGCGATGGGGAGTGGTCCGCCTTCTGGGCCAACCTCGCCCAGGGCTGGGACCTCTTCGAGGCCACGGGGGTGCCTCCGAACGTGCGGGTGCAGGACAAGCGCTACGTCTTCGACCGCCGCGAGCCCCCGTAGCCGGCGATCCGCAGGCTCAGGGCGACGCTGAGCACCGCCACGAGCGCCCAGGGAAGCGCCCGGGGGTCCCGGGTCTGGGACGCCGTCCTCGCGGGGGGCCGCGGCGGGCAGCGCGGGTGCCAGGAGTCACTGCGCACGTCCAGGGAGCAGCCCCAGCCCGACTGCGGCTCGCTCGACACCCGGGGGTGCCGTCCGCAGGGCCCGTCCCGATCCCGGGGCAGCCCCAGCCACAGCTCGCAGCGATGCACCGCGGCCTGCCACAGGGCTCCGTCCATGCCCTCCGGCGCCCCCTGGACGCGGCCCACGGTCCGAGCCACCAGGTCGCGGGGCCCTGGTGGACGACGCCGGGACGCAGGCAGCTCGGGAAGCCACTTGCCGCCCTTCATGGGCTCCGAGAGCGCCGAGACCGGACCGACGAGGATCGGCGAGATGTCGGTGTGGGCAGCCGCGGGAATGAGCAACTGCACCGCGAGCACCCGTTGGATCCGGGAGTCGGCGGCCGCGTCCAGGCGGCGCGCGTCCATCAGGAGCACTCCGCGAATCAGGGACAGGACGAGCACCGCGCCCACCACGAGCCCCACGCGCCGGGGGACCCGAAGAAGCACCACCGCCCCCACGAGGCTCGCCACGACCGCCGCGGCCATCGCCGACTGGGTGGTGCCCACCGTCCACGCCAGCACCGGGGAGGGCAGGAAGCCGACCGCGGCGCCGTCGGCCAGGGGCAGCGCCAGGGTGCCGAGCACCGCGGCCCCCAGGGATCGAGTCCGAGGGGAGGCCATCAGGAGCAGGCCCAGCGCCGGCGCCACCACACCCGCCAGCGGCTCGGGCACCAGGGGCCACAGCCGACCCACCACCGGCAGCTGCCAGCCGAGCTGCAGCGACGCCAGCAGCGGCTCGTACCACAGCGCATCCAGCAGGGACGCCACCCCCACCGCCGCCACGTCCGCCTGGCGTGAGCCCACCACCCACACCGCCGCCGCCACCCCGCCCAGGGCAACCGGGATCGCCGCCCGGGGCCACGCCCGCCGGG